>CALKIA010000589.1 GCA_937988705.1 uncultured Chloroflexota bacterium | reverse complement strand
TACGCCGTTCATCGACCCGGTGGTGGGCGAGGAAATCATCCAGCGTGGCGTCAAGACGGCTGATCACCTGCCCCCAGGATAGATTCAGAGGGCACTGCGGCGCGAGCACATACGCCGGAAGCGTGTTTCCCTGTTCCAGGTAGGTACAAACCGCGTACAGTTTGACGGGCTCGAGATTGCTCCCGTCGCCACGTTCGCCGGAACCGTGCAAGTACACGATCAGCGGGTACGGCGCGCTGCCACCCGTCGGCACGTAGAGGAGATGTGGTAACGGTTGGCTCACAGTCGTCCCCCTTCTAAATCGTCAAAGAACTTATTCACGACCGGGCCTTTGGCAAAACCAAAATTCAACTCCGCTGCGCCCGCTCGATCATAGAAGCCCATCGTCAAGCCTTCGTGCAGCGTCAGCGACTCGACCGGACGATCCATCGGCGCGACGAACACATGCACGATCACATCCAGTTGCCCCGGCACGCTGCGATCCGGACAGGTGTACGTGTACCAGTGGCGGATCGGCAGATCGAGTTCCAGTTCTTCCTGCAATTCGCGCCGCGCCGCGACTTCATAGGACTCGTCCTCCGGTTCGACCGCGCCGCCGAAGATCGTCCAGTGGCCGGGATACTTGATCGCCGGGTTGTAATCCCGCTGCTGCAAGAGCGCCTCGCCCCGCGTGTTATACGGGATCACGCTCACCATATGGCGTATTTCGACCATCAGCCCAGCGCCTTGATCACGGTATCAAGGTCTTTGTCGCCGCGCCCCGACAGATTGATGAGCACGATGCTGTCTTTCGACATAGTCGGCGCGCGTTTGATCGCCTCCGCGACCGCGTGCGAGCTTTCCAGCGCCGGGATGATCCCTTCCAGCTTGGAGAGTGTTTGCAGCGCGGCGAGGGCTTCCTCGTCGGTGGCGTAGGTGTAGTAGGCGCGTTCGCTCTGGCGCAGATAGGCGTGTTCCGGCCCGACCGAGGCGTAATCCAGCCCCGCCGAAATGCTGTGCGTGTTGACGATTTGCCCGTCCTCGTTCTGCATGACGAACGACTTCGTCCCTTGCAGCACGCCGATGCGCCCGATGTTCGGGTCGGCAAAGCGCGCCGCGTGTTCGCCGCCGCTGATGCCGTGCCCGCCCGCCTCCACGCCGATCAATTCGACGTGTTCATCCTCGCGGAAGGCGTGGAACAGGCCAATCGCATTGCTGCCACCGCCCACACACGCGATACACACATCCGGCAGCCGTCCCGCCTCTTGCACGATTTGTTCCCGCGCTTCGATGCCGATCACGCTCTGGAAATCGCGCACCATCATCGGGTACGGGTGCGGGCCGAGCGCCGAACCGAGCAGGTAGAAGGTCGTCTCCACGTTCGTCACCCAGTCGCGGATCGCCTCGTTGATCGCATCTTTGAGCGTTTTGCTGCCGCTTTCGACCGGGACGCAGGTCGCGCCGAGCAGCTTCATGCGGAAGACGTTCGGCTGCTGCCGCGCCATATCCACGCTGCCCATATACACGATGCACTCCAGCCCCAGCAGCGCCGAGGCGGTCGCGCTGGCGACGCCGTGCTGCCCTGCGCCGGTCTCTGCGACGACGCGCTTCTTGCCCATGCGCTGCGCCAGCAATGCCTGACCGAGCGCATTATTGATCTTGTGTGCGCCCGTGTGCGCCAAGTCCTCGCGCTTGAGGTAGATCTGCGCCCCGCCGAGATGTTCGCTTAACCGCTTGGCATACGTGACGGGCGTCGGGCGTCCGGTGTAGGTGCGCTGCAAATGAGCCAGCCGCCCCTGAAATTCGGGGTCGGCCATCGCCTCACGATAGGCGATCACCAGTTCGTCCAGCGCGGGGATCAGCGTTTCGGGCACAAACCGCCCGCCGAAATCGCCGTAATAGCCGCGCTCATCAGGGACGTTCGTCGTCCCCGTCTTGATATAGTCTCCGGTCACTCGATTAGCCCTTTGGCTCTCAACATGCGTAATTTGTCTTCGGGAACACTGGCACGGATTTCGTCGTGCGGATCTTCAGTCAGATAATCATTGCCAAACACAATGAAATCATCTGTCACGTTGAGCAGTCCGTCCCAGTTTTCAGTGTTCAAGTCACGGGCGGCCGCGTACACCACCATCCGAATCTCGTCCCACTTATCATCCAACCGCGCGCGCTGAATGAAGCGCTCATATTCACGGGGCGGCGAGAAACTCACTTGGATAAACCGTTTATCCGCACCGATTTCCCACACAAACGAACGATAGCTGCGTTCGAGCGTCACCCGCTCCCATTCCTGCTGTACCACTTCCGGTACCAGCGTCAGCAGCATGCTGTCACCCGCCACCGCATCAAAATACACCTCGAGATTACACCAGCGCGTTTCTTGCCGTGTTTCCACATCAATTTGCAGAATCTGGTGCAGCACTTCGACCCGCAGGCTCGCCCGCGCTGCCTTCCTGACCTGTTCGTCGGTTTCACCCTCACGCGGCGGTTCATAGACGACACGGGGATTCAACCTATCCGGATCTTCAGTGATAATGCTTTTCAGCGTATCCCCGTCATACTGATAGATGGTTTCAGTGCGATAGTTTGTCGCTTGGAACACGGCTTGATTAACCATCGGCTCGAACTGCGCTGACCACTGTTCTTCCGTGCCCAGCATTTTCGCCATCTGGCGCTGCTGATCCAGCGCGTGATCCCAACGAGACTGCGCTTCGGCACTCAACGGGCGCGGGCGTGCTTGATTGATCATCGCGACGCGGGCTAGGCGTCCCCGTTCATCGTAGTGATAACCCTCAAAGAGAAAGTTAGCCCGCCCCTCGCCCGCCACACAGGCAGCGTAGTCCTGCGGGCGCTCATCCATTCCCAAGCGCAAGCGCCCAACCTTCCCCAGATGATAACGCCCCACATAGAGCTCAATGCCGAATTCCGCCACCTCGATCACATTTTCGCCGTAGGAATAGAAGCTGCACAAGCGCGGTTCCGCTTCTGATTGAAACAGCGCCGCGTAAATGATCCGCTCTTGGGCATCGTATCCATAAGCGTAAAAGGTGTAAGCCTCGCTCGGCTCATCGTCGAGCAGCGTGCCGGGTGTCTCATTGAAGCGCCGATAAAAGTCCGCTTGCAGTTCAAACGCCGACTCAACCGAGTAGCGCCAGCGCACAATGTTCGCCTCGGCTTCAGCGTCAAGCAGGTTAAGCGTGACCTTCAGCGCGTCGAACCGTGCTTCCAGTTCGGCGAATAACGCGTCGGGACTCATGTCGCTTTCGCCGCCTCAATGAACGCCTTGACCTTCGCCGCGTCTTTGCGCCCCGGTTGATCGCCTTCCACGCCGCTGGCGACATCCACGCCCCACGGCTGCACCGTCTTGACGCGCTCGCTCACATTCTCTGGTGTCAGACCGCCCGCCAGCATCAGCCGCATGCTAACCGCGTTGACCGCCACGGCGATTTCATCCGCCGTCTGCTGCCCCGTGCCGCCAAACTCGCCCGCCTTGTACGCATCCAGCAAAATCGATGGGATGCGCGTGTTCGTCAGCGGGAACTGCCCGTAATAGCTCACATCGTCCAGCGCTTCGGCTTTGCTGCGTGGGCGAATCGCCTTGAAGGCGATCCCGCGCAGTTCCCGCAGCATCTCAAACGACTCATCGCCGCTCAACTGCGCGAAGTTCAAGCCCACCTGTTCCATCGTGACCGAAATGCGGCTCACGATATCGTTGACGAACACGCCCACCAGCAGCGGCGTCGCCGCGCCCAACTGCGCGCGTAACGCCGTCGCCAGCTCCCGCGCCGCCGCCGGTTCAATATAGCGCGGGCTTTTCTTGAAGAAGTTCAAGCCGAGCAGATCCGCGCCCGCTTCGGCTGCCATCAGCGCATCGTCTAACGTCGTAATCCCGCAAATCTTCACCCTGGTCATGGTCGCCCCACACTGCTGAATAACCGCACTTGTTCGGCGATCTTACCCGCTTTGACCAGCCCTTCGCCAACCAGAATCGCGTGCGCGCCCAGTTCGCCCATGCGTTTAACATCGTCCAGCGACCGGATCGCGCTTTCCGCCACCAGTGTCACCTCTGGCGGCACCAGCGCCGCGATCCGCCCCGTCGTGTTCAAGTCTTCGTGGAACGTCTTGAGGTTGCGGTTGTTCACGCCGATCAGCGTCGCGCCGATCTTGAGCGCGCGTTCCAGTTCCGCTTCGTCGTGAACTTCGACCAGCGCCGCCATCCCCAACGACTCGATCAGCGTGTGCAAATCCGCCAGGTGCGCGTCTTCCAGCGCCGCGACGATCAGCAGAATCGCGTCTGCGCCCGCCGCCCGCCCCTCGTAGACCTGATACGCATCCACGATGAACTCTTTGCGCAAAATGGGCGTCTCCACCCGCGCCCGCACCGCCCGCAGGTA
>CALKIA010000588.1 GCA_937988705.1 uncultured Chloroflexota bacterium | reverse complement strand
TCGTCGGACTTCCTCTTCCCGACCATCCGCTCCGTTCTGGAGCCGCGTGGCATGTGGCAGCCTGCTGGTACCACCGGGCACGTTCTGCTCGCTGGCCTCGACGGCGACGCTACGGCGTGCAGCCTGATTGATTCGGGTTTCGTTGATGCAACCGGTGTCCAGGATCTGTTCCTTGAAGCCGAATTGACCCTCGATGCCATCCGTGGAGCCATTGCTGACGGCGTCAGCCAGCCGAACGCGGTTCTGCTCGACCCCGGCTTCGCGCTCACGGCGGGCAACATCCGCTGGCAGCGTAGCGATATGTGGGGCTGCGTCCTCTATGACGAAGGCTTCCTGAACCAGTAATTCGACTTACAATCGGGGTGGGCGGTATTCCACCGTCTGCCCCATCTGTCGAATTATCGGTAACACTAGGGATGAAGGACTGAGCAAGTGGCTACACTCCGTGAACCGATCACACCTGCACCGGGGCTTACCCGTCCCGAACTAAGAAAACCGCGCACCAATGCTTCTATCAGTGGATGGATACGCCGCTTTCTTCTTTCAAACAATTTTGTCTTGTATTTGACACTGATTTTCTTTGTTGTCGCTGCGATCTTTCTTCCATCGCTCCGCACCCCGGGGAATATCTCGAATCAGCTGCAAAATATGTATCCCCTGCTGGCAGTTGCCATCGGGCAGACGTTTGTCCTCATCCTCGGCGGCATTGACCTGTCCGTCGGTGCTACGATGGGCTTGACGAGCGTGATCGGCGCAGTTGTCATGGCGCAGACGCTCGATCCCACCTTTTTCGATAAAAGCCCGCTGTGGGGCACGCTCATGCGCCCCGAAGGCGGCCTGCTCGCCGGCAGCGATCTTGCGGTTCCCATCGGTGTGCTCGTCATGCTGGTGGCCGGTACGTGTATCGGGTGGCTCAACGGCTTCGCCATCACCCGTTTCAACCTTGCCCCCTTCATGGTGACCCTGGTCACCTCGACCTTCTTCGGCGCTTTCGCCCTCTGGCTCACCCAGTCGCGCAACATCTCCGGTCTCCCCGAAGCATTCGTCAACCTCGGCAAAGGTGACCTGATATCTATTTATTTCGGAGCGAAACTCACCTCGGACATCGCTCGACGTGAAATCTACTCGTTGATCACCTATCCCTTCATCATCGCTGTTGGGCTGGCTATCTCTGCGCAGTTCATCCTGTCGCGCACTGTGTTTGGTCGACGTATGTTCTCAATTGGGACGAATCGCCGTGCCTCTGAAATTTCCGGTGTCCCGAATCGCAGTGTGATCACTCGCGTCTACATGTTCAGCGGCTTCTGCGCGGCTGTCGCCTCTATTCTCTACTCGGCGCGGCTCGCCATTGGTCAGCCCTCTCTCGGGGGTGGCAATCTCTTGCTTGATATCATCGGCGCGGCCGTCATCGGCGGCACCAGCCTGTTCGGTGGCAAAGGCTCGGTGCGCGGCACTTTCTTCGGCGTCGCTTTCTTCGTGCTACTGCTCAATATTCTAAACGCTATGCAGTTATCGCCGTTCGTCATCGATGCGGTGAAAGGCCTGTTCATATTGGTCGCGGCGCTGCTTGATATCACCCGCACCCGACTGCTCAACCGGGAGGTGCGCGCATGACTCCCTTGATTGAAGTTCACGAACTCTCCAAAGCCTTCTTTGGCATCGCCGCCGTCAAGAGCGTCAGCCTTAGCCTGAACGTCGGCGAAACGCTCGGATTGATCGGTCAGAACGGCGCGGGCAAATCCACACTCATGAATCTGATTGGTGGCGTCGTTCATCCTGATACGGGCACAATGCGCTTCAAAGACGCGCCCTACGCCCCGCACACCCCCAGCGACGCGCAGACGGCCGGTATCGCCTTCATTCATCAGGAACTGAATCTTTTCACCAATCTGTCGATTGCTGAGAACATCTTCATCAGCCAGTTCCCCCGCAAAGGCCTCCTCCGTTCCATTGATCGTGGCGCAATCCGCCAGCAAACCCGCGATCTTCTCGCGTCGGTCGGCCTCGACCTCGACCCGGACATTCAGGTCGATCGCATTTCCCCCGGCGAACGTCAGCTGGTTGAAATCGCGAAGGCGCTCTATCAGGATGCCGCCCTTATTATCCTCGACGAACCAACCACCTCGCTCACCGCCCGCGAAACCGAGCGCCTGTTTACCATCATGGGACAGCTTCGCAGCGGCGGCAAAGCCCTTATCTACATCTCGCACATTCTGCACGATGTCCATCACCTCTCCGATCACATCGCCGTGATGCGCGATGGCGCGCTCGTCGCCCACGATCCGGCCGCGAACTTCTCCGTGAACCGTATGATCTCGCTGATGGTCGGGCGCAGCATTGAACAATTGTATCCTCCGCGCACCAGCACCCCGACGACCGATGTGGCCTTAAGTGTTAAGAACGTCACGACGGCGGGCATTGTTGAAAACATCTCCTTCGACCTCCATAGAGGCGAAGTCCTCGGCCTCTTCGGCTTGATGGGCTCCGGGCGGACCGAACTCGCGCGCATGATCTTTGGCGCCGATGCCTACGACTCCGGAACCATTCTTGTCGAAGGCGAGCCGATCAAGAAGCCATCGCCGCGCGCCAGCATTCGCAGCAAGATCGCCTTCGTCACGGAAAATCGCCGCGAAGAGGGTCTGCTGATGGGGATCGATATCGCCAACAACATTAGCCTTGTGTCGCTGCCCGACTTCGCCCGCACCCTCTTCGACGTCGTGAATCAGAGCGAAATGCTGGACTCTGCCCGCGCTATGGCGAACGTCCTCCAGCTCAAAAGTGGCGATATTGCCGAACAGCCCGCCAAAGCCCTCAGCGGCGGCAACCAGCAGAAAGTCGTCATTGCCAAATGGCTGCTCTCCCGTCCCTCCATCTTCATCATGGATGAGCCCACCCGCGGCATCGACGTCGGCGCGAAATACGAAATCTACAGCATCATCGACCGGCTGGCGGCTGAAGGCAGCGGCGTTCTGATCATCTCTTCGGAACTCGAAGAGTTGATCGGCATGTGCGACCGCATTCTTGTCATGAGCCGGGGCGAACTCTACGGCGAATTCCCGCGCGCTGAGTTCCATGAGGAACGGGTGCTGCGTGCCGCCTTCCGTGAACAGGATCTACCGGTGCTGCCTGTTCAAGAACCATCGTCGGCGCCTGCCGGAAAAGAGGAAGTCTGATGAACAAGCGGCGCTTTAATTTCGTTCAATTCTTGCTCAACAACTCGACCGTATTCCTGTTCATCATCATCTTCATCCTGTTCGGGCTCTCATCGCCGCGTACGGAGGCTGGGTTTCCGCGCTTCTGGTCGCCGGAAAACATGATGAACATCATCAAGCAGGCGGCGGTCTTCGCCGGGATCATCGGCGTGGGCATGACCTTCGTGCTCCTCACCGCTGGCATCGACCTCTCTGTCGGCTCGAACATGTATCTCTCGGTCGTGGTCGCCGGTCTGCTGATGCGTTCCAGCGGCTTGGAGATCGTCCCGGCGCTGCTCGTATCGCTGCTTGTTGGCACGTTATTCGGCGCACTAAATGCCTTTGCCATCGTGCGCCTCAAGATCATCCCGTTCATGACCACTCTCGCCACGCTTGTGATCGGTCGGGGTTTGGGCACAGCCTTCACCTCCTCGCAGCAAATCGACTTTCCCGAACGCATGAACGCTTTCGGGCAAACGATGGTCTTAGGGGTCATCCCCATGCCCATTGTCGTGTTCGTGCTGGTGGTGATTGCCGCGTGGTTCATTCTGGCGCGTACGCAGTTCGGTCGGCAGGTTTATGCGGTCGGCAATGATATTGAAGCAGCGAAGAAAGCGGGCATCAACACCGACCGCACGCTGGCGATGGTCTACATCATCTCGGGCTTTTGCGCTGGCTTGGCGGGTTTCATCCTCGCCTCTCAGTTGGGCGGCCGTGTGGATCGCAGCTTTGGCGAAACGCGCGAATTCGACGCCATTGCGGCGGCCGTTCTCGGCGGCACCAGCTTGTTCGGCGGCGCTGGCAACGTTTTTGGCACAGTCCTGGGTGCGGTTCTCATTCAGATGGTCGGCACTGGGTTGCAGTTCAATCTCGTCAACCTATACTTGCAGCCGATGGTGCGCGCCTTCATCATCTTCCTTGCCATTTTCTTCGACAGTTTGCGCGAAGCCAACCTCAAAAAGATGAAAAGGCGCTTCATTCGTCCGCTTGAGGTCCACCGCGCGGACGCAGGAGACTGACCACCATGCTCCCCCGTATTTATGATGGCAGCGGCCAGCCCGCTCCCGAACGCCTCACAGTACAAGCCGGTAAGCTGACAGCGGATTACGAAGCTGGGCAGTTGCGCTCTATCCGGCTCGGCTCCACCGAAATTGTGCGCGGCATCTACGCCGCCGTGCGCGACCAGAACTGGGGCACCATCCCGTCGGAATTGCGCGACGTACAGATGACTGTTCAGGCCGACTCGTTCGCGATCAGCTTCACTAGCCACCACCAGCAGCATGATATCCATTACATCTGGCACGGGTCGATCACCGGCACGTCGGACAGCACCATCACCTTCACCTTTGACGGTGAGGCGCGGTCGAGTTTCAAGCGCAATCGCATTGGTTTCTGCGTACTGCACCCGATGGATGTCGCCGGCAAAGCGGTTGCTGTTGAACACGTCAGCGGTTCCGTGGAACAGGGTGCGTTCCCGGTCTTCATCAAGCCGCACCAGCCTTACTACGATCTTCGCGCGCTCACTCATGAAGTCATTCCCGGTGTGCAGGCCGAAGTCCGCATGGAGGGCGAGATCTTCGAGATGGAAGATCAGCGCAACTGGACGGATGCCTCGTTCAAGACCTACTGTACGCCGCATGATCTCCCCCTCCCGGTACTAGTGCAAACCGGGGAGAAGGTCAGCCAGTCGATTACCGTGCGTCTGCTTGGCGCTGCTGCGAACATCGAAGTAGTAAATCCTGCGCCTCTGCTCCACCTCAACCCTGCGGCCTTCGCTCAGCTCCCGCCTATCGGCCTCGCCAGCGAAGCTTACGACGAGCCGCTGAGCGCGCCCGAGATCGCCCGCTTGCAGGCGCTGAACTTGCAGCATATTCGCTTCGACTTGCACTTCGCCAACGGCTGGCAGGCCCAACTTCAGCGAGTGCGTGCCGAACTGGAACAAATCGCCCCACAGTTGGAACTCGTCGTGCATTTCAGCGCGGGTGTCGCCTTTCAAGCCGAGCTCGAAGCTTTCCGCGCCTACTTGGAGCAGCATCCACTTAAAGGCAATTTAGTCGTCTTCCGCGATGGCGAAAAAGTGACCCGTCCCGAAACCTATGCTACCGCAGTCGCTGCCCTGCCCCATCCCCACATCGGCTTAGGCACGAATGGCTACTTCACCGAATTGAATCGCGAGCGCCCCGCCGCCAATCTCGATGCGCTCATCGTCTACCCGGTCAATCCCCAGGTCCACGCCTTCGATAACGCCACAATGATTGAAAACTTGTCCGGTTTGGCGCAGACCGTGGCCACCGCCTTCGAGTTCCTCGGCGCAGACACTTCGCTCCACGTCGGCCCGGTGACCCTCAAAATTCGCTGGAATCCCGATGCGATTGCCCCCGATGCGCCGCCGCTGCCCGGTCACCTCCCCCGTCGCGTTGATCCTCGACAGGCGTCACTGTTTGGCGCAGGCTGGACGGTGGGTGCCATCGCCGCGCTCGGCTTAGCGGGCGTGCACAGTCTCACCTTCTACGAACTGGTCGGTTGGCTCGGCGTGATGGAACGTGCGGGCGGCTCCCCCCTGCCCGACCGCTTCCCCTCCATCCCCAGCAGCGTCTTCCCGATGTATCACATCTTCGCCGATGTGGGCGATTTTGTCGGCGGGCGAGTACTCGATTTTGCCTCGTCCTACCCGCTTAAATTCAACGGCTTGGCCTTGGAGCACGGCGCGCGCCGCCGTTTGTTGGTCGCTAATCATACCCAGGAGCGGCAGACAGTAACGATCACCGGGATCAGCGGCGAATGGCTGCTGAAATCACTGGACGAGCATTCTGCCGACTCTGCCATGCGCGACCCCGAAGGCTACCGCGCTGTACCCGGCGAAACGGTGACCGCGGGCACGGACGGGCTGACGCTCGATCTACTCCCATACGCGGTCGCCCGACTCGATCAGAACAGCGCGACGTTATGACTCGCATTCTCGCGCACTACCTCATCGAAACGGCGGGCGATCCCACGCAGGCCGCTGCCACCATGGCGGGTGAGCAGTCTGCGGGGACGTTCGTCAAAGTCCCCGGCGAAACGCCCGAACTCTTGGCCGCGCATGGAGCACGTGTCGAAGCTTTGTCGCTCCTTGAAGCGGTCGATTCACCCTCCCTACCCGGCGCGAAACCGCCGAAAACGCCCGCCGGAAAGTATCAGCGAGCGCATGTAACCCTATCCTTCCCCTTCGAGAACATCGGCCCCTCGTTGACCACGCTTTGGACGACCGTCGCGGGCAACCTCTTTGAGCTCAGCGCGTTCAGCGGCCTCAAGTTGCTCGATGTCGAGATTCCGCCAGAGCTTGCCGCCGCCTATCCCCTGCCCGCTTTCGGCATCGACGGCACGCGCAAACTCGCCGGCGTGACCGATCGTCCCCTCTTCGGCACGATCATCAAGCCGAGCGTCGGCTTAACCCCCGAGCAAACCGCCGACCTTGTGCGCACCCTCTGTGAGGCGGGCTTGGACTTCGTCAAAGATGATGAACTGCAAACCAACTCCCCGCATTCGCCGCTGGCCAAACGGGTTGAAGCGGTGATGCGAGTGGTCAATGACTACGCGCAGCGTACAGGTAAGCAAGTCATGGTCGCCTTCAACGTTTCTGGCGATCTCGACGACCTGCGGCGTGGACATGATGTTGTACTCGCCCACGGCGGCACTTGCATCATGGTCAACCTGTTGTCCGTCGGTCTCATCGG
>CALKIA010000587.1 GCA_937988705.1 uncultured Chloroflexota bacterium | reverse complement strand
TGCAGTTCGCTTCGTGGATTGGCGGCGATCGGGATGGCAATCCCAATGTCACCGCGGATGTGACGCTGGAGACGCTTACGACCCAGCGGGCGGCGGCGCGCGCGGTGTATCTCGAAGAAGTCGCCTATCTGCGCGAACACCTCACCCAGTCGCTGGATGAGGTCGGTGTGTCGCCAGAACTGCTCGAATGGGTACAGGAAGGCGGTTTCCCGACCCGTGCCCATGATGAAGTCTACCGGCAGGCGATGAGCCTCATCTGGGATCGGCTGAATGCCGACGCTTACCGCACGCACATTGATTTGCTGGCCGATCTGCGCCTCGTCTCTGACAGCCTGCTCGAGAATCGCGGGCAGTACGTCGCGCATGGCATGTTGTATCGGCTGATGGAGAAGGTGCGCCTGTTTGGGCTGCATTTAGTGCCGCTGGATGTGCGCGAGGATGCGCGTTTGTTTCGCTCCGCGCTCGATGAACTGCTGCGCGCCTATAACCAGCATGAAGGCTATGCCGCGCTCCCCGAAGTGGAGAAACAGGCGCTGCTCAACCGCGAACTGGTCTCCAAGCGCCCGCTGTTCCCGATTGAACCGGCCTTCTCCGAGACGACTAACCGCGTGATCTCGACCTGGCGCATGGTCGCCAAAGCGCATCGCCGCTTCGGCCCGAACGTGATCGACAGCGTAATCACGAGCATGACGACTGCGCCGAGCGATGTGCTGACGATGCTCCTGTACGCGCATGAAGTTGGGGTGAATCTGGCGGTCGATCTGGTGCCGCTGTTTGAGACGATTGATGACCTCGAACGCGCGCCGGAGATCATGGAGACGTTGTTCAACAACGCGCTCTATATGGAGCATTTGAAGACGCGCGGCCTGCGCCAGCAGATCATGCTCGGCTATTCTGACAGCAACAAGGACGGCGGCTATTTGTCCTCGAACTGGAATCTGTACGTCGCGCAGCAGGCGCTCTCCGAAGTGTGCGCCAAGTACAACATCGATCTTGAATTGTTTCACGGCCGTGGCGGCAGCATTGGCCGCGGCGGTGGCCCGACCAACCGCGCGATTCTGTCGCAGCCACCCGGCGTGATGCGCGGGCGCATCAAGATCACGGAGCAGGGCGAGGTGATCGCCTACCGCTATAGCAACGCGCACATCGCCTACCGCCATTTGCAGCAGGTGATGCACGCCGTGTTGACGGCGGTCGGTTCACCAACACACCCCGAAGTCAAGTTGGAATGGCGTCAGGCGATGCACAAACTGGCGGATGTGGGCGAGAAAACCTACCGCAAATTCGTCTACGAAACGCCCGGATTCCTCGATTACTGGTATCAGGCCACGCCGATCAACGAGTTGGCGCGGCTGCCGATCGGCAGTCGTCCGGCAAAGCGCGCAAAGGGCGGCTTCGAAACCGTGCGCGCTATCCCATGGATGTTTTCGTGGATGCAGAGCCGCGCGATTATCCCGAGCTGGTACGGCGTCGGGACCGCGCTCGAAGCGTTCACGGCGGGCGGCCTTGGTGGCCTCGATCTGCTGCGAACCATGTACAAAGACTGGTCGTTTTTTCAGGCGCTGATCGAAAACGTCGAATTGGACGTGGCAAAAGCCGATATGGGCATCGCGGCGCTGTACGCGGGGTTGGTCACCGATGATCGCCTGCGCGACGAGATTTTCGAGTCGATGCGGGCCGAACATGCGCGCGCCTACCAGCAGATCTGCGCGATCATGGGGCAGACTGAACTGCTCGAACATTCGCCGGTCATGCAGCGGTCCATTGAGCGCCGGAATCCGTACGTTGACCCCCTCAATTACATTCAGGTTGCCGTCCTGCGCGAGCTGCGGTCGGTGCCGCCGGGAACAGAACGGCACGAGGCGCTGCTCAATGCAGTACTAGCGACCGTTAATGGGATTGCTGCGGGTATGAAAACCACTGGTTAAGTGGTAAACTAATAAATAGTGGAATTTTGTGAAATGCGTAGGTAATTCCTTGCATGACAATTAATTCCTCTGTATAGTCACATGTAATTCCTATAATGTACCAAAGGATAAATATTCGTGAACCCGATGCGGCGGAAGCCTCAGCAAGCTCGGGGTCAGCGCCGTGTAAACACGATACTAGATGCAGCCTCTCAAGTCTTCTCCGAACTGGGTTATGAAGCAGCCACGACCAACATCATCGCAATACGAGCAAATACTTCTATTGGCTCCCTGTACCAATTCTTTCCAAACAAAGAAGCCATTCTGAACACGCTTGCCACTCGCTATACTGCCCAAGTCGGCGGTCTGTTGGAGAAGGTATTCGAACGTCACACCCTCCCGCTGCCAGTGCTGCTCACCACATTGATTGAAACGCTGACCGATTTTTATCTGGCCGACCCTGCTTTTCAACCTTTGTTCCACGCTGTACCCGCGTCTAGTGTCATGCGCCACATTGCCGATTCTGTGTGCTATCCAATTGAAAATCGCCTTGACCACGCCCTGCGCTTGAGTAACCCGGCGCTTGATGCGGCGGTCAGCCAATTCTACGCTGGAATCTCCGTGTACATTCTGCGCGCCCTAATCCCCTTGATCCGGGAACCTGATGACCGGGAACGGGTTCAGAGGGAGGCGATCCGCGCGGTGGTCGCGTATCTCGCTTCCACGGGGGATTTCGATCTGCAACTGTGCTGATTAGCTGTCATTGCGGCGGATGGGCGGGTGGGCTGAGTTCGAGCCTGCTACGCCTTCTTTACCCCTCATCCCCCGACCCCTTCTCCCACGCAAGCGGGGAGAAGGGGAGAAACACGCGCTTTTTGTCCCTCTCCTCGTTTACGTGGGAGAGAAACGGCTGGCGCGCCAGCCCGGTGAGGCGAAATTGCGACCTGCGAAGTGCAAACCACGCTTTAGACGAAGGCCGAGGCCGCTGGCTCCGCGGGCGGTTGGGCTCGTCGCTTGAACTCTGCACCGAGCGTTCGCTGCAGAAAGTTCTTGACGGCATCAACACCCACCGCGATTCCGACGTTGGGACTGGTGATCATGGTGTTGACGCCGATCAGCCGTCCCTGCACGTCGAACAGCGGGCCGCCAGAATTGCCGGGCCGCAGATGCAAATCGCACACGACCCAGTCTTCGTGCGTGGTGGGGAGTTCTGACCCGCCTGTGCCCACGCCGATCACCACGCCGCCCGAGGCCGCATTCGTGATGCCCCATGGATGTCCGAGCGACATCACCCATTGACCGGCATGCAGCGCGCGCGAACTGCCCACCTGAATTGTGGGTAGATCCTGGGCGTCGATGGCGAGCGCCGCCAGATCGTGCGCTTCGTCACGGGCGATCAACTGCGCGGGCAGCACGCGCCCATCCCACAGCGCCACGCTGAGCGGCCGCCCGCCGCGCGCCACATGCGCATTCGTGATGATCAACCCCTCGGCATGCCAGATCATCCCCGCGCCGCCGCCGCGTCCTTCGTCGCGTACCTGCACGACGCTCCGGCTAACATCCGACACGATCACCGACAGCTCGGCGTTCAACTGCTCAAATAGGCTGGCCACGTGTTTTCCTGTTTATCTGACTTGATGGGGGGATCGTCGGGGCAGGCGGACTGCCTGCCCAACCATGCTGGATCAGCCGAATTACTGCCGTTCGCCGATCGTGACCGAACTTTCGTGTACCTGTCCGCCGCGCACGATGCGTGCCGTGACCGACTTGCCCACGCGATCCCCGCTGAGGAGCGCCATGAGATCATCCATGTGGCGCACAGCCTGACCGTCCAGCGTGATCAGCGTGTCGCCGAGGTACAGCCCACCCTGATCAGCCGGGCTACCCTGTTCGACGGCCGCCAACAGCAAGCCCGTCTCTTGATTGACCTGTGTGGCCACATTGGCGGGCAAGCGCACTGGCTGGGCGCTCACGCCGAGGAAACCCCGGCGCACGCGACCATGCGCTTGCAAGGCTTGGGCTACGCGCTGGAGCGTGACCGCCGGAATGGTCAGGCTGACGCCGTTGGCCAATCCGGACGTGTTCATGCCGAGCAGCTGCCCGTTCGCCGTGACCAGCGCCCCGCCCGAAAACCCGGGGTACATGACCACATCGGTTTGCAGGTACATGTCGATCATGCCGCCGGCGCCTGTGCGCCAGCCCTCGCCGACCGCACTGACGACGCCGAGCGTCGCCTGCACGCTGCTGTCGGGCCGACCGACCGCCAGCACCAGATGGCCGACCTTCGGATCGGTCGCCCACGAGGCCGGGGTCAGTTCGTTGGCCTGCACCTTCAAAATGGCGATGTCAGTCGTCGGGTCGCGCCCCACGACTGAGGCATTCACGACCGCGCCGTTCGGCAGTGCCACGCCGATGTTTTCGTCCCGTTCGACCACGTGATTCGCGGTGACGATCAACCCATTGTCTGACCAGACGATCCCGCTGGCCGCCATGCGCCGCCGTCCTTCCACGCGAACGAGGCTGCGACTGGCTGCTTCGACGGTGGCCGCCAGATCATTCGAGAGATTCTGCAATACATCTGTCATCATGTGCTCCTACTTGTTTTACAGCTCCACACTTTCATTAAAGCAAAAAAACGGTTTGACCACACCGCACCTTGGAGCGGGATGCCGCCTAATCGAATGGCTAGTTGGAAATGGATTTCCGGTCTATAATAACTTTTAAAATTTCGTGAGAATTTTTGTAATTTGTGGAGATATCAATGCTGCCCAACGCCGTCGTGGAGCGTTTGCACTTGCTGTTGGAACGTTCATGGGTTGTCCGTTACGCAATCGCCACCGTCGTTGTGCTGCTGGCCCTCGTGTTTCGCATTTTCACGCACCTCACCGCGGGCGATACACTGGCGATTTATCAGACATTTATTCTGGCGACTGTCTTTGCCGCCTGGCAGATTGGCATGCGTCCGGCCTTGTATACGGTGCTGCTCGGTTGTCTGTGTACACTGGGCTTTGTCTATTACTGGTATGGGATCGAGACGATCGTCCGGCCGATCTATCTGCTTGAGTTTCTGCTCTATGTCGCAATTAGCGGGCTGCTCATCTGGATTATCAACCAACAGAAAAACGCGCGGCTGCGGGCGGAGTACCGCCGTGGCGCGGTCGAGCACATGGTCGATCAGCTTTCGCGGCTGCGGCGTGAATATGAGCAGACCATCCGGCAAGTGGATCGCCAGAGCGCGTATCTGGAAGCAGTGCTGCGCCAGCTGCCGGTTGGCGTGGTGATCGTGTCGGCTGATGGCAGCTTCAGTTCGCAGAATCGTCGGGCTGAAGAATTGCTCGGTCGCCCCGCGACCGAAGCCGATCAGCGTTCGGGCCAGGTTCATCGCCTGATCGATCTCGTTACCCATCAGCCGATCGCGCTGAACGATTACCCGCTGCTGCGGGCGATGCGTGGTGAAACGAGCCGCGATATTCAGGTCGAAGCGATCACCGTAGATGATGAGCATCGCTACCTGCGCGTGAACGCCGCACCCATCCTCGATATGCGGGGGACGCTGATTGCGGCTGTGAGCGTCTTCGCCGATATCACAGAAGAACACCGTCTCCGCGAAGAGCTCGAAGCGGCGCTGCAACAAAAAGATCAGGAACGGCGGCGCTTGCAGACGGTACTGGATATTCTACCGATCGGCGTGACAATCGCCGGGGCAAAGGGCGAACTGGTTTATTTGAACGAGGGCGCGTATCAGGTCTGGGGCCGGGACATGCCGCGCGTCGACAGCACGGAAGGCTATGGGGAATATAAGGCGTGGAGGGCGGAAACGGGCGAATTGCTGACGCCAGAGAGCTGGGCGATGGCCCGGGCGCTTAAACACGGCGAAACGACCGCGCATGAAGTGCTCAAGATCGAACGCTTTGATGGGAAATCCGCCACTATGATTAATGCCGCTGCGCCGATCCGTGATGCCAACGGCGTGATCATCGGCGGGGTCGCCGCAAACATCGACATCAGCGCGGTCTATGAGGCGCAAGGCGCTCTGCAAGAGAGCGAAGCGCGCTACCGCCAGCTTTGGAATGCCGGGTTTGATGCGCGGGTCGCCCATCAGAACGGGCGGGTGTTGGATGTCAACGAAGCATTCATAAGCCTGATGGGGTACACGCGTGAGGAAATCATCGGCTCGGATGGCAGTTTCTCGGTCATATCCCCGGAAGAAGCGGAGAAAGCGCGCACTGCCATACAGCGCCTGAGCGAAGAACCCTACGAATTGATTATGCGCCGCAAAGATGGAACCGTGTTTCAGGCGTGGCTGCGGTCGATCAATATTCCGCATCCGGAGGGAATCATGCGGGTGACAACTATCCGCGATATCTCGCAGTTGAAAGAAGCCGAAGCCGATCGCACCGCCCTGATCGAACAAGAGGCCCGGCGGCGCGCACTGAGCCATTTCGTCAGCGCCTTTTCGCACGATTTCAAGACGCCAATGGCCGTCATCAACACCACCAGCTATTTGCTGGAGCGCACCCTAACCGACGACGCGGCGCGCGCGCGCGTCCATACCATTGAAGAACAGATCGAACGCATGTCGCGCATGGTCGATAACCTGATCACGCTCGTCCGGTTGGATCAGCAGCCTGCCCTCGATCTCAAGTTGTTCAATCTTGTGGAGGTGCTGGAAGCGGTCACGAATACCAAGCGGGAACAGGTGCGTAAGAAGGGCATCCAGTTGGAGGTTTCGCTGCCCGTTGATCCGCTGACGATCATGGGGGAGCAGGAACGTGTCGCCCAAGCACTGCGCGAACTTCTGGATAATGCCATTCGCTTCACGCGGGCGGAGGGCGTGATCTCGCTGAAAGCTTATGCGGATGCGGGGCTGGCGGTGGTCGAACTTGCAGACAGTGGTGCTGGCATGCCCGCGGAAGACCTGGCGCGCATTTTTCAGCCCCTGTACCGCGTCGATGAAGCGCGTAGTGTCGACACAGGCGGGAATGGGCTGGGTCTGAGCATTGTGCAGCAGGTGATCACGCTGCATCACGGGCAGATCGCTGTGAGCAGTGCGGTCGGGCAGGGCACGGTTTTTCGCATCACCCTGCCGCTGGCGTAGGGCTGCGCTTCTGCGCCTATCGGACAGCCAGCGGGCTGTCCGTACACAGGGTGAAGTGTCGGCGGAACGGCTCAGAGCGTGATATAGCCTAACCGCGTCGCGCGCACGACAGCTTCAGTGCGGCTTTGCGCGCCCAGTTTGGTCAAAATGGCGTTGACGTGAAATTTAACCGTGTGTTCGCTGATGCTCAGCTTACCCGCGATAGTTTTGTTGGGCAAACCCTCCGCAATCAGATTGATAACTTCCAATTCGCGCGGTGTGAGCGCGTCTGGCGTCGAACCATCACCCGCGCCGCGGGCTGTGCTCAGGCGGATGGTATCGCTGAGCGTGCTATCCGCAATGGTCGACCCGATGACAGTCATACCCCGCGTTACGGCGTTGAGCGCTGCTGCCAGCACATCGCCGTTAGAGTTTTGCAGCAGCAGACCGCGCACGCCTGCGCTTAAGAGCGCGGCCGTCGATTCGATGGCATTGGTGACGTTCGCCAGCAGCGCCACGATCGGTTTGTGCGCATCGCGCAGGTCGTGCAGTTTTTCCAGATTCGCCAGTGGTTCCCAGCCCATATCCCAGACCAGCACATCGGGACGGTAAATATCCAGCGTATCCGGCAGATCATGATCGACCTGCCCGACGATGTTCAGTCCCGGTTGATCGACGAGCAGGGCAGAGAGCCCCGCGCGCGCCAGCGGGTTGCTGGCAATGACCAGCACACGCAGATCCGGCATGCGATAGCACCTTCGATGATCGACGATGCGCTCATTATGCGAGAGGATGTATTAGAAGCGCGTCAGCGGGTGGGCTGCAATTGACGATTGATACATATGTTCTATAATGAGCCTATCCCACTAGAGATGGAGCAGATCAATGCGTAAACTCATCGTCGGCAGTCTGGTCACGTTGGATGGCTATTACGAAGGCAAGGACAAGAGTCTGACGAACATCTTTGATTATTTCCACGCCGATTATCACGGTGATCAAAACTTCGACGCGTACAATCTCGAACGACTGCGCGCCGCTGACACACTCTTGTTGGGCGGGCGTGAGGGATTTTTGGGTAACCGCGAGTACTGGTTGAGTGTTCCGAACGATCCCAATTCCACGCCCATTCGGCGTGAGTTCGCCCGCCTCATCAATGATATTGACAAGGTTATCGTCTCGGACAAGCTGACCACAGACGAACTCGCGCCGTGGACGAATACGCGTATTATTCGTCTCGCTGACGCCCACGCGGAGATCGCCGCGCTCAAGGCGCAGGCGGGCCGGGAGATTTACGTTTTCGGCAGTCGTATGCTGTGGAATGATTTGCTGGTGCATGATCTGGTCGATGAACTGCACCTGACCATTTTCCCAGTCATCGCCGGGGAGGGGACGCCGCTGTTCGTGGGACGGCCACCGTTGGCGCTCAAGCTGGTCAGCTCGCGGACGTGGCCGGGGTCTGGCAACCTCCTCGCCTGTTACGCGGTGAGCCGCCCGCCAGCGTAAGTACCGCGTCTGGTAAATGCTTAAAGGTGTAGGGATTGCCTTCTGGCGCCGCACCGGACGCGCAGAAGCGCGTCCCTACGAAAACGGTTCTTGTAGGGACAAGGCCTGCCTTGTCCTCTATTGACTTGCTCGTTTGTACTTAAGGCGCAAAGTGAGGGCATTACGCGTCACAGCGCGCAGGTCATCTCAATGCGGGCGAAGGCCTCGAAGTAGCCCGCTTCCTGATACGCTGACCAACGGCTTACGTCGACGTTTTCGATTTTTGTGTCCAGCATCGGGTAGCGGTGGTGCACGCAGCGAATGAGCGCTGCCGGATCAGCGGATTCACTGAGCACGAAGGTGGAGAGCTGAACGGGCGTTTTGCGGTAGACGATCCATTCGTCCCCCACGCGTAGCCCTTCGAGCTGACCGGCGTGCAGCAGGGAGGCTGTTTCGTCCAACCACGACGCTTGATCGGGGCGCTGACTTAAGCAGACTTTGATTTCGTCCGGTGTGAGCGGTGTAGAGGTGGGGACTGCGTCTATGACCGCACCGGGCGGGCGGCGAATGACCAGCAGGTTGCGGCGCTGTTCAAAGCCGAGTTTGCGAAACAAGGCGTGCGCCGGCTCGTTGCCCGTGATGACTTCCAATTGCGCCAGCGTCGCTCCGCGCCGCCGGCCCATGTCGATGAGCGACTCCACGATAAACTGGCCGACCTTGTGCCCGCGCCGTTCCGGAATGACGCCGAGGCGTGTGATCCAGCAGCGGTGGTCGCGTAAGCCGAGCATGCCGATTCCGCTTTCCTCGCCGTCGCTGTTGAGCATGACGACAGAAGCGTCGAGGGCGACATCGTAATAGCGCACATATTCTTCCATGCGCCGGGCGTTCATCGGCATCGGCACGATATAGTCGACGCGACCCTGATTATAGATTTGGGCGAGCGCCGCAAACGTGTATTCGCTGGCACTGACGACCGACCTGTTCGATTGCCCGGCATTCGCAATGTGCGGCGGGGCAGGCGGGATAGCCAACTACATTCTCCTGATGTCCGGTTCCAGGAACGCCTTGACTTGTTCAGCGAAGCGGCGGGTATCGATCGGTTTGTTGATGATGCCGTCGCATCCGTAGGCTAAGGCCATTTCTTCCGCTGTTTGTTCCGGCCACGCTGTGAAGGCGATGATCGGGACATGATCGATGTGCGCGTTTTGGCGCAGCATGGCGACGACGGTCTGCCCATCCAGATCGGGCAAACCGAGATCAACGAGGATCAACGCGGGGTAGCTCTCGAGGGCGATTTGCAGACCCAATTCGCCCTCATCGGCGATCGCGACGTCAAATCCTTCGCGCTGCAAAATGCGCGCTGCCAATCGGGCGCTGTCCGGGTTGTCCTCGATGATCACAATCAGACTCATATCGTACGCCGCTCCGCTTGTTCCAGATAGTAGGCTACGTTTGAAAGCAGTTCGTTCTTGGTCACCGGCTTGGGCACATAGCCATCGCAGCCCGCTTCCAGGCAGCGTTCCCGGTCGCCGTGCATCGCGTTGGCTGTCAGCGCAATCACCGGAATGTGCGTGTACTCGGGCAGCGCCTTCACCGCCGAGGTCACCTGCAAACCATCAATGTCGGGCAGGTTGACATCCATTAAGACGAGGTCGGGCCTTTGTTCAAGAATCGTGGTGTAGCCGGATTCGCCATCTTGTGCCTCAATCACCTGATAGCCTGCGCTGTTGAGCATCTTCCGAACAAGACGCATATTCTGTG
>CALKIA010000586.1 GCA_937988705.1 uncultured Chloroflexota bacterium | reverse complement strand
GTGGCACAAAAATCGGGCAGCACGCCGTGCGTCGATTCGGGGAAGGTGTAGCTGTACCCATAGGTGAGCCGGGCAGCGGCCGCATCGGCCCAGGGCGACGGCGTCACCGGATCATACGCGCCGTTGAGGAACAGCGTCGGAATAGCACCCGTGATCGGCGTATTTTCCACCGGGTCGAGGTGTGTCCCCCACAGCCCGCAGGTCGGCTCCCATGAGGTATAACCGTCCCGGAAATGCTCCGCGAAGATTGGGCGAACGCTGGCCAGCGCGGCGTTGTCGGCTTCGACGCTCGTCATGAGCACATCGTCGCTGCAGCGCATGGCATAGAAAGCGCCTTCCGACTGCCGATCAAGGTTATTTTGCGCCAGTGCCTGCGCCATTTGCGTTACGGCTTCGGTTTGACCCGCGTACAACGCGGCGATCAATAACGGGATGCGCGGCACAAGGGCATAGCTATACATGGCGCTCTGAATGCCGGAGAGCACGGCTTCCCCATCAACGGTGAGATCGATCATCTCTCCGGTCGTCGGGTCGGTGACTTGCAGCTGCAGCGGTGCGGCGTTGAGGCGCTGGACGACTTCGACCAGCATGGCATCGAGGTTCGGGTAGGCGGCGGAGCAGCGTTCGTTGGCGGCGCAGGTGCTGACGACCTGATCCCACGCGCGCTGCAAACTGCTCGCCCACGAGGTCGACAGATCGACTTCCGGCGGCGTGACCCCTTCCAGCAGCACCGAACGGATGCGATCCGGGTAGTGGCGCATGACGGTCATGGCCAGTGTTGACCCGTAAGAACTGCCGAACAGCGAGACCTGGGCATAACCGAGCGCATCCGCGATGGCGATCACATCGCCCGCGCTCTCGACCGTGGTATAGGCGCTGATATCGACGCCGTCCGCGACCAGCCGATCATAGCAGGCTTGGCCGCCGAGCGTGCTGTCGTGCAGCTCGTTAATTTCGGGGCAGTCGAGCGACGGGAGCGCATTACCGATGCCGCGTTGATCGAGCAGGATGAAGGCGTGGTCACGGATGAAGGTTTCGCCGAAGCTGTCGAGGCCCGGCGTGAAGCGCGCCATACCGCTGGTGCCGGGGCCGCCTTGGAGGTAGATGATCGGTTCGGCGGGTGCGGCGCTTTTGGCCGGGAAGATCGCCACCATGACGCGGATCGTCGCGCCGTCGGGGTGGCTGTGATGCTCCGGTGTGACGATGTAACCGCAGGTGACTCCATAATGGGCCGCATAACTGATCGGACAGGGGGCGGCTTCAAAGGTGGGAACGAATTGCGCTTGCGCGGGCACAGCGATCAGGATTATGACGGCGGCGCAAAGAACGAAGATCCGAGGCATCGTACAACCTCCAAGTGCTTGGTTACTAGCAGTAGATACGGCGCTGCCGGGTCGCTGATGCGCGATCAGTAACAGAGATCACCGCGCTGGTTGATCAACGTCATGTGCTGTAAACTGAGGGAGGTGTGTCCCGCAATTCAGGGGTGAGCGATGAGCAGCGAATTTGAAGTCGAAATCGAGAGCATGGCGCACGGTGGCAGTGGATTGGCGCGGCATAAGGGCAATCCGGTATTTGTGCCCTACACCATCCCCGGCGAACGCGTGCTCGTCCGCCGCGTTGATACCGACGACAAGCGCATTCTCGCCGAAGGCCTGACGCTGCTGGACGCTTCCGCCGACCGCGTGTTTCCGGTGTGCCCGCACTTTGGGCCGCATAAATGCGGGCGCTGCCACTGGCAGCATGTGAGCTATGCCGCGCAACTGCTGATCAAGCAGGACATTCTGGCCGATCAACTGTCGCGCGTGGGCGATCTCTCCGACCGGGAGATCCTCGCGGCACTGCGTCCGGTGATCGCCAGCCCGGATGAGTGGTACTACAACCATCATATGACGCTGACCGTCACGGCTGACGGCCAGATCGGCTTTCCCGATGCGGACGGCCGCGGCACTTTCCCGATTGAGGAGTGCCATATTCTCCACCCTGACCTGCTGGGGCTGTACCAGCAGTTGGATATCGACCTGACGGGCTTCAAACGCGTCCGGTTGCAGCAGGGCAGCGACGGCCAGCAGATGATCATCCTGACGACGCTCAGCGAAAACGCGCCCGAACTGGAAACCGATCTTCCCACGAGCATCAACCTGATTTTGCCGGACAATGTGCCGATGAACCTGATCGGAGATTCGCATTCGCGCTACACGGTCAACGGGCACAGCTTCCGCGTGACCGCTGGGAGCTACATCCGCCCGAATTACGCACAGTTGGGCAACCTCGTGACTAGCACGCTGCAACTGCTCGACCTGCGCGGCGGCGAAAATGTGCTCGATCTGTACGCGGGCGTCGGCATGTTCAGCCGCTTCGCCGCGCAAACCGCCGCGCTGGTGACGCTGGTCGAAAGTTACCCGCCCGCGGTCACGGACGCCGACGACAACCTCGCCGACCTCGACAATGTGGATGTGTTCGAAGGGGGCGTTGAATCCGTCCTGCCGTCACTGGAAGATCGCTATGCGGCCGCCATCGTCGATCCGACCGCCGCGCTCAGCCGGGAGGCGTTCGCCAGCATCACGCAAGTGCCCCGGTTGGTGTACATCAGCGATGACCCGGCGACGCTGGCGAAAGAGGCCAAACGCCTTAAACGCGCAGGCTATCAACTGGTCGCAGCCCAGCCTATAGATCTGTCACCGCAAACTTATTACGTTGATACAATCGCTTTATTTCAGCGAGACTAAAGTTAGTAACAAAAAACTTGACAAACGTTATGAAATTGCAATAGACTCCATTTAGCCTGCACAAATGAGGCTGATTCGGCTCACTTTTAAGTATGGAGTTTTTGAAGCAATGGCAGAACGCATTCGTGGTGTGGTGAAGTGGTTCAGCGCCGATAAAGGCTACGGGTTCATCACTCCAGAAAACGGTCCCGACGTTTTCGTACATTATTCCGCAATTCAGTCCACTGGCTACCGTAAATTAGAAGCGGGGGAACGGGTCGAATTCGAGATCATCGACGGCCCCAAAGGAAAACAGGCAAATTCTGTCACTGCCGTCTAGCGGGATCGCAAATTACGTGATCGTCTCTTAGAAAATTAGCTTGCAACTTCCTGAGCCTATCCTAGCGATAGGCTCATTTTTTTGAGAAGCTATAGCGTAGGTTCGTTTACGCGTTCAGGAGATACAAGCCCGTGGATCTAAAAGCGGTTCAGGCAGCAGCAGAGCAAGCGGCGATCAGCGCAGGTGAAGTGCTGCGCCCGCTGTTCGATCACCCCCACGAAGAAAAGACCAAAGCGAACATCTACGATGTGGTGACAGAAGGCGATATCGCCGCCGAAGCCGCCATCCTGCCGATTCTGCGCGGGGCGTTCCCGGAGTTCAGCATCGTCAGCGAAGAAGGCGGCGGATCGGACATGGGCAGCGAGTACGCGTGGCACATCGACCCGATCGACGGCACGACGAATTTTGCCAACAACATCCCCTATTTCTCGGTGAGCATCGCGCTGGCGGATCGCCAGCTGCGCCCCGTGGTGGGCGTGGTCTACATGCCGATCATCGGCGAGCTGTTCAGCGCGGCGCAGGGGTTCGGCGCAACGCGCAACGGCCAGTCGATCCACGTGTCGCGCACGGCTGACATGCGCCGCGCGGTCATGGCGAGCGGTTTCCCGACCGACCGGCACACCGTCGGCGCAGAGCTCAATAATCTGGAGCACTGGCGCGGCATGCTGTGGAGCGTGCGCGATCTGCGGCGCTTCGGGTCGGCGGCGCTGGACTTGGCGTATGTGGCGTGTGGGCGCTTGGATGGCTTCTGGGAGCGGCGCATCCACTCATGGGATGTGCTGGCGGGCATCTGCCTGATTCAGGAGGCAGGCGGCACGGTGACGGATTATCACGGCGGCGAAGCGAACGCCTTCAGCGGGGAGCAGGTGGTCGCCAGCAATGGCCTGCTGCACGGCGACATGCTCAAGGTGCTGCAGGGGTAAAGCAAATCTCACCCGATTTGTAGAGTAAATCGGGTGAGGTTAAAATCACAAAATCGCCTAATTGCTGCGAATCATTTGACAGTTCTTTCGGCATTCCTATTTTCTTGTAAAAACAAGGCGTTGGCCTTGGAGGTCATCTGATGAAACGGCTGATCCCAATCTTGCTCCTCATCATTTCCCCGTTCAAGCTAGCTTTTGCCCAAGCAGACCCCCCATTTCCCGAGCCAGAAGCAATGTTCAGTTCTGCCGTCGAAATAGTCCAAACTGAACATCGAGAAGTTCAAACCTCAACGCCAAACTCGGCTTGGGAACTCAGGCTGGGTGTGGGAACTGTGAGCGACTCCTTGGTAAATAGGGCGACCTTTCAGGTGTTAGCTCTACCTGAAGACGTTGAATTTTCTACTTGGGTGTACTACGACGTGATCGATGAACTTCCGATTTCGCCAGATCAGCGCTTTCTGCTTTTGCCTGCTGAAACACCAAACCATGATTGGCATGAGTCTTTGGTCTACAGTTATGAGATAGCGACGGAGGAACTGCGCCTCTTGGGACAAATGCCTAGATATGCAAATTTCCGGGTTCTGGCTTGGTCGAATCATGACGTTCTAATCACCACGAGCGAATGGCCAGAGTGGTCTATGCGGCCAGTGTACGTCGCAGATGTGACATCGACTAACAGCTTGATGTATGCAACCACGCGTCGGCGTTTTCAGCCAGAATTCCAGAATGACCCGCCACGTATAGAGTTTATGTCGGGAATGGAAGGTGATAGCGAACAGTCTGGATGTAGTTGGGTAATCTATGATGTCGCGGCTCGAACTGAATTCCAGCATGACATGGGGTGGTTGTGTAATCCCGAGTTTGGGAGTCTAACAGGTATAGGTTACTACCGTGAAGTTTTGCCGAACAATCGATCGATAGCCACGCTCGTACGCTATAGTCCCTTAACAGGCGAACGCGTTGATTTGTACCAAGGTGAGCTGGAGTTCACCAGTTGGGTCTCTCGTGATGATCGCTATGCTGTGCTGACTATCGATCACAGTGGAGAAGTTGAGATGGTTCCTTACCTTGAAGGAGTCTACGGAAATTTACTCCCCGGTTATTCTGAACGCACGGCAGTAGAGCTTAGTTTGTGCCTCGTCGACTTGGTTCTAGACGAAGAAGTTTTCTGTGTTCCAACCGATTGGGATATAGATTTCGTTATGCCGATGTCCAGTATTGTACAGGTAGATGACAATCGTTATGTAGCGCTTGTGCATCCACGCGACGAGGAAGCCTACAGCAAGTTATTCACGCGAACCGCGAGCGAAGTTGAAGAAACACGTTTATTTCCATATCCCCTGCTCACCTTGGATGGGGGACACCAGATACTTCACCAAACCAGTGCCCAAACAACAGAAACATTCCTCTATAACGTTGATACAGGAGTTATCACCCCGGTTACACGGGCTATCGATGATCAAGCGTGGGGATTGTTTATTTCGGTAGGTGGGAATAATACACTGAATGTTGACATAAGAATGCGGAACGAACCTTATTCGCGTGAGCGGTATACAATCCGTGTAAGTGAGGCTCAATCCTAGATTCTTGTTCTAAGGGGGAAAGCAATGGCGAGCACCATTGCCCTCCCCAACCAAATGAGTTACAGCCCGTAGATCTCGCCGTACTTGGCTTCGAGATACTTCATGTATTCGCTGGACTTGATGCTCTCGCCCGTGATGCGCTGCGTCAGCTCGGCGGACGTGAACTTGCGCCCATGCTGATGAATGTTCACGTTGAGCCACGTGAGCAGTGTGTCGAACTTGCCGCGCTCGATCTCGGCAGGGATTTCCGGGTGCGCCTGCAGCGCCTTCTGCCAGTACTGCGCCGCCAGCATGTTGCCCAGCGCGTAGGTGGAGAAGTAGCCGATCAAGCCGCTCGACCAGTGAACATCTTGCAGCACGCCGAGCGTGTCGGTGGGCGGCACGATGCCGAAGTACGCTTCAAAGCGCTCATTCCATTCCTGCGGCAGCCGCTCGACCGGGATGTTGCCCGCGATCATTTCCATTTCCAGCTCAAAGCGCAGCATGATGTGCAGGTTGTAGGTCGCTTCGTCGGCTTCGACGCGGATGAACGACTGCCCCACCTTGTTGATCGCACGGTAGAACGCATCGACCGAGACATCGCCGAGCGATTCAGGGAAGGTCGCTTGCAGCTGGGGATACGCCCACGTCCAGAAGCCCTTGCTGCGTCCGACGAAATTCTCCCACATGCGTGACTGCGATTCGTGCACGCCGAGCGACGCACCGCGTGACAGCGGCGTGCCTTCCAGCGTTGGCGATACGCCCTGCTCGTACATGGCATGGCCGGATTCGTGCATCGTGCCGAAAACCGCCGGACTCAGGAAGTTCTGGTTGTAGCGCGTGGTGATGCGGACATCGCCCTGATTAAAGGTGATGGCGAAGGGGTGCGTCGCCACATCGATGCGCCCGCGATTGAAGTCATAGCCGAAGGCAGTCGCTATAGCGACGCAGAACTGACGCTGCTTATCAATATTAAACTCACGGCGCAGGAGATCGTCGCTCACGAGGTCGGCGCGCTCGTTGATCCGCGCGATCAGCTTGACGAGCGGCGGCTTGTGATCGTCAAACAGGCGCTTGACCTCGCTGGATTTCATACCGCGTTCGTACTGCCCCAACAGCGCGTCATACGGGTGTTCCTGATAACCGATGTAGTCGGCCATGCGCCGCGACAGGTCGAGGATGCGCGTGAGGATCGGTGCGAACAGGGAGAAATCGTTCTGCGCGCGCGCTTCTTTCCAGATGTTGTGACCGAGCGCGGTCGCTTCGGCGTGTTCCGCGACCAAATCCGACGGGATGCAAGTGTTTTCGCGGTAGTCGACGCGGGTCACGCGGATCATGCTGGCTTCGTCCGAGTCATACGGGATGTCGCCTAGTTCCAACTGCGCTTCTTTGAGCAGCATGTCGGTCTTTTCGTCGGTCAGCAGTTCGTGACCGATACGGGCGAGCGTAGCGCTCTGCGCGGCCCGGCCTTTGGAGCCACCGGGCGGCATATTGACCTGTTGATCCCAGCCGAGCAGCGCCTCGGCGCGGTTGACATTGCGGATCTCCATCAGGTGATGGAGGAGCGCCTGATATTTTTCACCCATGATGCATCTTCCTCGTGCGTGCAGTTTTGCGGGAATAGTAACAGGCCGACTGCTAAAATGCGATAGAGCGTTTGAATTTAGTTGAATAGAGTGCTCGGCTGCGGGTTTCCGGCAAGCGGTATAATGCAGGGCGATACGTTCACCGACTGGAAGCGACGGCATGGCCACACCCAAATACCATATCGAAACGATCTTCACGCCCGAACAGACGAACCCGGACGATGCGCACAGCCTGCTCATGCGCCTGATCCCGCGCAACAGCCGCGTGCTCGAACTGGGGTGCGCGTCTGGCTATCTGTCCGGCTATATGGAACAGCGCCTCGGCTGCACCGTGACTGGGCTGGAATTTGATCCGGCGGCGGTGCGCATTGCCGCGACACGCATGACGCAGGCGCAGGTGGTCGATCTGGATCAAGCGGACGCGCTGGCGGTCGCCGCGTCGAACGCGCCGTATGATGGGCTGCTGGCGGCGGCCATCCTCGAACATCTGAAATATCCAGAGGCGATCCTCCAACAAGCGAAAGCGCTGCTCAAACCGGGCGCGTGGGTGATCGTTTCGCTGCCGAATATCGCGCATTGGAGCATCCGCCTTAAGCTGCTGCGCGGACGCTTCGATTACACGGATTACGGCATCATGGATCGCACCCACGTGCATTTTTACACGGTCGACACCGGGCGACGCTTGCTCGAAGATCAGGGTTTCCGCGTGGAGTCAGTGCACATTGCGGGGAGCGCCGTGCAAAATCTCGCCAACCGCTTCGCCCGCGCGACCAAACGCCCACTGCCCGCACCGATTCTGCCGGGGCCGCTGGCCTATGAATTGATCTACGTGGCGCGCTGGCGCGGCTAATCAGCGGGAACGAGCGTTTACTTGGCTGACAGTGCTTCGAAGTCACGGCGCAGCAGACCGTAATAGCGCGCATCGACAAAGCGCCCATGCTCCCAGTAATGCTCGCGGAAGTGGCCTTCGAACTGGAAGCCGCACTTGATCATGAGGCGTTCGGAGGCATCGTTGCCCGCCGTGCAGTCCGCCCAGATCCGATGGACAGCAAGATTCTCGAAACCCCACGCAATGATGGCGCGCGCCGCTTCGGTCGCGTAGCCCTGCCGCCATACGGACGGGTGCAAATGCCAGCCGATCTCAACATGGCGGTTTTGCTTGTCGAGGTCATGCAGCCCGCACATGCCGATCATGCGGTCGTCGCCCTGCCGGGTGATCGCCCAATCGATCTCACGCTGTGACTGATAACCCTGCGCCAGCCAGCTTATCACGTCGAGCGCGCGCTCGGTTGTCGTCACCGGTTCCAGATTGAGAAAGCGCAGCACATCGGGCGATCCAAAAATGGCGCTGAAATCAGCGGCATCATCCGAGGTGATCTGGCGGAGGCGCAGGCGCTCGGTGGTCAAAACGGGGAAAGTGCCAAAGTCGAAGGTAGAAGGAGCCAAAGTATCGCCTTTCTGATCCAACTCTGGCGATTGTGCCACACCTTGACCCCTTCTGCACTAAGGAAGATCGCTTACCAACTTTCATCCGACGGGTAGAGGTTGGTGTATTCGGTGCGCGTGCGCTCGCTGACCAGCATGTCTTTGACGGCGTCACGCCACGTGAGGAAATGCGCCGTTTCGCGGTGCGCAGCCAGCCCCTCTTTGGAGCGATAGACTTCATACAGGCAAAAGCGCGTCGGGTCGTCCTGCTGCTGATTAAAATCCCAGCGCGCCACGCCGGGTTCCTGATTGCTGCCACGTGCATTAGCCAATGTCGCCTCGATGAAGGCGTCGATCATGTCCGGTTTGACGTGAATGTAAACCATGAGAATGTGCATGTGGGTTGCTCCTCATTTTGGTGAACTCGATGCTTGAATGGCGTAGAGTATAGTCGGGCAGCGTCGTCCACGCACACCGCTTGACAATCTGAATCCCCGTTCTATGATGCAGCAAACCTAGATCAAGGAGCGGCGATATGTTCAAAGATAGCCCAGCATTCAGCGGTTTCTCGGTGGATGACCTTGCTAAAGCGAAGGCGTTTTACGTCGAGACACTCGGCATCGAGGTGAGCGAAGAAGAGGATGAGCTGATCCTGCACTTTGCGGGCGGCACGAAAGTCTTGATCTATGCCAAAGGCGAATACCATGTGCCCGCCACGTTCACGGTGCTGAATTTCCCCGTGCCGAATGTCGAGCAAGCCGTTGACGCATTGACTCAGCACGGCGTGAAGTTTGAAGTCTACGATCTGCCCTACCTGAAAACCGATGACAAGGGGATCGCGCGTGGTCAGGGCGGCCCCAATATTGCGTGGTTCAAAGACCCGGCGGGGAATATTCTGTCCGTGCTCGAAATCTAATACGCTGTAGCCTCTCACATCCGTTGGATAGAGCCATCATAGCGCTCAAAATTAGGTTTCCCCACGCTTCATCGGGCGCATCCGTCGGTAGATCTTGTCCTACTCGGTGCGGATGCGCTCGGCGACCATCCCGTCTTTGACCGCGTTACGCCATGTAAGGACGTGCGGCGTTTCTCGGTACGCCCGCACGTCCTTCTTTGGAACGATATACATCATACATTACATATATCGAGTTAATTTTCGGCTCACCTAGCTTTCGCTCTTCTCAGTCTCTAAAATCATCAAAACCTGTTCGATTTTTTCAACTAAACCTGTTCCGGTCATAATGCCATATCTATTGCCTAAATGTTCGAACTTCCGTTTAAATCCAATCATTTTCTCAAGTACTGAAGGTGCATGTGAGTTGAAAACAGTTTGGTGTAATCCATGGAGAGTCGGAACTAGTCCCTCAGCAAAAAAGTAGTCTCCAACGAGAATAAGACTGTCTTCCGGTGTTTTTGGGGTAACAACTGCGCGAACCAGATTAGGGGGTATCTCGCCAAGAAATTCGAGAAGTGTTTGCAGATATGCCCTTTGAACTGTTGCTCCTCTCAGACTCATTACCTTCGATTCAGGATGGAGTATAAGAGAACATCCGGCCTCCCTAGCATGGGCTTCCAACGCTCTACGTTCCTTCAACAACAAATTTCGACTATATTCACTTCTTAGAAGCCATATGAAAATTCCTGTTCGGTAGAATGGAGGTGCAAACCAAACCA
>CALKIA010000585.1 GCA_937988705.1 uncultured Chloroflexota bacterium | reverse complement strand
GTGCGCCACATGTCGATCAGCACGGTGATGCAGCAGCGGCTGTATGCATGGCGTGGCATCCCGTCGCTGTACATGCCAAACATCTTTGACTATGAGAACCCACCGCCGCCGCCCGACGAGTATGCGCTGACCTTCCGCGCCGAGCTTGGCTTAAGCGCCGACGATCTGATCGTCTTGCAGCCGACGCGCGTCATTCGCCGCAAAGTGATTGAGAAGGCCGTCGAATTGATGCGCAAGCTGAATGATCCGCGTCTCGTCTTGCTGATCACGGGCTACGAGGGCGATGAAGCGGGCGGCTATGGCGCGTGGCTCAAGGAAGAAGCGGATCGGGCGGGCATTCGCTACCAGTTCATCGCCGACTATATCGGCGCAGAACGGGGTGAACGCAACGGTCATCGCGTGTATACGCTGTGGGATATTTATCCGCAGGCGCACATCGCGACGTACCCGAGCGATTACGAAGGCTTCGGCAACGCCATGCTGGAAATGATGTATTTCCGCAAGCCGTTCATCATCCATACCTACCCGGTGTATGTGGCGGACCTCAAGAGTCGCGGAATCAAGGCGGTGGAGTATCATTATGACCTCACCCCGGACGTGATCGCGCAGACCCGCCGCTTGATCGACGATGCGGCGCTGCGGGAAGCGTGGGCGGAGAACAATTATCGCATCGCGGCGGAACACTTCTCATATGGGGTTGGTCGACGCGTGCTGCAAGAGGCGTTGAGGCGTTTTGATGACCCCTTCTGATCACATTCGTGCCCTACTGGGCGAACTGTATCCGGCGCAGGCTGATGCCTTGTTCACCGCTATCGGCGAACGGCTGCGGCAGTTGCAGGTGCCGCCCGCGCATGGCGATTACTTCTCAGAGAAGACCGTCACCCTCATCACCTATGGCGACACGCTGCACCGTGAAGGTGAGCATCCGCTGCAAACGCTGCGAGATTTCCTTGATGACAATGCTCACGATCTGATCGATACCGTCCACATTCTGCCGTTCTATCCGTATTCGTCGGATGATGGTTTTTCGGTGATCGACTATTACGCGGTTAACCCGGAACTCGGCAATTGGGACGATGTGCGCGCGCTGAGCCGCGGCTACCGCCTGATGTTCGACGCGGTGATCAATCACATGTCTGCCAAAAGTGAGTGGTTCCAGCGGTTTCTGGCAGACGATCCAGCCTATACTAATCTGTTCATGACTGAGTCGCAGGAGACGGATTTAAGCTCGGTCGTGCGTCCGCGTACGTCGCCGCTGCTCACCCCATTCACCAAAGCGAACGGCGACACGGTGCATGTGTGGACGACCTTCAGCGACGATCAAGTCGATTTGGATTTTCGCACGCCTGCCACCTTCCTGCGCATCCTCGATGTGCTGCTGGACTACATAGAGCAGGGCGCGCAGGTCATCCGCCTCGACGCCATCGCCTTCATGTGGAAGGTCGCCGGGACGAGCAGCCTGCATCTGCCACAAACCCACGCCGTGATCCAGTTGTTTCGTGCTGTGCTGGATGGATACGCGCCGCACGTCATTTTGATCACCGAAACGAATGTCCCGCACGCCGAAAATATCTCGTATCTGCGCGCGGATGAGGCGCAGTTGGTCTACAATTTCACGCTGCCGCCGCTGCTGCTGCACACATTGATCACCGGGAATGTGGTCAAACTGGCGGAGTGGATCAACAGCCTGCCAGCGCCGACGCCGCGCACGACGTTTTTCAATTTCACGGCTTCGCACGACGGCATCGGCTTACGTCCCGTCGAGGGCATCCTCGCGCCGGAAGAACTCGCGCAGATGATTGCGCAGGTCGAAGCGAACGGCGGGCGTGTCAGTTATCGCGCGCTGCCCGATGGCAGTCAGCAGCCGTACGAGCTCAACATCACCTATGTGAATGCGACGGGCAAGGTAGGGATTTCGCCGAGTCAACATGTGGAGCGCTTCCTGCTCACACAGGCGGTGATGCTGTCGCTGGCGGGCGTTCCCGCGATTTATGTGCACAGCTTGATTGGCACGCAGAACGACCATAACGGCGTGGAACGCCTCGGCTACAACCGCGCGATCAATCGGGCGAAGCTGGATGCGGATCAGCTTGAATCAGAACTGCGCGACGCGGACACGTTCAGTTCTCAGGTCTTCAACGCCTACGCCGACCTCGTGCGGGCGCGGCGCGGACATACCGCCTTCCATCCACTCGGCAATCAGCGAGCGTACACGCTCAACGATGGGCATGTGTTAGGGTTGGAACGAACCGCGCCGGATGGCAGCGAACGGGTAACCTGTCTGTTCAATTTCAGCGATCAGCCGCAAATGATTGAACAGGGTGAACTTCCGCCGTATGAATCGCGGTGGATTGTCAAGTAGTGCCGACCCCACCCCCGACCCCTCCCCGAATTCAGGGAGGGGAGCCAACAGACTCGCAGTAGCTCCCCCTCTCCGCTCGGAGAGGGGGTTGGGGGGTGAGGTTGACCTACGGCAACCGATCCGGCGCGGTGAGAATCGGTTCGTTCGAGAAGAAGATCAGCGCGCCCTCGTGCGGATCGAGCGTCATGATGATCCGGTCAATCGGTTCGGGATAGGCGCGATTCGCCGTCCAACTGTAGGCGTAAAGCGTGACGCGAATGCCGAGTACGTCTTCTAGTGGGTAGACCCGCTCGACGGTTGTTTCGCCGCCATTGAGCAGGAATACTGCGATGAAATCATCTTGCTGGCGAACCTGTATGATGACCGGGTCAACTGCGCGACCTTCGGGGCGACCGCGTGTATCTGTTCCATACGCGAACGTCGATTTTCCCAACAGCGGATAATTACAGATGCCGCCAAACTCCACGTCCTTTGCGATCAACTTCCATAAACGTAAGCGTTCCGGCGACAATTCCGCGAGGTTGTCGCTCGTCATGATGACCTTGCCCGCCATGCCCGCATAGATCGCCAGCGAGCGAACTTCGGTATCACTCAGGTTGTGGAAGCGCTCGCGCAGCAGGATGCAGTCCGGGTCAGCCCGCCAGAACATCCCGTTAGCGAAATTCCGCAGCATGCTGTCGCGCAGCATGGACTGGGCGGAGTAATCGCCGCGCCATTCTACGCCGACATCGCGCCCAATCCGGAGCGCATCGACCAGTCCAATCGACGCGAACAAGGGACAGCCGCAGCCCAACCAGAGCGCGTCCGCGCCGATGGCCTCACGAATCATTTCCGCGGTGCGCCGCCAGATTTCGATACGCGTCAGGCCGGGCGTGTGCCAAACCGCGCGATCTGGCCCGTATTCGCTGCCGAAGTGCATGAAATCGGTCTTGAAGTAGTCGCAGCCCCATTCGTAGCGCCACGCGCGGAATACTTCGCGCAAATAGGCGAAGGCGTCCGGGTGCGTCGTATCGAGGATGTAGTATTCCTCGCTGCGTTTGTGCCAGCGAAATTCCGCGTAGAACGTCATGTGGGCGATGGGCTGGCCGTCGTGACCTTTGACCACCCAATCGGGATGATCCCGATACAGCTTGCTCCGGTTGCCGACCATGAACGGCGCGATCCATAGGCCTGGCGTGAAGCCTGCCGCGCGAATATCATCCAGCAAGGGTTTCATGCCGCGCGGGAACTGCGGCTTCACCTCCAGCCAGTCGCCCATCTCCGGGGTAAACCCGTCGTCAATCTGGAACACGCGCATATTCAGTTGTTCGCGCTGGTTGACCTCTGCCGTCGCGCGTAGATGTTCGAGGATGTTCTCTTCCGTAATGGAGGCATAGAGGTTGTACCACGAGCACCAGCCAGAAATGCCATCATAGCCTTCTCCGCGCTGATCGTCGCCGATCGGTTCAGCCCATTCTCTGAGCGCATGTTCGTACGGGTTGCTCGACTCGTAGAAGTCCAGTCGTTCAGACGCGCAACCATCAGCGATTGCTTTGCGATCCCACAGGGTTTGGACGAGCAGTGTGTAAGGTGTCTGGCGATTGTCGAGCGTGAAGGTGTGTTGAAAGCGATCATGGCGGCTAAAGCCGATGATCACGCTGCCCGCCCCATAGCGCGGCAGCAGTTGCGTTAGCGCGTAGCCCTGAATCAGCCCCGGCGGCGCGGTTTCCGGCTCGATGTAGCTTGCGCCATCCCAACTGTAGTAGCCCATGCGCAGGAAGGCGCGCAGGTTGGTCAGCCCGACGAACGCAACTCCGAACGAGTCGAGGGCGAAATCGTCGGGCAAGCCGTTGATGCCATAAAACAGATAACTCGGATCGTCTTGGTTTGTTTCAACGTAAAACGTTGCGGCGGGGTACGGCGGCAAGGCGCATTCGTAACGCCCCGGTCGCGCCTCGTGCCAGACAGCCGCTTCAACTCTCGCGCCGTTGATAACCGGGAACACCGCGCCGAGACCGACCAGAGCGCTGTCTACATGAAGCGCGCCGGAACGAAGAGCAAAATTCACAGCGCAATTTCCCGGCGTTCTTCAGCGGAGCGCCGCGCCGCCAGCACGAGGTCGAGAATCGTCGCGCCGTCACGCATGGGTGTGCGGGTTGTGCCGTCCGTTTTGATGGCGTTCAACAGGTCAAGCAGCTGTTCGCGGCGGAAATCGCGTTCCGAGTCGATGGCGGTGACGGGCGTATGTGCTTGATCGGTGTGCGTGAAGGTCGCGATGTTTGCGCTGACGAAATCGGCGGTCACTTTTTGCGCCACGACACGGTAATCGCCGATCCACTTGCCGGGGACAGCGTTGTTGGTCGCAGTGATCACGCCCATGCCGCCGCCTTGGAAATTCACGACCGTCACACTGGTATCTTCACTTGTATAGCCGTCGACGTCCGTGTGAAACAGGTTTTCCTGACGGCTGTAGACCGTGAGCGGATTCCCCATGAAGTAGCGCATGATGTCGAACAGGTGAATCGCTTGCTCGATGACCTGACCGCCGGACTTGGCACGATCCCGCCACCACGGCGCGTGGAGCGCGTTACAAAAATAGCGACCGCTGAACAAGGCGATGCCGCCCGTTTTGCCCTCAGCTTGCAGGGCCTTGAAGGTTTCGACGGCCTCGCCGAAACGGAATTGGAAGCCAACCTGTGTCTTGATTCCCGCTTTCTCGACACACTCTACCATGCGCCACGCCTGTTCGGACTCCAGCGCAATTGGTTTTTCCATCAGGATGTGGATGCCGTTGTTCGCCGCGCGTTCGATTTCGTCGGTATGCGCAAACGGTGGCAGACACACGACGACCAGATCAAGCTTAGCGTCGTCCAGCAGGGCACGGTGATCCGTGTAGATGGCCGCTTCCGAGGCGTGTTTCGCCGCGAACGCTTGCGCTTTGGCCTCGGTATGATCGCAGAGCGCTACGAGTTCCAGTTCTTCATTCAGTCCCTTGATTGCTCCAGCGTGCCGTCCAGCAACATCACCGCAGCCGATAATTCCAATCCGCATCATTCACCCCCAAATTCGAGTACAGCGAGTAATATGTCGTTCGGGCGCTCATCCATCAAGCGATACAGCGATTCGGCTTCCGCGAAGGGCGCTCGATGTGTGATGAGCGGGCGTAAATCCAGCCCTCCTTCGGCCTGTAAACGGATGGCCGTTTGCCACAGACGCAGTTTTGTCCAGCGATAGCTGAATTCCGGGCCGACGCCGGAAATCTGCGAACACACCAGGTTGATGCGATTATGGTGGAACTCATCGCCGAGCAGCAACCCTTTGGCTTCGCCGGGGAAGAACCCCATCGCCACAACCCGCGCCGAATAGGCGGCGGCGCGGATGGCTTCGTGGAGCGCGACCGTCGAACCGGAGACTTCGATGCACACGTCCGCTCCCAAGCCATTTGTCAGGTCTTTGATGGCTTCCGCCGCACTGCCGTGTCCCGCGTTGACCGTGATATCTGCGCCGAGCTGCTTGGCCATGGCCAGTCGCGTGTCGAGCAGGTCGACGGCGATCACCTTCGCGCCCGAGCGTTTGGCCATCTGCGCGACCACTTGGCCCAGCGCCCCCATGCCGAAGATCGCGACAGTGTCGCCCAGAACGATGCCCGCGTCATGCACGCCGTTCAAGGCAATCGCGCCGAGATGCGAGAAAATGCCGCACAGCGGATCGAGGCCGGGTGGCATGAGGCGCGGGCGGGCGTAGTCGAGGGTGGCGACATGGTGCGTGCGATGTCCCCACGTGCCGAACAGGTGCGCGCCCACGGCGATATCGTTGACTTCCGCACCGACTTCGACCACTTCGCCAACTTCTTCATAGCCGAGATTCAGCACCGGGTAGCTGAACGTGGGGGCGGCATCTTTCATAAATAAGCGGCGGTCGGCGTCCCAGCGCTGCGAGAGATACGGATTCGTCCCGCGCCAATAGGTGAGCTCCGTCCCGGCGCTGATCCCGGAGTACAGCGTGCGAAGGCGAACTTCGGTGGGTTGAAGCGGGGAATCTTCGAGCGTTTGGAAGCCACCCTGATAGGGTGCATTGAAGACAAACAACTGACTCATTGTATTTTGCAGCCTCACCGCAACAAATATCTGCCTCTATTGTAATGCGGAATGGCGGAATGGTTGTAATTATGGGGGTGAAGATGGGGAGCGGGTACGGAATACTTCCGTACCCGGTTGAATTCAGCGGGTAAGGCCGTGTTGTCCGAGCCAGGTGGCCGAACGCTCAATATCGTTCATATCGTTGACTTCGATGCAGAGGCGTGGTGGCCGCGTCAGCGTGCTGATCGCGCGGAAGAAGGCGCGCCAGTTGATGTCACCTTCGCCGACGGCCCAATGACGATCATCGTGGCGGTCGAGATCCTGCACGTGCACGTGCTCCAGCAGATCGCCCGCTTCGAGCACCCATTGGTGCGGCGGAGTGCCCCCATCGCGTTCCATAATCGCTGCGTGACCGGTGTCGATGCTTAAACGCACATACTCGGAGTCGAACGACCGCACGAGGTCGATTAGCGGAGCGGGATTCTTATCGCGAATGTTTTCGATGACGAGAATGCATTGCTGGCGTTCGGCGATGGGCAGCACGTTTTCGAGCGTGGCATGGACGTTGTCGATCACGTGCTGGCGGTTCGACTTCGGCGTGAAGTTGACCAACGCACTCCCAAAAGCGACGAATGGGCTGTGGATGACCATGTGCGTTGCGCCAACCACTGCGCCGAATTCAAGACTTTGCAGGTAACGCGTTTCGACCACCTGGCGGATGAGCTTATCGCCCGCGCCCAAATCCAGCGCATCGAAGGCGGCATGAATGCCCAGCCGTCCGCGATAGCCGTGGTCGGTCAGCAGTTGGCGCCCCGCTTCAGCTTGCGCCTGCCAATCCTGATCAAGATAATCCGTCCACGATGGATCTTGGAGTTCGAGATCGCGCTGTCCCGCCACCAGCCAGTCGAGATATTGGGGGAGGTCGGGCAGGTACATGGCCGCGCCGATCACGGGGAGCTGATTGTTCGTCTGCATCTTCATCCCTCAGCCACCGAGACCCAGTAAATTAAGAGTTGGCGTCCGTCATGGCCGCTTGATTTTCGACGAAAAAGACCGGGTTTTCCAGTGTCAGATGCACGGGGCATTTCTTGGCCACCAGATGCAAGCGAGTTTTTTGTTCCTCGGTGAGATCGCCTTCAAAGTGGACGACTTCGCGGATTTCGTGGATGAAGGCGGCATCCCCCGTATACGTGGGGTAGTCTTCGCGCTTGATCCGTTCCATTTCCAATTCAACCGACACTCCCGTCAGCGGCCAGCCTTTGCGCTGCGCGTAGGCTTTGGTGGTCACGGCGATACAAGCTCCGGCAGTACCGAGCAGCATCTCCATTGGCGTGGGAGCGGTGTCAGTGCCGCCATCGTTGATGAGTTCATCGGCGAAAACGGTGTGCTGGCGGATATTGATCGCGGTACGGTAGCCTTGTTCGGTATGGACAGTCACAGACGACATGAATTCTCTCGCGTTTCGGATGTAGTTGGCCGACTTGGGGATCGGCGGCAATTGTCAATATTCATCTGATACGCTGTCGCGCGGCAACCTTTCGGAACGATCCGCTCAATATGACGAATGTCTGGCAATCGGGTGATATTTGTCACTCAAGCGGTGTGAGAAAACTCCCACCCACCGAGAGACCGAACAAGTTCGTTCGGCAGCTGCGTAGCACACCGTGAAACAGGGTTAAGGCTCGGTTTCGGAATTTTGTGGACGCGATGGATGGCGTCCCTACGAGAAAATCATTCTTGTGTAGGGACGCCAAATGGACGCCATGCTCTTCGGCGCACTTGCCGTCCGACCCTGCCCCATTGAAGGACAGGGTCAGCCTCGGCTGTCGTGCATTGGTCAGCGGGCCTAGTTGCTGCTGATCGTTGCTGCTGAGCTGAAGACCAACTGCTGCTCGTCGCCATAGATGATGATCAGCTGCTCGTCCGATACTTGATAGCCCGTCGCAGCGTCCAAAGCAGCGTAGAAGCCGCCTTCCTGTTCCATGAGGTTCGACTCAAGGCAAGCGCGTTCGGTGCTGACGAGTTCGCCAAAGGAGATCTCCTCACCGTTGACCGTATAGCTGCCGCTGTATTGGTTGCACCCGCCCGAACCAGAAACGGTTGTTTCGTCGGTGAACTGGAGCGTAACGGTCCCGGTGACCACTGTGCCATCGATAGAATCTAGCTGCCACGACGTTTCCACTAGGTTCGCACGGCGGGCAAAGCGCAGCATGCGCCCATCCTGCGCGATCACCATCAGGTGATCGCCGGAAATAGTGTAATTCGCAGCCGCTTCGAGCACGGCGAAATAAGCCTGTTCCTGCGCGTTCAAGTCGTCGGCGGCACAGGCACGGCGCGTGCTGCGGATGCCCTCGAACGTGAGCGTATCGCCGTTTAGTGCGTACTGACTGCTGAACTGATTACACCCGCCGCTGCCCTGCACGCTGCCATCCTTATTGAAGGTCAACGTTAATGGGGTGTCACCCAGTACTTCAGCGCCATCCAGCCAGATCAACTGCCAGTCGGTTCCCGGCAGCGTGGGTAACGCCCTAAACACCAGTTGTTGCTCATCAGCGGTGGAGAGTGTGAGCTGATCGTCGGCACGATCATAGCGCGCCACCGCTTGGAGTGCGGCGAAATAGGCCACTTCGTAATCGAGCTGGTCGCATGCCATCAACGTGCTGACTATGTCGGTTAAGTGGATAGCATCCCCATCAAGCGTATAGGTCGCGCTGAAGCCGTTGCAGCCGCCCATGCCGCTCGCCTGGGCGTCGGCGTTGAATTGCAGGGTAATGTAGACCTCATCGGGCAGGGGCGTGCCGGTCATTGAGATTAGCTGCCACTGAGTCCCGGCGAGTTCATTCTCCGCTTGTGCTGCCACCGCTGTCAGTCCTCCAAACGTCAGCAGACCGATCAGGATGAGTCTGAAAATTTTTGAACGCATTACTTTCTCCTACTCACTTCTGAGATAAAGACGCTAACCGCAGGGGATTTGTTCCATATGAAACGCGGATGATGCGGGCATGAAACCTGTTCTGGGAGAGAAACTCAGATTACAAAGTCGTAGCCGTAGGGGGACAGCACAGGCGCTGTTCGGTGAATAGTTGGGGAATGCAATGGACGCGCCGCAGCGCGTCCCAATAAGCATCTGCTGTTGCTGGATTAGTTGGTCTAGCGGGATTGGCCTTCGAGCGCGAGGCGCACGAGGATATATTTGGCATGGGTCCACAGCAGCGGTTGGGCAATTTCTCCCCGCTGTTTCACCCACGGCTCGTAGAAATCCGGCGCGAACATCGCATCCTTGACTTGTTCGGGCAAGTTACCCGCTTCGTCGGCGTGCGCTTCCGCCCATGTGAACAGCTGCTGAGCACGTTCCAGTTGGCCGACTTGCGTGTAGTACCACGCCAGCCACAGGCCGAGCAGCACCCATGCGCCCCCGCCGTAGTAAGTGTCTTCGCGGTGGCGGTGCACGCCGTGACCTTCCGCTAGCAGATCGCGTTCGATGCGCTCGACCGTGCGGGCCATGAGTGGATCATCCGGTTTGAGCAGGCCGAACTCTGGCAGCGCCGCCAACAGCAGATTGGCATCAACGCCATCCACGCCGACCGATTTCGCTAATTCGCCGCCCGGCGTGATCCCCTTGGCGAAGATGAACGCCTGAATGGCGGTTTTCGTGGCGCTGAAATTCAGGCGCGGGACGAGGTATTCGGCCGCGCTTAACCCGGCGACAATCGCCGCCAGCGTGCTGATGTGCACAGCATCGCTGCGTTCTTCCCAACAGTCATTGCAGGGCGACTGCCAGATCGCCGCCAGATAGCGCGCCGTGAGGTCAACAGCATTCTCCCAGTAGAGGGGAAGCGGTCGGGCGCGGCACACGTCGACATATTTGGCCAGCGACCATAACCAGATCGCCGGGCCGTCGAGTTGAAATTCCGGCCAATCTTCGGGGCCGGGTTTACCTTCGACCTGATAGCGGGCATTGAGCGTATCGGCGAGGACAAGCGCTTCACCGTTGGCGGCACGCGCGATCGTCCGTTCGAGCGCTTCCGCCCGCTGGTTGATCATCGTGGCACACCACTGGTGAAACTTGCCGGCGCTGTCCCACTGAGCCGCGAAGCCGATCTGGTGCGGAATCGGGTAGGTCGCCCCGTCCAGCGTCAGCGCATAGGCGATGAAGGCTCCGTCGCGGAACCACGAGAATTGGTAATCCGGCATATGCGGACAGGCGAGATAGCCGCCGCCAGCCTTCTGGTTATCGAGGATCACCTGCTGGCTGTGCTGATGTAAAGACGCTGCGCGCAACCTATCAACTGCCATGTTCATACTCCACGACGATCATGCTCCAATAGTCGAGACGGGGAAGGATAAACTGAAGTGTACCCGTTTCAACCGTAAATGGAAGATTGCTCGCCTGCATACTTTCGGGGGCATCTGGTGAGGCAACCCAGACTGCCGCTACTGGACGATCTACGGCGATGCTGACCACCTGATCAGTGAGTGTTGTTGGCCCAACGGTGGTTGGTGCGTTCCAGTCCGCGCCTTCAATGTTCAGGAAGTTGACCAGACTGAACGTTTCGAAATTGGCACCCGAACGGACGATGGGGGCGACGCGATCCCGGGAGTGAATGCCGCGCATGCGGACATCACCTATGCTGATCGCCGCGTGCCGGTCAGGACTGCCCGCTGTTGTGCCCACCGAGAGCACGTTCTCATAACGTACGATGAAATCGTAGTAGCGTGTGAACAGAGGCTGATCGGCTTCCGCAATCTCCCCAAAGCGCGGGAAATACGGGTCTTGCAGCATTGATCCCGGTTCGCCCGTTTCGAGGTGATACGCACCGCTGGCAAGGATCACTGAGTTGGCCAGCCGCCAGTTAATGACGCGCTCTGGCGGGATGTAAGCGGCAAGGATCACGGGCTTTTCGCTGCCGAGGGCTTGCGCATTCGTGATAATGCGGTTGAGGTCGAGATAGTCGTTGTTGGGCGGCCAGACTTCGATATACGAGGCGTCCTGTTGCGCGGGCGCGACTGTGTCGATTGGCCAGTTGCCCACGCTGTTGAACAGGGTGATCCCGGCATCGCCCCGGCGATCCTGCACCAGCTCCGCCGTCTGGTTGATGAACGCGGGCATAACTTCGGCCATATCGACCGGATGACCCAGGTTGTCGAAACCCTGCTTGGGTGATCCATACTGGTCGATGTGGATGCCGTCGAAAGCCGTGTTATCCAATACATCGGCGAATTCGGCCTGCAAATGGGTGTTCCAAGGTGATCCGGGGGTCGCATCCATGATGCCGATTAAATTGTCGCCGAAGGTGTAGGCTGTACCGCGCGCATCGAACAACGCCCAATCCTGATGCTGGCGGTAGAAAGCATACGAAGCGCCGTAGATCGCCGTGTAGGGCATGGCGGCGATCTTCCCGGTGTGCAGTAAGTCGATCAGATTGCGGATGGTGACCATCGACTGGGCGCGCCCCAAGCCATCCTCAAAGCGATCTTCTGCGGGAATCAAGTCTTCCCAGCGGTACTGCCAGTCATAGAACTGCACGCCGTTGATATGATGGCGCAGCATCCAGTCGAGCGTGGGCGCAATCGTGAGATTTGCCGGGCTGAAATCGGTCAGGAAGCCGTAACGCGGCGCTTCGATCCAGTGATTGAGCACGTCGAACGCCGAAGATTGCGACTCCAGCACCGTGCCGCTCGCGTCGAGTACGTCGATGTTTAAGCCGTAGCCGCGCGGTGCGTCCGGTGGTGGCGTCCATGCGATGACGGCTTGTCCGTCGATCAGCACTGCGTTGAGTTCAGTGATGAGGGTGTTCAGGTAGGTCACGTGGGCTTGCAGTTGGCTGCCCGCGCTGGCGCGCACCGTAATGTGTACGATCTCGCCGGGATGGTAGAAGCTTTGATCAGGAATGATTTGAATAATCGAATCGACGGCGGACACAGCGCCCCCTTGGAACAGAATTAGGAAGAAAAACGGAACTAGTCGACGGATGATGTGCATTAACCACGAACCCCGCCGCTCGTAATCCCTTGAATGAAGTACCGCTGGAAGAAGACGAACAGCAAGATGGTCGGGATGACCGCGGTGAGCGACCCGGCAAACACTAAGCCCCAGTTAGAGGCATGCTGCCCGCGAAAATTGGCAATGGCGACCGGCAGTGTGCGCAGACTTTCAGTGGTCAGGAAGTTGAGCGCGAGCAGGTACTCATCCCACGCCCCTAAGAAGCTGAACACGGCGACCGTGCTGATTGCAGGTGCGGCGAGCGGCAGCATCACCCGCCAGAACACCGTGAATGGGCTGGCACCGTCGATGATGGCGGATTCTTCCAGCTCGCGTGGCAGGTTTTCGAAGAAACCGCGGAGCAAAAAGGTATTGAAGGCCAGCGGCCCCGCGCTGTATACCAGCACAATCCCCGGCAGACTGTTGAGCAAGCCGAGGTTTTTCGCCAGAATGAACTGCGGAATGAGCAGCACCACGCCGGGGATCATGATCATGAGCAGCAGCCCGCCGAAGATGATCTTTTTGCCGCGAAATTCGAAGCGCGCGAAGCTGTACGCCATCGTTGAAGCGAGGACGGTCACCATGAGGGACGTCGCAATGGCGACCCCGGCGCTGTTGACGAACGCACGCAGAAAATTGCGATTGGCGAAGGCCTGCTCGAAATTTTCGAAGTTAATGGTTTCGGGGATAAGGCGGGGTGGGTAGGTCTGCACATAGGCAACGCCCCCGAGCGCCGTTGAAGCCATGTAGAGCAGTGGTGCGACGGCGATGAAGACGCCGAGACACAGCACCAGAAAAATAGCGATGTTCAGGACACGCTGATTGCTATTCGACGTTGCGATCATCATCAATACTCCACGTCTTTATCACCGCGGCCGAACAGACGCGCTTGCAGTGCACTGACGACCACGATCACGATGGCGAGGACATAGCTGAGCGCCGCGCCGTAGCCAAAATGCAGTTGACCGAAAGCTTCATCAAACATGTACGTGAGAGCGACTTCCGTTCGATGCAGCGGCCCGCCGCCGGTAATCAGCAGGACGGAAACAAACACCTGAAAGCCGCCGATCATCAGCGCGATGAGGACGAAGAAAAGTGTGCGCTGAATGAGTGGGAGCGTCATATAGCGGATGCGCTGCCATTCGCTGGCACCATCGATCGCCGCCGCTTCATACAGTTCTGGTGGGATGCCTTGCAGCGCGGCGAGGAAAATCACCATGGCCCAGCCGATGCCTTTCCAGATCCCGAGGCTGTAAATGGCAATCCATGCGGTGTCGGCGGTGGCTAGCCACGAGATAGGTTTGGTGATCGTGCCGAGCTTGGTGAGGATGAAATTGATCAAGCCCGCGTCGCCGGGGCTGAACAGGTAGACGAACAGGAAGCTGACCACCACCCACGAGGTGACGACAGGTAGATAATACACTGTTCGAAAGAAGCGTTTGCCAATCGCGACGCGGTTGACCAGAAAGGCGAGCGTGAGCCCGATGATCATTTGTCCCGCCACGGTGACGACCGCGTAGAGGGCGGTGTTGCGCATCGCCAGCCAGAACGTGCGATCCGCAAAGACCGCTTCATAGTTGGCGAAGCCGACATAGGTACTGGTTTGACCGGGAATGATGCGCCAGTCAAAAAAACTGATATACAGCTGGTAGGCCAGCGGATAAACGGTCCAGATGAGGTAGAGCACTAGTCCCGGGATGAGAAACATGTATGGAACATAGGAGCGGTAGTAGGGTTTGGCCCGGTCTGCGGTGGGCTGCGGCGCTGCCGCACGGGTTGAAGCACGCGAACGCGCAAGGTTAATACTCATCGCCTGAATCCCCCTGCCAGTGGACGAGAAGGGGTGATTCGCACGGGTTCGCCCGTGCAAATCACCCGATGGTGAGAGATTAGCTGCCTGCGAGCAGTGCGTCGATTTCTTCTGCTGCCAAGTCCATCGCTTCCTGAGCGGACATTTCGCCGCGCAGAACCAACTGCGCCGCATCACCCAACACGGTTTCGATTTCGTTGTAAGCAGGATGGGGTGTACGGGCTTGCGCCGTCTGCAGTTGTTCGAGGAACACGCCGTAGTACGGGTGATCGGTGAAGTATTCGTTTTCGAGCAGGCTGTTCAACACCGTCAGCTGACCGACCTTCGACATTTCCAGCTGGTAGGTCTCGCTCTGCGTGAAGCGCAGGAATTCGAGGGCTTCTTCCTGGTGCTGTGAAGTCGCCGACACGACGACATTTTCGCCGCCCACGACGGAGATATGACCACCATCGCCCGCGGGCATCAAGGCCGCGCCCATTTCGAAGTCAGGGTACTGGCTGTCGGCGGTCGGGTAGAGCCACGGACCTTCCAGCATCGAGGCGATCGTGCCACTAAAGTAGCCGCCCCACGTATCCAGACCGCTGCCGATGAAACCATCCGAGAAGCAGCCGCTCTGAACCATGTCCGCGAGGAACTGGATCGCTGCGACCGACGCTTCGCCGTTCACAAAACCGGTCGACGTGGTAATTGCTTCGTCGGTGATCTGGCCACCAAAGCTCCAGATCCACGGCAGCAGATTCCAACCGGAAGTCCCGCCGTCGCTGAACACGAAACTGCCTTCGGGCAGGCTTTCGCACATCGCCGCCAGTTCGTCAATCGTTTCGGGGGCGGCTTCCATTAATGCCGGGTTGTAGATGAACACGCGGGTATTGGTATCCAGCGGCAGGCCGTAGTATGCGCCAGCGTAGGCATTGGTGGACAGCGGGCCGGGGAACACGGCATCCGCAAATTCCTGGAAGTCCGGCATAGCTTCGCTGAGGTTCAGCAGAATGCCCTGCGCTGCAAATTCCGGCGACCAGATGATGTCCAGACGGACGAGATCCGGGCCTTCGCCGCCCGCCGCCGAGGTCAACAGCGCCTGACGGAAGCCGTCATAGGGGTAAGGGACGGATTCGACATGAATGTTCGGGTGTTCGGCTTCGAACATCGGGATCAGCGTCTCGACGAGCGTCTGATTTTCGGCGGAAACTTCATTATAGGTGTGCCAGAAAGTAATGGTCACCGGGGCGTCTTGTGCAAAACTGACCGGGACAACAAAAAGTAGGACGAGCAAAACGGCGAACATGACTTTTGTCTTCATCTTCAACTCCTAAAGGATATTCAGTCACTACGAAACGATGAAAATCGGCTGCTGATTATGATCTTTTCACCTCACTTTTGAACCGTTTCAATTCATTCGAACAGAAAGTTTAAGGCGGGAACCCGGTCGACTGCCGCACGACGAGTTCCGGCTTAAACAACTGACCGCCCAGACCTTCAACCGACTCGCGATTGATGTACCTAAACAGTAAATTGAATAAGGCACCACCAATCTCATGGATGGGTTGGCTGATGGTGGTCAATGCGGGATGCGTGTAGCGCGCCAAGGGAATATCGTCAAAACCAATCACCGAAATATCCGTGCCGACCACCAAACCGTGCGCTTGTACGGCGCGCATGACCCCAAACGCCATTCGGTCGTTGTTGCATACGATCGCCGTCGGTGGTTGGGCGCGAGCGAGCAGGATGTTGGCCGCCGCTTGACCGGAGCGCTCGCTGAAATCGCCTTCCAGCACGAGCTGGTGATCGATTGGGAGGTTCGCCGCATTCATGGCGTTGACAAATCCCTGCCAGCGCTGCCGTGCGAGAAACTGCTCATTGGGCGGCGCAATGTAGCCGATGCGGCGGTGACCCAGCTCGATGATGTGCCGGGTCGCAAGTTCGATGCCATAGGTGCTGTCCAGGTCGATCCAGTTATCACTTTCCTGGCGATCAAGGCGACCAAAGGTTACAAACGGGAACGACTGCTCATTCAAGAATGCCAATCGCGGATCATTTTCGCGTAGCGCAAACAGGATCAGACCATCGACCTGCCGGCTGTTGACGACGCGCTTGTACAAGTCCATCTCGGTGCGCCCTACAGGAATCGTCCAAAAGGTGAGGCCGATACTACTTTCGATGGCGTCGGCGGTGATGCCTTCGATCAAGTCCAGCACCATCGGGTCGATTTCAATGCGCTGGTTCTGCGGACGTAACTCGGTACGGATCATGCCGATGAGATTGGTTCGTTGGGTGCTGAGCGTCCGTGCGGCGGCGGTGGGGTGGAATTGCAGGGCTTCAATTGCTTCGAGGACGCGCTGACGGGTCTCATCTTTGACGAGTTGACTCCCGTTAAGAACATTGGAAACCGTTCCAACTGAGACGTTAGCATATCGAGCGACATCGCGAATAGTTGGCATTTTGAGCACCAGATAAAGACCGGAAAAAGACATAATTTGAACCGGTTCAATTACAGTAAAACACGAAAGAAAGGTTTTGTCAACAGGTCGGCCAATAGGAATCAAAAACGCGGAGTGCAATGGCTGCACCCCGCGTTTTGTCGCCTAACGGAGGATTGTTAAATTAGAAGTCGAAGTCGCCGATGTTGTCCTGCGTGTACACGAAGGGCAGGCCGAGCAGAATTTCACTGCCGTTGACGACCTGCAGCGTGCCCAGACGGCCAGCTTCGAGGGTGGTGCTGTCGGCGGTCAGTTCACCGTCAACGACCGCGCGCATCGCGTAGGTCGCCGCGTAACCGAGGTCAATCGGGTTCCACAGCACGACCGATTCGACGCAGCCATTTTCAACAAACGGCTTCATCTGGTTCGGGGTGCTCAGACCGACGATCGCGACCGCGCTGTCCGCATCCGGAGCGCCAACGCCGTCCGCTGCATCATCCGGCGAGCAGAGCGAGGACTGCTGGACCGCATCCGCTGCGCCGGGGAAAGCCACCGACGACATACCGAACACGCCATCGAGCTCCGCGCCATACTTCTGGATGAGGGCCTGCGTCTGCTGGAAGGCCAACTGCTGATCTTCCTGCGACTCAACGGTTTCCAACCAGGTCAGGGTCGGGTAGCAATGTCCAATGTACGCCTGCATTTCGGCGATCCACCGGGCCTGATTCGGGGCGGTGAAGCTGCTGGTCACGATGGCGAACCGGCCTTCAGCGCCGATTTCCGCGACCATGCTGTCGACCATCGACTTGGCGATGCCGTTGAATTCGGCCTGATTGACGAACCATTCGCGCGCATCGGGGTCACTGCCTGCATCATAGCCAACCACGTGGATGCCCTGAGCCAGCGCATCGCGCAGCGTGGGGCTGATCGCCACCGGGTCATTGGCCGCAAACAGGATGCCATCGACGCCCTGCGTGATATAGCGTTCGAGGAATTCGATCTGCTGGACGATGTCGCCTTCGGTCGGGCCGTCGGTCGTGACGGTCACGTTACCGAGTTCTTCGGCGGCCTGCTGCATACCGAGCGAGGTCGCATTGAAGTAACCAATACCGATGAGCTTCGGCACATCGATCAGGGTGATGGGCTGGCCAGCGAGGTCCGCTGCGCCTTCAACCATGCCACCATTGTAAACCGGGGCGTCCATCATTTCTTCGGTCGCTGTCATGTCCATCGCCGCCGGGGTCACGCCTTCGGGGCAATCCAGCGGATGGGTTGGGGCATCATCTGCGCCCACCCAGGGTTCTTCTTGGGCGAATGTCGGCGCGCTCAGAGCGAGGATCATCACGCCTAGCAGTACGAGAATAAACAGCTTCTTCATGTCCTGTGTTCTCCTTATTAGACTAAATCACTAACTTGCTGCGATGCCAATTTGATACGTCGTTACTACCCGTTGTATCTCCGCATCACCCCCTTTCGGGAATTGTTTTTCGTTAAGCGACTCGGCGTTATTTGTTCGCCGTTAGTCTCACCTGTAACCACTGGAAAAAGTTGTTCAGCAGAATGGCTGCAATCAGCACGATACCAATTAGAATGGAGGTTGCATCCCCCCGGACGCCCGCCAGCAGCAAACCGTTCTTCAATACTTGAATGAGGATCAGACCGAGAAGTGTGCCGCCGATCCCGCCGGAACCACCGAAAATACTTGTGCCGCCCAATACGACTGCCGCGATTGCATCCAACTCCATGCCCGATCCCATGTCACTGCGCGTGGTGGTCACGCGGCTGACAAACACTACAGCCGCCAGTGCTGCCGCAAACCCGCTGAACACGTAAATCAGCCATTTGTTGCGGTTGACGGGGATGCCCGCGAAGCGTGCCGCCAGCTCGTTGTTACCCATCGCGTAGAGGGAGCGTCCGAAGATGGTGCGCGAGAGCAGCAGCCATGTGATTACGATGCCGATGAGCAAAATCCAGATCTGCCACGGTGCCCCTAAGAATTCGCCGCGCCCAATTCCCAAGAACCAATCGGGGAAGCCGCGCGCCGACCGCGCTTCGCTGATGCCCAATGCGACGCCGCGATACAGTGCCAGCGTCGCGAGGGTGGTAATCAGCGGCGGGACGCCAACGCGCACGATGAAAAAGCCGTTGATGGCACCGCCGATGATGCCGCACACCAGCGCGGCGGCGATGGCGACTTCGAGCGGCCAGCCCGAGTCTTGCCAGAGGAAGCCGAGCACAATCGCGCTCAAGCCGAAGATGCTGCCGACGCTCAGGTCGATGCCGCCCGTGATGATGATGAGCGTCATTGGCAGCGCGATCAGTGCCACTTCGAAGATCAGGGAGATTTCGCGGCTCAGATTGCGCGCGGTTAAAAAGCGTTCGTTGGCACTCGCCAGCACCAGCACTGCAATGACGGTGAGGACGAGCAGAATGGTTTCTTGCGCGAGCAGGCGGGTGATGATCGCGTTGCGGCGCTCATGGTGTTGAACGATCGGGTCAATCGCAGTCATGTTGTCCCCCTATTTCCGGCCATAGCTCTGACGGCGACGACGGTAGAGATCGACCAGCACGGTGAACAGGATGAGCACACCCTGTACAGCTTGCTGCCAGTACTGACTGATATTGGCGAAGATCATCGCGTTGGGGATGACATGGATTAAGAGCGCGCCAAACGTGCTGCCGATCACCGTGCCCGTGCCGCCGAGGATGCTCACGCCACCGACAACCGCGGCTGTGATGATGAGCAGTTCCAAGCCGGAGGGCACAGTCGACTGAATGGCGCTGAACTGGGTGGCAAACATCATCGCCGCGAAGCCGACCATCAGGCCATTGAGCATGAACACCTGCATGAGCACGCGCTTCTCGCTGATACCGCTCAAACGCGCCGCTTCCTTGTTGCCCCCGACTGCGTAAATGGAGCGGCCAGCAGGGGAGTAGCGCAGCCATAACCCGGCGATGATCGTCAGGATGACCATAAAGATCACGGGGACGGGGACGCCCAACACCTGCTGCTGCGCCAACATGAAGTCGCGCGGGAGGTCGTAAATCCACTCGCCGCCCGTCCATAAGATCAAGCCGCCGCGTAAAATGCTCGTCATACCGAGCGAGACGACGATGGCTGGAACGCGGAGATAAGCGACGATGAAACCGATTACGCCTTCGATTAAGACGCCCACGCACAGCGGGATGATGTACGCCCAACCGATCCAGTAACCACCATCGGCCGCGCCGACGGCTAACCGACCGCCAATCGTCGCCAGCAGACCAATCAACGCGCCGACCGAGATATCGATGTTGCCGCTGATGATCACCATCGACATACCGATTGCGGCAATCGCGATGTAGCTGCTGTTGTTAAGGATATTGCTGATATTCGTAGCTGACACGAAATTCGGGTTAATCAGGCTGACAACAAGGCCCAGGACGATGATCGATATCGCCAGTACACTCTCTTGAGTAACCCAGCTCGTGGCGCGCACACGCCGGTTTGCGGTTTTAGTCACCGATGCGGTTCCCGACAAAGAAGCCATACTTTAATCCTAATCTGATTAGTTCACATCAACTTTGGCGGCCATCATCGCCCCAGCGATGCGTTCCTGGGTTACTTCGGCGCGGGGATATTCTGCAATAATCCGGCCTTCGCGCATGACCATGACGCGGTCGCTCATGCCGAGAATTTCGGGCAGCTCGCTGCTGATCATCAGAATGGCGATCCCCTGTTTGGCGGCGAGTTCGCTCATCAAACGGTGGATTTCAGCTTTCGCTCCAACATCCACACCGCGTGTTGGTTCGTCGACGATAAGAATCTTCGGCTGACTGGCGAGCCATTTACTGACGACAACTTTTTGCTGGTTGCCGCCGCTCAGCTTACCCACAATCTGATCCGGGCTGTACGCGCGGATGTTAAGCATATCGATCGACTTCTGCGCGAGTTTCTTCTCTGCCCCGAACTTGATGAAGCCGCCAGTGGACATCAGCTTGAGAATTGCCATCGACGTGTTTTCGCGGATGCTCATGGCGCGCACCAGACCCTGCGTGCCGCGATCTTCGGGCACATAGGCGATGCCCAGCTTGATGGCGTGAGCGGGGTTGCGGATGCTCACCTTCTTGCCAAACACGCGGATTTCACCGCTCTGAGCGGGCAGCATTCCAAACAGACACTGCGCCAGTTCGCTGCGCCCGCTGCCGACCAATCCCGCTAAGCCGACGATTTCGCCCGCGTGCAGGTCGAAGCTGACGCCGCGGGTGAACGGCTCACGCATGAGGTCGCGTACTTGCAGCACGGGTTCACCGACCTTGGATTCCAGTTTGGGGAAAAGGTTATCAATCGTTCGACCGACCATGCGCGAAATCAGTGCAGACTCAGTCGTGTCTTTGACCTGCTGCGTGTCGATGAAATGCCCGTCGCGTAATACTGTCACCCGATCCGCGAGTTCAAACACTTCCTGCAAGCGGTGGCTGATGTAGATGATGGCGACATTGCGTTCACACAACAGGCGCACGATATCGAACAGACGGCTGACATCGGACTCGGTGAGCGCGGCGGTTGGCTCGTCCATGATCAAGACGCGCGCGTTAATCGAAAGGGCTTTGGCGATCTCCACGCGCTGACGATTACCCACGTTCAGCGACCCGACTTTGCGGCGCACATCCATGTCATAGATGTTCAGCGAGGCGAGGGTCTCTTCCGCGCGCGTCATCATCGCGTTCCAGTCCACTGCCCCGAAGCGGTTGCGCGGCGCGTGCCCCATGAAGATGTTTTCGGCGACGGTCAATTCCGGGTAGAGGCTGAGTTCCTGATAGATGGTGGCAATCCCAGCATCCTGCGCTTCGCGGGGATTGTTGAAGCTGACAGCTTTGCCATCCAGCAGGATCGTGCCGGTGTCGGGTTTGTGCACGCCACTGAGGACTTTGATGAGCGTGGATTTGCCCGCGCCATTTTCGCCTAACAGGGCATGAACTTCACCGGGACGGACATCAAAGTGTACGTCACTTAAGGCTTTGACACCGGGAAATTGTTTAGTAATCCCGGTCAGTTCGAGAATTGGTGTATCGGACATTAACGACGCTCGTTTTCAATGAACTTCATTTTAGTTTCGTTTACTTTCGGTGTTCAAAAATAACGCGCCAAGCGAACGGTGTCAAGTTTGGGAATTGATTCACAATATTTTCGTCCTTGAATGGACTGCTATGCGCTATTGGTTACCGTTTCCGGTGTTGGCATCTGGTACGGGAGTCTGACGGTGAAGGTTGTTCCACGGTTGTGTGTGCTGCTGCAGGTGATGGTTCCCTGATGCAGTTCGATCACCTCTTTTGTGATCGCCAGTCCTAAACCGGTGCCGCTGATGTGACTGGCATTCGAGGCGCGGTAGAACATCTCGAACAGATGCGCTTGATCGGCTTCGGGGATGCCAATGCCCTGATCGGTGACGCTGAAGGTCAAGTCAGCGGGCGTATGCGTTAGTTGGAGCGCGATCGTTGTGTCGTCCGGGGAATACTTGATCGCATTAGCGACCAGATTGAGGATTACCTGCCGGATCCGCTGTTTGTCGAGCAGGGCGGGCGGCGGTTCGGTGCTGTGCAGCACCAGCTTGTGGTGCACATCTGGCCGGTTGCGGAATTCATCAATGATCTCTAGGCACACCGTGGTGAGGTCAGTGGCTTGGCGGGTCAGTGCTATGTTGCCCGTCTGAGCGCGAGACATGTGCAGGAAGTTCTCGACAATATCGCGCAGAAACATGATTTGCGTGGCGATTTCGGTCAGCCGGTTGTCGAGTTGTTCCGGCGTCATGCGGGCGCGGTAACGCAGCAGCATCTCAGTGGCGCTGAGGATGGTGGCGAGCGGCGTGCGGAATTCATGCGACGCCATGGAGACGAAACGCGCTTGCATATTGACCAGTTCGCGCTCTTTTTTGAGCACCTGCTCCAGCGTTTGTTCGGCGCGCTTGCGTTCGGTGATATCCCGCGAGATGCCTACCACCCCGATGATTTCGCCCTTCAGATTGTGCAGCGGCACTTTGGTGATGGAATGCCATAAGGGCTGACCATCATCGCCGACGAACGTTTCGACCTGGTCAATCAGCGGCTCCCCGGTTGTCAGCACCTGATTGTCATCGTCGTGGAAGAGTTCGACGGCTTCCGGCGTGGTAAAATCTGAGGCTGTATGTCCGACCAGCGCTTCGGGACTCCGCTGCGCGAAGGCCCGCGTGTGGGCGAGATTGTTGAGCAGATAGCGATGCTTGTTGTCTTTGACAAAAATGTAATCGGGCATACTGTCGATGAGGGTGCGCAGGAGGTTGCGTTCTTCGGCCAGAGCCGCCAGGTCGCTGTAGGTGTTGACTTGGGCTTCGAGTTCGTGCACGCGCTGTTCAAGCGCCGTGGTTCGCATGCGTTCCGCCGCTAAGTCGGCTTCGGTATGCTGGAGGAGTTCCCGCAGTTCATCGCAGCTATGGCACATGATAGGCCGATCATTTCGCCTGAATCTAACCACTCACTCTATTCTACCCCGGGCCGCAAGTTTTACTGAATGAATTCTCCTCAAACACAGCGCGATCGGGCAAACGCATCAAATCCCTTATCGGGTCATGAAACCTTAAAACGGCGTTTTAGGGACAGTCGTCTGGGTGTCCGGCATCTTGAATGTGCAGAAGCGCGTCCCTTCGATCACCCGGACCTTAGCGAAGATTTTGACGCGTTTGCCCTCCACCCTCCGACCCCTTGATTGACGCACAAAAAAGCCAATGGTCAAGAGCGGCGACCATTGGCTTCGGCAGATCGTACTGGTTGTTCGTTCCTCAGGAACGGCCTACTTCTGGGCGTGCGGCGTAAAACTGAGCAGTCCGGTGAAATGATGCGCGATCTTGCCATCCCGTAGGACGAAAACATCGTATACGCGCGCAATACCGCCCGCCGTTTCGACCGTGGCCTCGAAGAAAATGCTGCTGTCACCTTCAGTGTATTTGTCGGTTGAGATCAGCTTGATGTAGCCGAGGTTCGCGATATAGCCTGTGAAGTATTCGACGAGCGCAGGCGCGCCCTTGATGTGATTGGTGAAGCTCACCAGTTCGGCATCATCAGTGTACTGGTTTGCGATCAGGCCTACCGCATCTTTGGCGGCGAGAAAGTCAATCTGACGTTCGTAGAAGGCTTTGAATTGGGCGGGTGCTTGGCTCATAGGGGTCACTCTCCTTCGTCCTCTGAACTGCGTGATTATCAGGTTGCATTATAGTCAGTTCTGCCGATTCTGTACATCAGCCTAAGGGCGGATAGCCCGCGCGTACTGGTCATCAGTGGACTTGTGCTGCTCAGTGAATCATATATAATTACAAATGTAATGAATATGCTCGGTATGAGCGAAAGCGTTAGCATGGACCAGCAGCAGCCAGTCGAACCTGGGCGCGTAGGCGATCTGGAAATTGGGCAAGACCTCGACTTTCAGCGCCGATCCTGGCGCGTACAGCGTGGGGCGTGGCTGGCAATGCTGTTGATCGTGATCGCCGCTCTGCTTGGCCTGTTTGGTGGCGAGGGGGTGCTCAACCAAGCCGTGTTAGGTGACTCAGGCGATGCGCTGCGGGTCGAGTATCATCAATTTGACCGCGTACTAGATCAAACCCATCTGCGATTGGAAGTGAGCGGCGCAGGCCGCTTGTGGATTGCCAACAGCTATCTGGAACACCTGCTGATCGAAGCGATTGTCCCTGAACCCGTCCAGATGATCGCCGGAGATGAGCGCACGACCTTAGTTTTTGAACTGGCCGAGGCGGAACCGTTCGGCGCGGTGGTGATCTATTACAAGCCGCAGCGCGTCGGTCTAGTGAGCGGTCAGATCGGCGTGGACGGCGGCGTGACCTACGCATTTCAACAGTTTATCTATCCGTAAAGGGATCCGAGCATGGAAACGATCCTCCGCGCGGCAGTGGTCTACGTGCTGCTGCTCGTCGTCTTTCGGTTGAGCGGTAAGCGGTCGCTGGCGCAAATCACGTCGTTCGACTTTGTGCTCTTGCTCATCATTGGGGAGGCGGTGCAGCAGGGGCTGCTCGGCGAGGATTTCTCGCTGACCAGCGCCCTCCTCATCGTGATCACGCTGGTGGGGATGGATATCGGCATCTCACTCCTCAAACAGCGCTCCCCTCAGATCGACAAGATCGTGGACAGTGTGCCGCTC
>CALKIA010000584.1 GCA_937988705.1 uncultured Chloroflexota bacterium | reverse complement strand
ATGATCTTCCAGCCACGGCGATCAAAACCTTTGACGATGAACAGGCTGAGCACCAACCCGACCAAACTGGCATATGAGCCGCTCGCCAGCAGACACGCGCCGCACAGGCACAGATTCACGGCGAGGGTCGCCGTGCCCCAGCTGGAGCGCTGTTTATAACCATGCATGGCCAGCACGATGATCAGGTTGATCATCAGGAAGTTGCCGAGCGAGTTCCACGCGCCGAGAATCGACGTCACGCGCCCGAACTCGGCAGCGTTCCGCGTTTGGCTGCTTGGATACAGCGTATGGATGAGATTGGTCACCGGCGTGAAGCGCGCCGCTTCCAGCAAACCGATCAAAGCGACGACCGCCCCGCACATCAGCATGAACATGATGATCTTGTAGCGGTCGCCTTCGCTTTCTGGCAATGAGGCGAACAGCCACACGAGCACCACATACTGCACGGGCGCGACCAGGCTGAACACGTCGCTGGTCGTGAGCGGAAAGCCACGCGCATAATAGGCCAGCGTCGGGATGAGCGCCGTGCCGAACACCATGCAGCCGAGGGCGATCAACACCGGGCGCGGCAGCTTTGGCGCTTTCGCCCGCGCCAGCATGACGAAGAAGGCGAAGCCCGCCGACAAGATCAGGATCGGCTCGTTGGGGATCAGCAGCGGAAGCAGGCCGCCGCGCGGCATCCCCGACAGGAAGACGACCGCCGCGACCAGCGCATAGCACAGCACCACCGGCCGCGTGAGCGCCAGCACCGCGAACAACAGGCCAAGCAGCAGCCCCGCGCTGACCAGCGGCGAAACGAGCGTCGTGAACGCCAGCACCGCGCCGACGATCACCGCCCACACATACGGTTCGAGCCGCGCCCGTGCGAGTCGGAGAGTCATAGCGTCTCATCCTTCGTTGATATGGCGGTCAAAACCTCACCCTGTCCAGCGTAATCGCGGCGGGTGATCAGGCTTGCCTTGCCCGTGGACGCGACACGTCCCGCCCCGACGGCAGGCTGTTCAATGAGCGGGGTAGCGGATGCCAGCACCCGTTCCACCAGACTCCGGTAGAGGGCGCGCTGCTTAGGAATCGAACACTGCTCGTACACCCGGAGGCCATTCACGGCCAGCCGATGCCGCAGCGCCGGATCGCGCGCCAATTCGAGCAGGGCATCCGCCAGTGACCGCGCGTCGCCCGGTTGAAAGAAGCGCAGCGTGTCGCTGCTGAAATACGACGTCACTGCCGAAGTCGCGCTGATGACCATCGGCGTAGCGAGCTGCATATACTCGTACATCTTGAAGGTATGCACGAGATCCGCTTCCGGATTTTGCATCAGTGTCACCGCGCCGATGTGCGCAGCCATGATCCGCTCAACCAGCACCTCATCGGGCACGAAACCCGAAAATGTCACGTAGTCGCCGAGGCCGAGGCGTTCCACCTGCGCTTGCAGATCGGGTACCGCCTGCCCCTTACCGAGAATTTCCAGACGCGCATTCGGCAGTTCTGTGATGACCAGCGCCATGGCATCGATCAGCACCTCATGTCCATAGCGCTTGATCACTGTGCCATGCGTGATGATGCGCAGCGGGCCGTCGATGACTTGATCCGGCGGGGGCGGTGTGATCGGACGCGGCGTCTGGAGGTAGCTCGTATTGAGCATGACTGCGATCTTATCGCCGTCCGCGCCCCGGCTGATTAACGCCTGCCGCATCTGCTCGGTGCAGGTGACCGAAGCGTGGGCGAAACGCAGCGCCGCCTGTTCGATGCGCGTCATTACCCGGATGATGCGCCCGCCCGGCTGCGCGCCAAAGCGATCCATGAACATCTCCGGGGTGCATTCGCGTACATCGAAGACGATCTTCGCGCCCAGCAGCTTAGGGATCAGCCCGGCGAACACCAGCACATCCGGCAGGTTCGTGATGTGGACGACGCGGTAACCGCGTACGACCTGCAAGAGGGCCAACAGCAGGCAGACCGGCACAAAGAAGCTGAGATACTCCGCCACATAGCGCACCTTGCCCGCGCGCTGGCGCGTCAGAGACGGGATGCGCATAATCCGCACGCCCGCCTCGACGGAAGTGAAGGGCGCCCCCGCGGGCTTCATAGCGATCATGTCTACCGCATACCCCGCTTCGATCAGCGCCGTGATTTCCGTATTCAGACGGCCATCGCCCGGGTAGTCACGCTGGCTGACAAAACAGACGCGCTGGCTCATTAGTGCGGTCCATTCCCATAGACATTGTGGTTCACTGCGCCAACGCCCTCGGGCTCGCCGTGCCCGTTAAGGCTGATCGGCGGACTGAGCAGACTGCTGTTGCTGTCCCCACTGCCACCTGCGTACTTGCCTTTCGCCCGAGCCCGATAGTACTTAACCCAGTTGAAGCTTTCGTCTTTAGTTACCCGGTTTGCCACCGCGCCGAGCACTTCCGCGCCCACGCCTTCGAGCTGTTCGCGCGCGAAATCGACCACGCGCTGATCGACCTTTTCCGTATCGATCACCCAGAGCACGCCATCGACAAATGGCGCGAGCACCGCCGCGTCGGTCGAGGCGAGCAGTGCGGGCATGTCAAACACGACTACGTCGTAGTAATGGAGCAGACGTCCGGTGAGATCGCGGATTTCTTCCGGATTGAGCAGTTCCGCTGAATTGCCGTTGGCGGCAAAACCCGCCGTCAGCACCTGCAAGTTCGGGATCAGGCTGGCCTGCACCGCATCTTCGAGCTTCGTTTCGTCTTTGAGGACGTTGCTCAAGCCAGAGTTATTGGCGAGGCGATAGCGCCGATCCAGCGTCGGCTGCTGCATATTGCCATCCACGAGCAAGACCTTGCGGCCATTCTGTGCGATCGCCGCCGAGAGGTTGGCGGCTACGGTCGATTTCCCTTCGCCGGGGATGGCGCTCGTCACGAGCAGCAGCCGCAGCGGTTTGTTTTTCGCGCCGGAGAACAAATTCGCGCGCAGACGGCGGAACGCTTCCGCCGCCGACGGATCACCGCTGAAGACGTGATCGGTGTGCCCGCGCTTGATCGACGGAATCTTGCCAATCACTTCGGCGCGCAGGATCTTCGCGATCTGGCGCCGCGTGTAAAAGCGCGGATTCCGACTTTCCGCCGCAAACCCCAACCCAACCCCGCCGAACAAGCCGATGATCGCCGCGACCACGGTATCGCGCAGCACTTTCGGCCCTTCGCGTTCCTCCGGCAGCGACGCATTCTCGATGATCGTCAGAGCGTTGGAACGGGTCAACTGCTGAATCGCCGCCTGATTGAAGCTGTTGAGCAGCAGTTCGTAGCGCTGCTGTAAGGTAGTGATCGACCGCGCCAGATCGGCAATGCGGCCGTTATCACGCGGGATGGTGTTTTCCAGTCGTTCGCGTTCCTCCAACTGCGTGTTGAGCTGCGTCTCCATCTCATCGATCTGGATTTGCAGTTCGGAACGCACGCCGCTGATATCGGAGCTGAACGAGCTTTCGTTCTGCTGGACGAGCAGCTGTGAGAGCGTGTTCGCGACCGTTTGCGCGAGGCGCGGGTCTTCGTCAATCACGGTCAGCTTCATCAGCTCCGTTTGCGGAATCACCTCGATCGTGAAATCCGGCAGTTCCGCCAGACCCAGCAGATCCTCGGCTTGATGCACGATCAGATCGCTGGTCAGAATGTCCGAGTAGGTGTTCGCCAACCGTTCGAAATACACATAGGCGCCGTAATCCGGCGTCGTGATGCCAAACGGTACGATGCGCAAACGAGTCGCCGCCGCGTAGGTGGGCGGTGTACGCGCACTGATCACGGCGACGATCGCCGTCGTGATCAGTGCGGTCAGCAGAATCAGCCATTTGCGCTTTTGAACGACCTTCAGATAATTCGCCAGTTCCATGTGTTGCCCTCTCTCTAGGGGACGGTCAGTTCTTGAGTTGCCACAAACACCTTGACCGCGTTCGCGACGTAATCAACTTGTTCCTCGCTTAGTTCCGGGAACATCGGCAGCGACAGGACTTGCTCTGCGTAGGCTTCCGTGACCGGGAAAGCGCCGCGCTGGTAGCCGAGATCGGCATAGTAGGGCTGTAAGTGCAGCGGCAGCGGATAGTGCAGTGCAGTGCCGATACCCTGCTCAGTCAGGCGAGCTTGCAGCGCCGCGCGGTTTTGCACGCGCACGACGTAGAGATGCCACACCGGGATCGAATGATGCGGCGCGGACGGCGTGAGCACGTTCGTGTGGAGTAAGTAGCGGTTGTAGAGCGTGGCCTTCTGGCGGCGCTGAGCGTTCCATGCGTCCAGATGGCGCAGCTTGATGCGCAGCACGGCGGCGTGCAGCGTGTCGAGCCGATGGTTATACGGCGTCATCACATGCACATACTTTTCCTTCTGACCACAGTTGCGCAGCGCCTTGATCTGATCGTTGATGGCACTGTCGTTAGTGACCAGCGCGCCACCGTCGCCCGCCGCGCCGAGATTCTTCGCCGGATAGAAGCTGAAGGCCGCCGCATGTCCCAACGAACCGACGCGCTTGCCGCGATAGTACGCGCCATGCGCCTGGCAGGCGTCCTCGATCACGATCAGGTTGTACTTGGTGGCGAGCGCCATGATCTCGTCCATGTCGGCCGGAATACCGTACAGATGCACAGGGATAATGGCTTTGGTCCGCAAGGTGATGGCCGCTTCGATCTTGTCAGTGTCGATGTTGTAGGTGTTCGGCTTGATGTCCACAAAGACCGGTTTGGCGCCGACGAACGACACGGCCGCCGCCGTCGCAATGAACGTGTTCGCCGGGACGATCACTTCGTCGCCCTCGCCGATGTTATAGGCTTCCAGCGCCAGCTTGAGCGCCGACAGGCCGCTGTCCAGCCCAATCGCGTGGCTCACGCCGCAGTACTCGGCGAATTCTTCTTCAAACTTGGTCACCTCTTCGCCCAGAATGAAGCTGGTGTTGGCGAAGACCCGGCCGATAGCTTCATTGATTTCGGCTTGCAGGGGTTCGTGCTGGGCTTTCAGATTGACGAAAGGAACTTTCATCACGGGAACGTACTCCTGAATAAAGACGGTCGAAACGGACATAAGGTGTCCGGAATAAACGGGTAGATGCGTCGGGGCGCAGCATGCTGCGCCCCGACTGTGATCGGAGGTAGCGAGCGTTGTTTAGCGGTGCGCTGATCCGTTGAGCGGCGGTGTATCCAGCCCAACCGACTTCATCAGCGTGATCACGTCCTCCGGGCTCAGCAAATCGGCTGTGGGCGAAATGGCGACGGGTGCCCCTTCGGAATCCAGTGACTGCTGCGCGGCTTCCAGCACCTTGACGATGCGCAGCCCCACCTGCCCGTTGCTGCGCGGTGTGGTCTTGTTGATCACGCTGTCGGCGAAGTGTTCGCATTCCACCTTGAGCGGCTCCACGAACTGGATGTGCGGCGTCACGATGTCGCCATAGCGGTAGCTGCACTGGAACTCGACAAATGTGTCGGTGTACGGGGGCACATCTACGCCCTTGTCATACACGCGGATTTTTTCGAGATTTTCCACGTCATCGTAGACGGCCATCTTCTTGCTGCCGACGACGGTGATCTTGCGCGTCTTGTTCGGATCGAGCCAGCTCACATGAATGTGCGCCAGCAGGTTCTCGCCAAACTTCAGATGCATGAACACCACATCGTGAATGTGCTTGAAGACGTGCTTGCCACCCTGCGCGCTGACGCTCGTCGGCTCTTTGCCGAGCAGGTACAGCAAAATCGAAATGTCGTGTGGCGCTAAATCCCACATCGCGTTGACGTTCGGCTGGAACAAGCCCAGGTTCGTCCGCACAGCGTTGATGTAATAGATTTCGCCCAACTCACCATCCTCGATCAGCTTTTTCAGCGTCTGGACAGCCGCGTTATATTCAAAGGTGTTGCCAACCATGAGCGTCAAGCCCATGCGGTCAGCCAGTTCAATCAGCGCTTCCGAATCTTCGGCCCGCAGCGTGAGCGGCTTCTCGACCATCACGCTCAACCCGTTGCGCAGGCAGTCCGCGGCGATCATGTAGTGCGTCGCCGGCGGCGTCGCAATAACGACCGCATCCAACCCCAACTGGAACAAGTCACGATAGTCGCTCACCATGGTGATCGACGGGTACATCTGCCCGATGCGTTCCAGCCGTTCCGGCTTCATATCCGCCACCGCGACCAGATTCGTCTTCGGCAAATCGATAAAGTTGCGGATGAGGTTGGGTCCCCAGTAACCTGCGCCAATGACGCCGACATTGATGGTTTTCATCTTGTCCCCCTAGTTAGGCCGCGCCCTTGCCCCGCAGGACGGCGAACGGCGTTTTGATCAGGATTTCCAAGTCCTTGGTCAGCGACTGGTTTTCAACATACTGAATATCCAGCTCGACCATGCCCTCAAAATCGACCTGGCTGCGCGCTGCAATCTGCCAGATGCCGGTCATTCCCGGCTGGGCTTCGAGGCGCCGCAGATGCTTGGATGAGTACAGGTCGACTTCATAAGGAAGGGCGGGCCGCGGCCCCACCAGCGACATATCGCCCACGAACACATTCCACAACTGCGGCAGTTCGTCGAGGCTGGTCTTGCGCAGGAATTTGCCGATCCGTGTCACACGCGGGTCATCCTGCAATTTGAACTTCGTATCCTGGCTCGCCTTACCGTTCATCGCCGTGATCGTCTGTTCGTCGCGCTTGATCAAGGCTGTGACGAACTTTTCGTGGATGTCGCTCCGCGCGCACCGACCCATGGTGCGGAACTTGTAGACGATGAAAGGCTTAATCTCCCAGAACTTTTGACCGTTGCGCGCTTTCACGCGAACGCCGACCCGTTCCTGAGCGAAGACGGCTCGACCCGGTGAGTCCAGGCGAATCAAGACTGCGATGGCAAACATCACCGGGGAGAGGAAAGTCAACGCCGCGCCCGCCAGGACCATATCGAGCAACCGCTTCATAAGGAAGTAGATGCGTAACTGCCACCGCTTCACCATTTTCAGTCTCTCCTTCTTCAATAAAGACACCTTGATGTTAAAGGCCGCACCTTTCATGGGGCTAACAACATAATTTGTAATAATTCACGTAAAGTCACGAGAAAATGGTTGGAATTTTGTTGATTTGTAACGATATGACAGGAGGCCTAACGCGGGCCTGTTAGGTGGGTTTCAGGCTTACAACTCTAAAATGTAAGCATCGATGTAATGATTGGAATGGGAGCGAAGCGATGCCTGTCAACGACAATGTTCAGTTAGGCGCGAATGTCCGCATTTTTCACCCGACGATGGTCAACATTTATGGCTGTGCCATCGGCGACGAAACGCAGATCGGGCCGTTCGTGGAAATTCAGAGCGGCGTGGTGATCGGTCGACGCTGCAAGATCTCGTCGCACGCGTTCATCTGTGAGGGCATCACGCTGGAAGATGGCGTGTTCGTCGGGCACGGCGTGATGTTCGTCAACGACCTGTTTCCGCGCGCCGTCACGGCGACCGGGGAGCTCAAGCGGGGCGACGACTGGACGCTCGCGCCCACCCTGATTAAGGAAGGCGTCGGCATCGGCTCGAACGCCACGATCTTAGGTGGCCTCACCGTTGGCAAATTCGCCTTGATCGGCGCGGGCGCGGTCGTTACCAAAGACGTGCCGGATTACGCCATCGTCGCCGGTGTCCCGGCGCGCATCATCGGCGACACACGCGCCCGGGAACAGACCACGGCCAAAGAAGGTTAACCGCACACAGCGCCGAGGAGCGATGACCTTACTCCGCCCCTCTCCGGTGGAGAGTTTGCTACTTGGCCCCATGTTCGCCTTAAGTAGACTCTCGAAAGTCCCAATGTAGGGGTAGACCTAAGCCAGTGTCTGAAAGACTCCAAAACAGGACGAGATATATCTCGTCCCTA
>CALKIA010000583.1 GCA_937988705.1 uncultured Chloroflexota bacterium | reverse complement strand
CTTGGCGCTGCGATCCAGCGTGAACGAGGCGTAGTATTCCTTGGCAATGTCCGATGCGCTTTCGACCCACACGCGGTGCACGATATGCTTCTTGATGTCCATACCCAGAATGTTACCGGCATGGAAGCGCGCTTCATCGGCATTGTTGGCGATCTTGATGCCGCCAGCCTTGCCACGTCCACCGACCTGCACCTGAGCCTTGATAACGACCGGATAGCCGATGCGATTGGCGACAGCCACCGTATCATCGACGGTATCGGCGGGTTCCCCGGAAGGAACAGGAATGCCAAAGCGGGCAAAATATTGTTTGCCCTGATATTCAAACAAGTCCAATGGATGCCTCCTAATAAGCGGTTTGCGCTGAGCCGTTGATGGTGAGCACCTCAACTGCGCGTGCCGTCCCTGGCCCAGTGCTCTGACGTGAAAAGAGAGTGCTCTTGATTATGACCCGTCGTGAAATCTTTCGCAAAACAACGAAAGTCCCTTCAGGGGAAAGCAAAAGTAAAACGTTTGTAAATTTGCACAGGTCAATTTGCGCGGGGCGGTTACGTGCGCTACCTTTATTGCGCTATGTTTCACAGACGATCCTTTATGCTGTTGGCGCTGTTGATCTTACTCACCGCCGCCAGCTTGCGCCTCTACGATTTGCACGAATACCCGCCCGGTCCGCACTATGACGAAGCGGTCTATTTGATTGTGTCTCGAAATATTGCCTTCGCGGGCGCGCGTTTCTTCCCGATGGTCGAAGCGTATCAGGGTCGCGAAGTGCTGTACATGTACCTCAACGCGCCCTTCTTGCAGTGGATTCACGACGACATTTTCACGCTGCACATGGTCAGCGCCTTCTGCAACCTGATCACGGTCGCGGCGACCATCGCGCTCGGCCGGTTGATGTTTCGCGGGCGGCGCGGTTGGATCATAGGGTTGACGATGGGCGCACTGATCGCGCTCAACTTCCCGCAAATCTGGCTGGGGCGGCAGGCGTTCCGCGCCGTGACGCTCCCATTCATGCAGGCGATTGCGCTGGCGTTCCTGTGGCGCGGCTTAACGGCCAAGCGGCGCGACTGGCTGTGGCTGCTCATCGGCGGGTTTTTGGCGGGCGCAACCGTCTACACTTACAACTCGTCGCGCTTGTTCCCGCTGTGGCTGGGAGTGGCAGCGCTAGTGCTGCTCATCGTGGATCGCACCCATTGGCGGCTGCGTCTGCGGCAGGGGCTGATCTTCTTCAGCCTGCTGATCATGGTCGCCGCGCCGATGGCGCTCTATGCGTTTCATCGACCCGATATCTTCTTCGGGCGGCTGGCCGAGGTCACGCAAACCGATCAATCGGTGACACTCGGCGAGAGCGTGCTGCTCCACGCCAGAATGTTCTTCCTCGATGGCGATCCCTATCTACGCTACAACATCCCGCATCGACCGTATTTCACGCTGCCAGAAGGGCTGCTGCTCCTCATCGGGATCGGTGTGGCGCTGTGGCGATTGGTTAAGCGCGGCGATCCAGTGGAACGCACCGCCTATGCGCTGGCGCTGCTCTCCCCGCTGATGGTCATCCCCTCGGTGATCTCGGTGGGCGGACTACCGCCGAGTCATATGCGTTCGCTGGGAATGATTCCGCTGATTTTCGTGCTCGTCGCCGTGGGTTTCGAGTGGGTATACAGCCGAAGCGCGCAAGTTTTAGGGACGCGATTGATCGCGTCCGCTAATCGAGGTCGAGAAACAGTCGGACGCCATGCATGGCGTCGCTCCATAAATCGTCGGGAATATGTGTTCGCCTCTCTCTTAATAGTCGTTCTGCTGCTCGGCGGCGTCCTTGTCGGGCAGACGTATTTCGCATGGGCGCAGCGCGCCGATGTGTACTATGCCACCGACGCCGATCTCTCCGCCGCCGCCAAGTGGCTGGTCGCCCATCACACCGATGAACTTGTGTATATTGCAGCGCAGGATAAAGGGCATCCCACGGCGCTGGTCGAGCCCCTCCCCCCGGTGACATGGCTCGGCACAGATTTGCTGTTCCGCGCCCCCGAAGGTCAAACTGGACTGTATATCTTTCCACGTTCTGCCCCCCCGCCGGAGAGTTGGCGCGCATGGTTGGCACCGGGGGCCATCACCGACCTCCCCCTCGGCCCAGATGGGCGAACCGCCTTCGAGGCGTTCCGCGTCAGCGGTGACGCGCCCCTGCCAGACGTCAGCCCCGCGCAAGCCGAAAATCCCTATCTGCGTTTGATCGGCATGGATGAGCCCGCCATTCGGTCGGGCGAAAGCGGTGCTCTCCAGATGCAATGGCAGGTGCTGGCACCACCGCCCTACGGGGATTTCACGCCGCTGGTTCAGCTAGAAGATGCGCAAGGCAATGTGCTGGCCCGGTCTGAACCCTACATGACGCTGACTGACGCGTGGCGGCCGGGTGAAACGCTCATGCAACAGGTGATCATTAGCGTTCCGCCAGCCACCCCACCCGGTGAGTATCCGGTGCGAGTGGCGTGGGTGGGGCGCACCAGCGATCAGTATGCGACTTATAGAAACGCGGGGTTGTGGACACAGATAGGTGTAATAACCGTATTACGGCCAATAGAATATGGCGTAATAAATGAAGTTCTAATAAAACACTCATTTGTAATATCCCCTGATTTTACCCTGCTTGGTTATAATATCCTCGATTATGTTTATCGACCGGGAGAGTCGATTCCTGTGACGCTCTACTGGGCTTCTAGCAGATCGGGGTTGCAGGCCGTTAGGGTTACGGCCCAGCTGGGACAAGTAACACTTGCTGCGTGGACACCCTTCGACGGCTACGAGTGGGACGCGGGCGAGACATTGGCCGAACGGCAGCGTTTGCTCATTCCTCGCGATCTCGCACCGGGAGATTACAGTCTCGCACTGAATGGTGAACCTGTTGCCACAATTCATGTTGACGGCATTCCCCGAAACTTCGAAGTCCCCCCAGTCGATGTGGTCGTCCATACGGTCTTCGGTCAGCAACTGGAGCTGGTGGGCTACAATCACCATCGTGATGGCAATATACTATTTATAGAAATAACTTGGCATTCCATTAATGTTATTCAAAATAGCTATAAATTCTTTATTCATCTTGTCGATAATTCTGGTATGATACTATCGCAAATTGATACTTTTCCCCGACAAAATTCGTACCCGACGAGCTTATGGGTCGAGGGGGAAATCGTCACTGAAACTTATCAATTCACGCTTGTACCAGGAGCTGAGGCCGTGCGCGTAGGTGTGTATGATCCCGAGAGCATGCAGCGCTTATCGCGATCAACTGACACAACTCAAATCGATTATTTTCAATTCCCTATTGACTGATATATGAGATATTTATTAAAATGAATAACTTCAGTGTCAAACGATTATTAAATGTGTGGTTAAATCTTACAGAGTGAAACTGTGTCACAACTCGTAATCCGCGTGTCAAACAGCGAAAACGCTGTCATCTACCTCGAGCCCCCTGCATCGGAAGGATATGTTATCGGACGCTCAGACGAGGCCAGCAGCTATGTACCCGACATCGATTTAGTTCACTACGATGCGCGAGAAAAAGGCGTCTCGCGTCGGCATTCGGCGCTTGTGCGCTTTCAGGGGGCAGCTTGCGTCGTAGACCTGAACAGTGTCAATGGAACGTTTGTGGATGGCAAACGTTTAGCTCCCGATACTCCCCATCCCATTGGTCGGTCCTGCAATCTCACACTCGGCACGTTAAGCCTTTCTATTTCCAATGTGTGATGAATCTGGACTTTACGCTTTTCATAAGTACCGGTATGATTATCTGAACGGTTGGCAGAAAGTAAAGCCAGAATGAGCAACATGGTACAGAGTTCGCTAAGATTCAATGGGTCGGTGTGGTGCAATCTTGATATTGCATTAAGAAACCTCGACCAATTGTTCGGAAGGGCAATTCAACCTCTCGGTCTCACCATTATCGAGTGGTATATTCTCAGGGCGTTGTATGAACGCGATGGCCAACACGCCTCTGAACTTGCGCGCGCGGTCGGCAGAGCCGCAACTTCCTTTACCCCGAATCTCGATAAGCTGCAGCAGAAGGGCTTTATCGAACGCCGCCCCGATCCGACGGATCGCCGCGCGGTGCATATCTACCTGACTTCCCTCGCCGAACAGCACCGCGAAGAAGTGCTGAACAGCGCGCGGTTGGTGGATCAGCAGATTCGCAAGATGTTCAGCGATGAGGAATTCGAGACTTTCCAGAGCATTGTCGCTTATTTGCAGACCCTGGAACCCGATTACTCGGAGAACAGCAGCGATTACAAGAACGGTCAGCTCGGCGAGCGCCGCGGCTAACCCCCCATCGCTTGAGTCACATCAAGCGCGGCACACCCCGTTGTAAATTACAGTACAGCGCGGGATAATGTGCCGCGTTTTGATTCACGGAGATAACCTATGCCCCCTATGACTCCGGCGGATGTGCAAGCCGTCCTTGACCGCCATCATTTTGACGCTCAAATCATTTTTTTCGACACCACCACCGCCACCTCGCAGCAAGCCGCCGACAATATCGGCTGTGATGTGGCGCAAATCGTCAAATCGATTTGCTTCATCGCGGGCGAACAACCCCTCGTCGTGCTGACGAGCGGCGCGCAGCGCGTCGATGATCGCAAGATCGCCACCCTGCGGGGCATCGGACGCAAACAAGTGCGCGCGGCTAAGCCAGAAGAATGTGTCGATGTTTTCGGCTATCCGCCGGGCAGCGTGCCCCCCTTCCCTCATCGTACGCCGGGAATCGTCATCTACATCGATCAAACGCTGCATAATTACCCGCAGTTGTATGCGGCGGGCGGCGCGCACAACGCCATTTTCCCGATCACACTGGCGCAGTTGGTCATGGTCACGAATGGCACGATCACCGATGTGATCAAGGAAAGCTGAGGCGAGCAGCGGCCTTGATAACAAGCCGTAACAGTCAGTAGGAGGTAGAGGAGATGCTATGGATATCATTGCGAAAATTCTTGTTGGACTGGTAGCGCTCGAACACCTGTATATTTTGTACATGGAAATGTTTACCTGGACGACGCCGCGCGTGCGCAAAAGCTTTGGCACAACCGAAGACTTCGCGCAGGCATCGAAGATATTGGCCGCGAATCAGGGGCTGTATAATGGCTTTCTGGCTGCTGGCCTGATCTGGGGCTTACTGCATCCCGATCCGCTGGTCGGCGAACAGATTCAGGTCTTCTTTCTGGGGTGCGTGCTCGTCGCAGGCGTCTATGGCGGCCTGACCGTCAAGCGCCGCATCCTCTATGTGCAAGCCCTGCCCGCGCTGCTGGCGCTGCTCGCCGTGCTGTTGACGTAACGCCACAGCCGTACTTTACCTGGGGCAAGCTGATACTGCCCCAGCACTTTGCCTCTCAGCAAGGATGTAAAACCATGCAGCGCAGCTCGCGCCTTCAACCGCTTATCCCGCTGAGTCTGCTCACCTTGGCGGTGATCATCATCTTTACGCCCCTGTTCGACCGGGTGGTGCGCGAGATGTCCGACTATATCGCGCACATCGTGTGGACGCGCGAACTGCTGGTGGGCAACGTTAACATCATTCACGTCGTGTTTCACGGCATGCTCATGGGCGTGCATGCCCTCGGCCCCTTTGATTGGGAGACTGCCGCCGTCGTTGTCATGCTGATCTGTTACGTGGGCATGGCGCTCATCAGCTATCTCTGGTTGCGCCCGGTCACACGGCGTGGTTTCGTCGCGCTGCTGGGGGCATTCGCCGTCCTCGTCATCACGCCGATCACCGTCTTCACGTGGGCGACCAACAATCACTATCTGGGCTACATCGGCATCAATGTACTGCACAATCCGACGATGATCGTGCTGCGTTTATTCGGCTTAGCCACCTTCATCGTCGCGCTCTCCGCGCTGGACGGACGACTGAAGTTCAGCATTAAAACGCTGTTGGCGGTCATCCTGCTTGTCATCCTGACAATGTTCGCGAAACCCAATTTTGCGCTTGATCTGGTGCCGGCGCTGGTCGTGTTCCTCGTCGTGCGCGCGGGGCGTACCCGTAACCTGACCGGTCTCCGGTTGAGCGTCTTCGGACTGATCTTGCCGATGCTCATCTTGCTGCCCATTCAATACGTGGCGCAGTACACACTGATCCCGTTGGCCGCGCCGGGCGGGATTATCTTTGCGCCGCTGGGCACGGTTCTGCAGCATGAACCACGCGTGGAGTGGCTGGCGCTCAAGTTCTTGATGTCGATTGCCTTCCCGGTGGCCGTCACGCTGCTGTATCGTCACTCAGCATTCTCCGATAACGCTATGCTGATCGGGTGGCTGGTGTTTCTGGCGGGCGCGGCGCAGATGTACTTCTTCGCCGAATCAGGCGACCGTTTTAACCATGGCAACTTCTGGTGGAGTGCGCAGATTGGGCTGTTTGTGCTGTTCGTCGCTGCGATCCGCTTGTGGCTGACGCAAGCGCGGCGCGACTGGCGTTCGCTGCTCAGCCTCGCCGTGCTGAGTCTGCATCTCATTTCCGGCGCGGTCATGATCAACCGGGTCATCACCGCCGCATACCCGTGGTAGTTGGCTACGCCCCGACCGCCGCGCGGATATGCTGTGCCAAGTAACGCAGCACGTCGATCAGCCGCTCGCGCCAACCTTCGCCCTCTTCTGCAGAATCGACCGTGAGTTCGACCGCTGTGCGCGTAACCGCTGTCCCGTCACCCAATTCCCGCGCCAGTTGATCGCGATTAACCTCGACCAGATACGGCAGGCGGATTTCGATTTTCGCATCGCGGTGCAGCACATGGGTCGCATTCGCGGCCAGCGCCAGAATCTTGACTTCGATCTGGAACAGCAGCCCTTCGACCGCTGATGGAAGTTCCCCGAAGCGGTCGCGCAGTTCGCCGCGCATGGATTCGACGTCTTCGACCTTGGACAACCCGCCGATGCGGCGATACAACTGCAAACGCAGCGACAGTTCGGGGATGTAGTCGGTCGGCAGATAGGCGGGCATCGGCAGATCGATGATGATGCTGTTCTCGCTGAAGATCGGTGTGGCGGGCGTCGCCCCCTCGACCTTTTCACCCTTCAGTTCGCGCACCGCCGAAGCCAGCATCTGTGTGTAGAGGTTCAAGCCGATGGCGGCCACATGCCCTGTTTGCCGTGTGCTGAGAATGTCCCCCGCGCCGCGCAGTTCGAGGTCGCGCATGGCGATCTGATAGCCGGAGCCGAGGTCGGTGTATTCGCGTAGCGTTTCGAGGCGCGTCCGCGTCTCTTCGGTCATGCGGTTGGCGGCGGGATGGAAGAAGTAGGCATAGGCTTGCTGGGCGCTGCGCCCCACACGTCCGCGAATCTGGTATAACTGCGCCAGTCCGAACAAATCAGCCCGGTCAACGATCAGCGTGTTGGCGTTGGGGATGTCGAGGCCGCTCTCAATAATCGCCGTCGACAGCAGAATGTCGTATTCGCCATTGGCATAGGCTTCCATGACGTGCTCGAGAATGCGCCCGTCCATCTGCCCATGCCCGATGACGATGCGCGCTTCCGGCACGATCTTTTCGAGGCGTTCGCGCAGCGCGTCAATGGTGTTGATACGGTTGTGCACGACGAACACCTGCCCGCCGCGTTCCATTTCGCGAATCACCGACTGGCGCACCAGCCGATCATCGAATACGCCGACATGCGTGATCACGGGCAGGCGATCTTCGGGCGGCGTCTGGATCATGCTGATGTCGCGCACGCCCGTCAGCCCCATGTAGAGCGTGCGCGGGATTGGCGTGGCGGTCAGCGTGAGGATGTCCACCTGCGTGCGCAGCTTCTTGAAGTGTTCTTTGTGCTTGACGCCGAAGCGCTGTTCCTCGTCGAT
>CALKIA010000582.1 GCA_937988705.1 uncultured Chloroflexota bacterium | reverse complement strand
ATGTTGACGTACTTCTGCACGTCGCCGCCATCCTTGTGGATGTCTTCCAGCATCAGGATCACTTCCTGATTCGCGCCGCCGTGGAGGGGGCCCCACAGTGCGTTGACGCCCGCCGCGACCGAGGCGAACACATTCGCCTGGCTGCTGCCGACCATGCGTACCGTCGAGGTGCTGCAATTCTGTTCGTGATCCGCGTGCAGGATGAGGAGCAGATCGAGCGCCTTCACGATGACTTCCGGCGTGCTGTATTCGTGGGTGGGCACGGCGAACATCATATGCAGGAAGTCTTCGGTATAGCTCAGGTCGCCGCGCGGGTAGACGTAGGGCTGCCCGACCGACTTCTTGTAGGTGAAGGCGGCCAGCGTCTTGAATTTTGCCAGCAAACGCATGATGTTGGTATCGATAATTTCGGGATCGAGCAGATCAGGATGATACGCCGATAGGGAGACGAGCATCGCCGACATGATGGCCATCGGATGCGCGCTCGGCGGATACCCTTCGAAGAGTTTCTTCATATCTTCGTGAATGAGGGTGTGCTTTTGCAGACGCGCGTCGAACTTCGTCAGTTCGTCCGCGTTCGGCAGGTGACCGTAGATCAGCAGGTGGCAGACTTCGACAAACGTCGACTGCGTCGCCAACTGTTCAATCGGGTAGCCGCGATAGCGCAAAATGCCCGCGTCGCCATCAATGTAGGTGATTGAGCTGCTGCAAGCACCGACATTACCATAACCGGGATCGTAAGCAACCGCTCCGGTCTGCGCGCGGAGTTTGCCGATGTCGATGGCGATTTCATGTTCCGAGCCTTCGAATACGGGCAACTCGTATTCCTTGTCGTTCAAAATGAGCTTGGCGTTAGGCATTTTTGCTTCCATTCAATAGATTTTGACGAGTTCAAGTCTTTGAACGTAGAAGTTACCCGAAACTCGTCATTCGACACATGATAGGTGACATACCTTTGATGGGATATTTTACACTAGCTGAGTGTGTAATGGAATGAAATATCGCGAATATTAAGATTCAGCAACCCCCTTGCAAAGTTTTTCGGTCTATGATAGTCTCTTCAACATGACTAACTTGAGTGGACACGTCGACTTCAAACACCCCGCGCACATCGGCCTGATGTGTAGCATGATGATGTGTTGTATGGAGTACAGGGAAACCCCCGGACGTGTCGCGCTGCGCGGAACAACAAATCGTTAACCGCGTCTATCACGCTGAAATGTGAGAGCCGACCTTCCGGGGTCGGCTCTTTTTGTTTCTGCGTTTTTGGGCAAGCTTGGGTTGCCCCTACGGTGTGGAGAGTGTATGCGCGTCATTTTGGAACGTGCGCTGCAAAGGCGCATCTTTGAACATCTGCAAGCGACCTACCCCAACGAGGGCGGCGGTTTCCTGCTCGGAACACTCACGACCGAGACGGTGGTCATCACCGAGATCATTCCCGTCGAGAATGTCTTCGAGGAAGCAGAGCAGTATCACCGGTACGCCATGACACCGCTCGACTGGGCTCGACTGGAAGATCAGGCTGATGAACGCGGCCTATCCCTCGTCGGTTACTATCATAGTCATCCAGATTCTCCAGCAATCCCCTCGATTTACGACCGTGACCATGCTTTACCCCATTTTTCCTATTTGATCACCCAAGTCCAGGATCGGCAAGCCATTGACATGCGCGCGTGGCGTTTGCGGGATGACCGGACCGCGTTTGATGCAGATATTTTGGATTTAAGAGGAGAGAACACAGACATGGCTCAGGCACTCGTCACGACCCAATGGGTAGCAGATAACCAGAACAGCGTCCGGTTGATTGAAGTTGACGTGGATACCACTCAGTACGAACAGGGACACATCCCCAGCGCTGTTGCCTTCAACTGGCAGACGCAGCTCCAGAACCAGACGACGCGCGATATCGCTTCACCGGAAGAATTCGCGGCTCTGCTCAGCCAGGCGTCGGTCACACCGGAGACACATGTCGTGTTGTACGGCGATAACAACAACTGGTTCGCCGCCTATGCCTTCTGGCTGTTCCAGTATTATGGACACACAAACGTCAGCCTGCTGGACGGTGGCCGCAAGAAGTGGATCGCCGAAGGGCGCGAAATCACGACCGAAGTCCCCAGCTACCCGGCGACCAGCTACACCGTCAGCACGATCAACCACCACCTGCGCGCCGACCGCGACTACATCCGCCAGCGTCTCGAAAAGCAGGGCTTCGGGCTGGTCGATGTGCGTTCGAATGATGAATACACGGGCAAGATCATTGCGCCGCCCGGCATGAGCGAAACGGCGCAGCGTCCCGGTCACATCCCCGGCGCGGCGAACATCCCGTGGGCGCAGGCGGTCGCAGAAGATGGCTCGTTTAAATCGAAGGAAGACTTGCTCAAGCTGTACGGCAACAAGGGCATCAGCGCCGATGTGCCGGACGTGGTCGCGTACTGCCGCATCGGCGAACGTTCGTCGCACACGTGGTTCGCGCTCAAGTACATCCTCGGCTTCGAGAACGTGCGCAACTATGACGGCTCGTGGACGGAATGGGGCAACCTGATCGGCGCGCCGATCCGCAAGGGCGAACAACCGTAGAACCAACCTCACTCCTGCCCCTCTCCTAGAGGCGAGGGATAAGCAAAGAGAGATGTAGGGGCAAGGCATGCCTTGCCCCTACGGAATTCGAAACCAACTGTAGGGACGCCATGCAGGGCGTCCGGCATCGACAAACTAGAGACCTGTACCCTGCGGACGCCATAGGCGCGTCCCTACGAAAGAATGAGAGAGAACAAACATGGCAAGCACGAACGGAACCGAACACCAGAAGGGCTTTGATACGCTGGCCCTGCACGCGGGCTACTCGCCCGACCCGACCACCGGGTCGCGTGCCGTCCCGATCTACCAGACGACTTCCTACCAGTTCCGCGATACCGAACACGCCGCGAACCTGTTCGCACTGGCAGAACCGGGCAACATTTACACGCGCATCATGAACCCGACCAACGCGGTATTCGAGGAACGTATCGCCGCGCTCGAAGGCGGGATCGCGGGTCTGACAACGGCCTCCGGTCAGTTTGCTGAGACGCTCACCGTGCTGACGCTGGCGAATGCGGGCGACGAAATCATTGCTACGTCGGCGCTGTACGGCGGCACGTACACGTTGTTTTCGCAGAGTCTGCGCCGCCTGAACATCACCACGCATTTCGTCCAGGGCGCAGATGTACAGGGCATCGAGGCCAAGATCAACAGCAAGACGCGCCTGATTTACCTCGAAACCATCGGCAACCCGAAGCTGGAAATTCCCGACTTCGAAGCGATTGCCGCGCTCGGCAAGGCCTATGGCATTCCGGTGGTGGTCGATAACACGTTCGGCACACCTTACCTCTTCTCTCCGTTCAAGTGGGGCATCAACATCAGCCTGCACTCGACCACCAAGTGGATCGGCGGGCACGGCTTGAGCATCGGCGGCGTGATCGTCGACGGCGGCAACTTCGACTGGAAGGCGAGCGGTCGCCATGATGGCATCGTCGCCCCTGAACCCGCCTATCACGGCGCGGTCATCGCCGATGTGGCCGGTCCGGCGGCCTTCATCGCCCGCGCCCGCATCATTGGCCTGCGCGATTTCGGCGGCAGTCAAGCGCCGTTCAACACCTTCCTGAACATCATCGGTCTGGAAACGCTGTCGCTGCGTATGCAGAAGCACGTCGCCAACGCCAAGGCGGTCGCGGAATATCTCCAGCAGCACGCGGCGGTCGAATGGGTCAACTACCCCGGCCTGCCGAACCACCCCAGCTACGCCCGCGCGCAGAAGTACCTGCCGAAGGGCGCAGGTGCGGTGCTCGGCTTCGGGATCAAGGGCGGCAAGGAGGCCGGACGCAAATTCATCGATAACTTGAAGATTTTCTCGCATCTTGCTAATGTTGGTGACGCGCGTTCTCTGGCGATTCACCCCGCCACGACCACACACAGTCAATTGAGCGAGCAGGAACAGGCGACG
>CALKIA010000581.1 GCA_937988705.1 uncultured Chloroflexota bacterium | reverse complement strand
TGCTGGAACCGTGTACGGTCGCGCACCACGCGCTCAATCGCGGGGGCGGCGTCCAGGGCAAGTCAGTCAGCGTGTTCGGCGTCGGCGCGATCGGCCTGCTCACAATTCAGGTGGCGAAAGCGTTGGGCGCGCGGCAGATCATCGCCGTCGACCTGTCGGACGCCCATCTCGAAGCGGCGGCGCACTTTGGCGCGCACGTGACGATCAACCCCAAGACGACCGATGCGGTCAAAGCGATCATGGACAGCACCGAATTTGGCGCGGATGTTTCGGTGGAAGTGGCGGGCGTTCCGGCGACGCTCATGCAGGCGACGCTCAGCACGCGGGCGGGTGGCGATCTTGTCTTGGTCGGCAATCAGCCTGTTCACAAGGAGATTTCGCTCGACTTCTTCGAACAGTTCATGCGCCGCCAACTGAACATGCACGGCTCGTGGATGTCGTATTCCGCGCAGTTCCCCGGTATGGAATGGCAGCACTGCCTTGATCTGATGCAGGCGGGGCAGCTCAATCTGGAAGAAATGATCACCCACAAAATCACACTGCCGGATTTGCCGGACATGTTCGCGCAGATCAAGCATGGCGCGCTGGATTATCGCAAGATCATGGTGTTCGCCGACGGCGTGTAACCGTCAATTAGGGTCAAGGGGTAAGGGGCGGCGGTAGCTCCGTAGACTGGCGCGAAGTCCTATTTGGGAACAGCGGACGCCATGAATGGCATTCCTACGCAAAGACAGATCTTCTCGTAGGGACGCGCTTCATCGCGTCCGCAAGACCCACAATTTGATTCGACTACGTTACTGCCCCGCCTTGCCCCACAGCCCCATGCCCCTCTCATCGCTCGTCGACGCAAATCAGGTCGCGCCGACCGGCAACGATACGAGCATGCTCGTGCCTTGGCCGACCGCACTGCTCACGCTCACCTGTCCCCCGTGGGCGTTGATGATCGCTTTGACGATGGCCAAGCCTAACCCCGTGCCACCCATATCACGACTCCGCCCGGAGTCGGCGCGATAGAAGCGGTCAAACACATGGGGCAGATGCTCCGGTGCAATGCCTTCGCCGGTATCGCTAATCGTGATTTCCAGTTTCGACTCAGTTTTGCCGACGGCCAGCGTGATCGTACCGCCTTCCGGGGTGTGGCGCAGCGCGTTGCTCAATAGATTATTGATCACCTGCGTCATGCGGTGTTTGTCTGCTAGTACAGTGGGCAGCGCCGGGTCAATCTTAACTTCAAAGGCGATCTCTTTGCTCTCCGCGACTACGCTGAACGGCGCGGCGATTTCCTCAATCACGCTGCCGAGATTGGTTGGTTTGCAATTCATCAGGAGCTGTTTGGCTTCCGCCTGTCCAATCTCATGCAAATCGGTGACCAGACGGCTGAGCGTGCGCGTTTGTTCGTACAACCCGGCGATCTCGGTTTTCGTCATGGGATAGGCATCGTCGAGGATGGCGTATAGGTTGGCTTTCAGCGCCGTGATCGGCGTGCGCAGTTCGTGCGCCACATCGGCGACGAGGTTGCGCCGGAGCTGTTCCGCTTCATGCAGCTGGTCGACCATGCGGTTGAAGGCGCGCGCAAGGGTTTTGACTTCGGTTGAGCCTTTTTCTTCGACGCGGCGGTCGAGCCGGCCTTCGCCGATGTCGCGGGTGGCTTCGGCGAGATCATCCAGCGAGGTGGTCAGCCAGCGGCTGATCAGAATGCCGAAGAGGAGGCTCACGATCCCGCCGACGAACATCAATAGCACGAGCAGATCATCCAACCGTACCATATCGCGGAAGATCCAGAAGCCGCCACCGCCGGTCTGCCGAAGTTCCGGCAGGGGCGGCGCGGCGATTTGCAGTGTGCCCACCGTTTGCTCGTTGACGATGATCGGGGCGTTGCTGTCCACCGTCGCGCCTTCAGGGACTGTGCCGTAAATCCTGCTTCCTTGCGCGTCCACGAGGCTCACCCCATCATTGAACATACGATAAGGAAAAGCCGCTTCTGCACCACGAAAGAACGCAGCAACACCGTTCCAGCCGCTTTCATTGATGTAGTATTCCTGCAGCTGGGTGGACAGCTCCTCAAGGATGCGCTGGCGTTCATTTTCGAACGACGTCTGGGCGTTCGCCCGCACAATCGTCACGGTTAGCCCAGCGACCAGCGCGAACGAGATGAACACGACCGCGCTAAAGGCGAGACTCAGTCGAACCCATAACTGCCGCATGATCATCTATTCCCCAATCTGTAACCGACTCCATAGACTGTTTGAATGTATTGCGGGTCGCGTGGGTCATCGCCCAGCTTGCGCCGTAAATTCTTGATGTGCGTATCGAGCGACCGCTCCATGCCGTCGTACTGGTAGTTGAGCGCCGACTCGATCAGTTCGCTGCGGGTGAAGATGTGCTCCGGCGTGCGGATGAGCGCGTGCATGAGGTCAAATTCGATGCGTGTGAGCTCAACATCGGCGCCGCGCAGGGTCAACTGCCGCCGGGATACATCAAGGCGCAGTTCGTTGTAGGCCAGCACGCGTTCGACTTCCGCGTCGAGATCGCCTTTGGCGCGGCGCAGCACCGAGCGTACGCGAGCTGCCACTTCGCGGGGGTTGTAGGGCTTGGTGATGTAGTCGTCCGCGCCGACTTCCAGCCCGACGATTTTATCTGTGTCGTCCACGCGCGCCGTGAGCATGATGATCGGGATCGACTTGAGCACTGAATCGGCGCGCAGGAGTCGCGTGATATCCAGCCCGTTCTGATCGGGCAGCATGAGGTCGAGGATGATGAGATCGGGGTGTTCGGCGCGAATAAGTTGGATGCCGGAGGTGCCATCGTAGGCGGACAGAATGCGGAAGCCGGCATCTTCCAAAAAGACGCGCAGCGCGCGTACGGTTTCACTGCTGTCGTCGACGATTAAAATGGTTTGTGCTGCCATGTTGCCTTCACGTACTCCATCGTTACACCCCTCATTGTAAAGGACGATTGTGGCAAAAGTGTAAATTCCGGTGTGCGCCGCAAGAGTTTACAGTTTCCCCAAAATCCCCACACCAAACCTTCAAATTCACTCGCGACAATACAACCATTACGAAGGGTTGGAGGGATTATGCGTGTCACAGTCGCCTTATTTCTACTCATGCTTTTAACCATCGCTGTTCCAGCGGGGATCGGGGTGTTCTCCGCGAGTCAGGGGAGTGCGACTACAACTGAAACGGTTACGCTGCCGAACGGCGAGCAGATGCAGGTGCCTGCCCAGGTCGCCACCCGTATAGCGGCCAATGGAGGAACCTTTCCGCAGCAGGGACAGTTCGGCGCGGCGGTGTCGACGGTTGCGGAGACGGTGTCCAGCGTCGCAGTGCTCGGTTCGGTCGAAGAAAACCTGACCGCCGACCTCGCGTTTCAAACATCTGGCACGGTGGGCGAAGTCTACGTGCAGGCGGGGGATTATGTGGAAGCGGGGACGGTACTGGCGCGGTTGGACGATACTTCCGCGCAGATTTCGTATCGACAAGCCCAGTTAAGCCTCGAAAACGCGCAGATCAACCTGCAAAACCTGCTCGATCCGCCTAGCGAAGACGAAGTCCGGCAGGCACAGCTCAGCATCACGAGCGCGCAGGCCAGCTACAGCGACGCGGCGAATTCCAGCAGTGACAGCCAGATGCAGCAGGCGCACATTCGGTATGACCAGGCGGTCGACACGTATAACCTCGCCGTGCAGGAACGCGCCAATATGAGCGGCTCCGAACAGGAACTCGCGCTGCAGGAAGCCTCAATCGGGCAGGCCTCGTTCAACATGGAGATCGCGCGACTGCAGCTCGAAGAATTGCAAACGCCGGATACGTCGAACTTGTGGTCGGCAGGCGTGCGCATTCAGATCGCACAGCTGCAATACGACGAACTCATGGCGGGGGCGGACGAAACCCAAGTCGCCAATGCTCAGCTTGCGGTGCAAATCGCGGAGGCGAATCTCGCCAGCGCAGAGACGACTCTCCGCCGCCTCGACTTGATCTCTCCAATGGCGGGCGTCATCAGCGCGGTGAACATTGAAGCGGGCGGCACAGCGGGTACGGGGACGGCGGTCACCCTGACGGATCTGTCACACCTGTGGCTGACCGCGTCGATCCACGAATTGGATCTGGATCAGGTGACTGAAGGTATGGGCGCGAGCATCGTGCTGGATGCCCTCCCCGATGAAACATTTGCCGCCACGATTGAGCGGATTGCGTGGATCGGCGTCGAGAGCGACGGCATCGTGCAGTATACCGCACGCTTTCTGCTCAACACCGACGATCAGCGCATTCGACCGGGCATGACGGGCGAAGCCACCATCACGCTGGATGCGTAAAGGAGTATTTCAATGACAGCCAAAACGAATCCCAAGCGCGGTTTGCGGCGCAGTTTAGTCATCATCAGCCTCGTCACCGGGATGTCAATCGTCGCCTTCGGCGGGTATGCGGTTGTCCGCTCACAGGACAACTCGGCGGCGAGTGAAGTCACCAGCGATACAGTGAGCATTTCGGAACGATCAACGGTAACCACCGGGACGCTCACGATCACGCTTGATGCGGCCGGTTCGCTCAGCCCGGTGGCCAGCGAAACCCTGAGTTTTGGTGCATCGGCTCCCGTGACAGAAGTGCTGGTAGCGGTCGGTGACATGGTGCAGGCGGGCGCTGTGCTGGCACGGATCGACACGACCGATGCCGATGCGCGCATCCGCGTAGCAGAACTGCAATTGGCGCAAGCGCAAGCCTCGCTCGACTCGATCAAAGCGCCGCCGACCCAGATCGAAATTGATCTGGCCGAAGCAAACGTCACGCTGGCACAAGCGCAGTTGTATTCGGCAGCGCAATCTGGCGCGACGAGCGACGCCGATATTGAAATTGCGCGGCTGCAGGAAGAATTGGCCCAAAATTCGCTCTGGCAGGCGCAGATCCGGCGCGATCAGAGTGTGGCGCAAGACATCTATCGCAGCGGCGAGCTGACGTGGGTTGAAGCGCAGGCCTATGACCAATCGGTCAGTAATGCCGCGGACAGCGTGACGCTCGCGCAAACGAATTACGCGGAGGCGCTGAATCCAACCACTTCGACGTCGGGTTTGACCTCCGCTAGTGCCTCGCTCGAAAATGCGCAGGCGCAGCTAGAGAGTCTGCTGGGGGGCGCAACCGACGATGAAATCCGGCAGGCGGAAATTCAGGTCGAACAGGCGCAGTTGAGCCTCGACTCCGCGCGGGCAACGCTCGAAAACTATGTATTGGTCGCGCCATTTACGGGTATCGTCGCGGAACAGTCGCTGATCGTCGGGGTGAACCCGCCGTCGACGGGCGCGCTGACGCTGCTGGACCCCAATCGCTACACGATTGACCTGAGCATTGCCGAAGCCGATGTCGTCAGCGTGAGCGAAGGGCAAGCGGTGACGGTCGCCGTGCAAGCGTTCTCCGACGCGGGTATCAGTGGGACGATCACGCGCCTCGCGGATACGCCCACGCAGAATGGTCAGCTCGTCACTTACGCTGCCGAAGTGCTGCTCGACCCGGTGGCCAGCCTCACCCTGCGCCCCGGCATGAGCGCGACGGCGACGGTGATCCTCAAACAGTTGAACAATGTGGTGCTCGTGGCGAATCGCTTCATTTCCACGGATAGCGCGACGGGTGAAAACGTCGTCACGGTGGAGAACGCCGACGGCACGTACACCAGCCTCCCGGTCACGATTGGCGAGCGCAGCACCGACTCGAGCGAAATCACGAGCGGGCTGGAAGTCGGGCAGACGATCGTCATCATTTCGCGCGAAGTCGAAGCGGCTACGGGTACGGGGTCGGGGTTGGGACTCGGTGGTTTGCTCGGCGGGGCGGGCGGTGCAGGTGGTGGTCAGCCACCAGCGGGCTTCCAGCCGCCGACGGGCGGTAATTTTCAGCCGCCGAGTGGTGGCGGGTTCCCCGGTGGTGGAGGCTGATGATGAAACTCTTCAACCGTTCCAATGGCAATGGGGCACACGCGGAAACCGTCAGCGACCAACCAGTGATCTCCATCAAGGACATCACCAAAGACTACCCGATGGGTGAAGAGACGCTGCAAGTCCTCCGAGGGATCACACTGGACATTCAGCGCGGCGAATTCGTCTCGATCATGGGGCCATCCGGGTCGGGCAAAAGCACGCTGATGAATATCCTCGGTGCGCTTGACTCGCCGACGAGCGGCGAATACTTCCTTGATGGTGAGGATATCGCCCGCTTGAGCGCTTCGGCGCTGGCGAATATTCGCAATCGCCAGATCGGGTTCGTTTTTCAGAACTTTAATCTGCTCAAGCGTACTTCGGCACTGCGGCAGGTCGAATTACCGCTGGTCTATGCAAATGCGGGGGATCGGCGCGGTCGCGCGCAGGCGGCGTTGGAATCGGTCGGCCTAGGACAGCGCATTCATCACTTGCCAAGCGAACTGTCCGGCGGTCAGCAGCAGCGGGTGGCGATTGCGCGGGCGCTGGTTACCAACCCGGCGATCATCCTCGCCGATGAACCAACAGGTAACCTCGACTCGCGCAGCGGCACGGAAGTCATGCAAATCTTCCAGCGCATGAACAACGAGCAGGGCATCACCACGATCTTCGTCACCCACGACCCGTGGATCGCCCGGCATACCAAACGCGTCGTCATGATCCGCGATGGGCGCATCGTCGCCGATCAAAAGGTCGGACAACCGCTGGTGGCCGGTGTCGACGAACGACCATCGGAAGCGCACGAACTGCACAATATCTTTCAGGAGACATACTACAGTGGCAAGGCGGAGGAGTACACCTGATGCGCTTCTTCGAGAGCTTCCGGATTGCCGTGATGAGCCTGCTGCTCAATCGCATGCGCGCGCTGCTGACGATGCTTGGCATCATCATCGGCGTCGGTGCGGTGGTCAGCCTGATGAGCCTGGGGCGCGGTGTGCAGGATTACGTCGCCTCACAGTTTGAAG
>CALKIA010000580.1 GCA_937988705.1 uncultured Chloroflexota bacterium | reverse complement strand
GTATGAACATTGTGGTCGACCCGGCCTTAGAGGGGTTCCTCACGGCGAGCATGCGTCTCGCCATCCCGATTATGCTGGCGGCGCTTGGCGGCATCTACAATGAACGAGCAGGCGTGCTCAATATCGGAATGGAGGGCATGATGATCGGCGGCGCGCTGTCCGCCTTCGTCGTCACCTACTACGCGGGCAGCACGGCGTTAGGGATTGTAGGCGCGCTCCTGCTGGGTGCCGTCTTCGGGCTGATCATCGGCTACTTCACAATCACGCTGGCCGGCGATCAGGTGATCGTTGGCATCGCCTTCAACCTGCTCATGTTGGGCATCACGAGCTTTGTCTACCGCGCGTTTTTCGCCGTTGGCACAGAACGACCGCAGGTCGAAGGTCTGAGCACGCTGCCCATCCCACTCCTTGAAAGCATCCCACTGATCGGCCCGCTGTTCTTCCGGCAGAATGTGCTGGCATATATCGCCTATGGGCTGGTCGCGGTGAGTGCGGTCGGCATCTTCCGCACGATCTGGGGACTGCGCCTGATCGCCGTCGGTGAATCGCCCGAATCGGCGGAAACGCTCGGCATTCACATCAACCGGACGCGCTATGCCGCGCTCATCATCTGCGGGATGCTGTGCGGCTTAGGTGGCGCGTTCCTATCGATTGGGTCATCGAGCATTTTCGTCGACAACATGACCGCCGGACGCGGCTATATCGCACTGGCGATTCTGGTGCTCGGCCGCCGCCACCCGATCGGCGTATTCGGTGCGTCGCTGCTGTTCGGCGTGGCCGACGCGCTCCAACTGCGCGCGCAAATTCTGGATATTCAACTGCCGTTCCAATTCATGCTCATGCTGCCCTACCTGCTGACGATCATTGTGCTGGCCGTCTTCGTGCGCCGCACTAATGACCCGGCCGCGCTGGGCAAGCACTATCAACGGGGGCGCAAAGACTCATGAGAACGGAAACGGCCACATGGGTTGACGTGGAGCGCAAGCTCGCCGAAGGGAACGCAGTGGCGCTTCTGCCCGTCGGCGCACAGGAACAGCACGGCCCGCATCTGGCCCTCGCCACGGATACAATCATGGCGACGGGCTTCGCCGAACGCCTTGCCGCCGAACTCGACGCACTGCTGCTGCCCGCCCTGCCCTATGGCGAAACGTGGACGACCGCCGGGTGGAAAGGCACGATCTCGATCAGTTTCAATACACTGGTCGCGCTGGTCACCGACATTGGCGCAGCGCTCGCCGCTCAAAAAGTCACGGCATTGATACTCGTCAACGGGCATTTTGGCAACAGCGCGCCGCTGGAACAGGCCGCCCGCACCCTGATCACGCAGCACAACCTGCCGACGATGATCCTGAATTATCCGGGCATTGAACAAGCCGCCGCCGCGGTGTGCGCGTCAACGCCCGCCGCCCCGGGTTTCTACCATGCGGATGAGGTCGAAACGTCGGTGGTGCTGGCGCTCCGACCAGACGCCGTCCAGATGGAACATGCACAGCCAGAGTATCCGCAGTTCCCGCCGACCTTTGGGGCGACGCCGCTGCGACTGGATACGTTCAATCAGAGCGGGGTATTTGGCGATCCGCGATCTGCAACCGCCGCCAAAGGGGAACAGCTTTTGCAACTGCTAACGGCGAGCGCGCTCCCCGTGATCAAGGCGTTTCTGGATGCGCAGCACGGGTAAATGAGCGGGTAACGAGGGAAATGATACAAGCATCGTCCCTCGCTATGGGGTCGATAGGTTCATCTTCGCAGGGACGAGGCATGCCTCGTCCTGAATTCTGGAGAGGTAACAAAAAGGACAAGGCATGCCTTGTCCCTACAACAGCGTCTCATTCGGGGTGTTTGTGCGCTTGTTTAGGCAGCCTCGGTCTGGCCTCCCAACACTCCCCTACACCTAATAATCGATGAACCACTTGTCGCTGCTGACCGGTGGCGCGTAGAAATCCGTCCACGGGCGGCTGTACTGCTTCGCAATCGCGGCCAGCTTCTCCGCGCGCGGGATGGCGACATCCTTGAGGAACGTCGTCCGATCCGCAGCCCCCATTTTGGTGACTTCTTTCCAGATCGCGCGGCCAGCCAACCAGCCGCTCGCACCCGATGACGACGCGAGCTGCGCCTGTTCCGCGAACACATCAAAATCGACGCCGGCGCTTAACAGTACCCACGGCACCGTCGACACCGCGCTGATGGCCTTGCAGCCCGCTTCCCAGCCCTTGCGGTCGGTATCATAGGCGGCATCCATCGGGAATTCCAGTTTGAGCACATCGGGCTTGAGTTTGGTCAAACGTTCAGCGGTATCACGCACAACCTGCGGCCGATTCCGGGCAAATTCGGCGCTCTCTTTGACGATGTTGGCATCTAGGCTGTACGACATCGGTTCGAGGAACACTGGGAGATCGTGCTTGTGGGCATCTGCAATCACCTGCGCGATTACACCTTCGATCTCGTCGGCCAGCGCGCCGCTGTGCGGGTGATAGTAGGCCAGCAGCTTGATCGCCGAAGCGCCCATGCGTTTGATTTTATCGAGCGTCCACTTATCATCGAAAATCAGCTTGCGATAGGTCGCATCACCGCTGTAGCCGCTCTCTTCGTAGGACATCAGCAGACCGCAGCCGCCGCGCATTTCCATGGCAGCGCTCAGGCCGTACTGGTTATCAAGCAGGACCGCGCTCGTCTTCTGCGTGAGCGTGACCACCACTTCGCGTTTGATCGCGACCGCTTCTTCGTAACTCATGTCGGCAGGGAGCATCTTGCGATAACTGCCGCGCTGGTCGAAGGCGAGGATGGTGAAAATGTTGTCGTCGGTGCTGGTCATCTTCAAGCCGCGCCAGCGGCCGGGAGAGAGGGATGTAGCCATCGGTTTAGTGCCTTTCTTGAGCCGATTGAATAAATGCCTGAACTTGTGCCGTCGATGCCGCCCCGGCCATCGGGCCGCGCTGAGTCACGGCGAGCGCGCCACAGGCGTTCGCCCAACGCGCCGCCTCCACGGGCGACTTGCCGTGCAGCCATTCCGCGAGGAAACCCGCATCGAAGCAGTCTCCCGCGCCAGTGGGATCGATTTCCGCTACTGCAAAACCGGGCACATCCGTGTGCCCTGCCGGTGTGTAGATGGTACAGCCGTGTTCGCCGCGCGTGATGATCACGACGCCATCCGGCTTGCCTACCAATAGTTTACCAGCCGCAGCTGCAACCGTCGATTCCCCAGTGAGCAACAGTGCCTCTTCGTCGGTCGGCATGATCACATCGGCGGCGGCGGCGAACGGCGCGAAGACCGTTTTCGCTTGCGCCGGGGGCAGCAGCTGCGGGCGCAAGTTCGGGTCAAAACTGATCTTCGCGCCCTGCGCTCTGGCGAGTTCGAGCATGCAGGCGCCCAGCGCCAACGCATCGGCGTGCATGGAGAGCGACGACCCCATGATGTGCAGGCACTTTAATCCTGTGAACAAACCCGCCACGCTCGGTTGATCCAGCAGAGTCGGCGACAACTGACCGGCGGCGGCGTGGCGCAGATGGAAGACGAAATCACGCGAACCGTCGCTGCTGTAGGCGACGAACGCGCAGCCGGTCGTATAGCCCGGCAGCGCGATCACGGCAGAAGTATCGACGCCATCCAGCTCCAGCTGTTCGACGAGGTTGCGCCCGAAGGCATCAATCGCCCCATCGACCTGCGCCCCGACACAGCCCAACGCCCCGACGCGCATGCCGAGCCGCGCCGCCTGCACGGCAAAGATGAAGGGCGCGCCGCTGGGGTACGGCCCGGTGAACTCCCCCGGCACAGCCAGCGGCACATCCAGCGCCGTCCGCATGATTTCGACCAACGCCTCGCCAAACGTGAGCAGTTCGAGAGCCATCAGTTTTACGCGCTCAAATCGCCCGCGCCGACAATGTGTTTGACGAGGATTTCCGCGTCAAACTGGCCTTTAGGCAGGTTCGCGGCGACGCGACCGCGCCGCATGACGACGCAGCGATCCGCCACTTCCAGCACATCCGTCATGGTGTGACTGATCAGGATGATCGGAATGCCCTGGTCACGCAGCGACCGCACGAGCGCCAACACTTTACGCTGTTCCGGTACGCCGAGCGCCGCGGTCGGCTCGTCCATGATGACCAACCGGGCGTTCCAGTAGATTGCGCGGGCGATGGCCACCGCCTGTCGCTGACCACCGGACAGATTCACCAACCGCTGCTTGAGCGACGGAATGTGAATATCCAGCCGATCCAGCACTTTGACAGCTTCCTGCCGCATATAGTCGTCGTCGGTGACGCGAATGAAACCCAGAATGGTCTTTTTCTTCTCTTTACCGAGAAACACATTCGCGCCCACGTCCAGGTTTTCGGCCAGCGCAAGATCCTGATAGATCGTCTCGATGCCCGCATCGCGGATCGCCGAGGGGGCGCGGCCTGTGATGTCCTGTCCATCAAACGAAATGTGTCCGCCTTCGGGGCGGTACACGCCGGAGATGCACTTAATCAATGTGGATTTGCCCGCGCCGTTATCGCCGAGCAGCGCGACTACTTCGCCGCGCTCGACCTGAAAATCGACACTGTTGAGCGCGATCAAACCGCCAAAGTGTTTATGAACGCCCGTAGCGCTCAGAATGATCTCAGCCATTGGTTGTCCGCAGCCTTTCCAGCGCCGCCTGCGCCTGATTGACCAGCACGGCGACGATAATCACCACGCCGACGACAATAAACTGCCAGATCGAATCGACGTTGAGGATGACCAGACCGGTTTGCAGCACGCCGATGATGACCGCGCCGATCACCGCACCGCTGATCTTGCCTTCGCCGCCGAACAGGCTTGTCCCGCCGATGACCACGGCCGCGACCGATTGGAGCAGCGCCGCTTCACCCGCTTGCGGCGCGCCCGCCGTAAACCGAAAGCTGTGCATCACACCGGCAATACCCGCCGTAAACGCTGAGAGGACGTAAATCCACAGCAGATGATTTTTCACGTTGATGCCCGCGCGTGTCGCCGCGTCGGGGTTGCCGCCGATGGCATAGGTGTGTCGACCGAACTGCGTCCGCCCGAGGATGAAGGCGAACACCACCACCACGACCGCCGTGACGATCACCGGATACGGGAGCAGACTCGCGACACCGCGGATGACTTGGGGTGGTAAGTTATCGGGTCGAGCGAACCAGACAAATCCTTGCTCGGGCACATAGTACAGCAAACTCCCGTTGCCGAGGGCGCGCAGCACTTCGCGCAGGCCGTCCGGCAAATTGCCGATCACCTGCTGGCCATCGGTGAGTAGGAACGCCGCGCCGCGCACGATGCCGTACATGCCGAGCGTTGCGATGAACGCCGGTACTTTGACGCGCGCGATCAGAATGCCATTGATGATGCCGGGGATGAGTGAGACAAGCAGCGCCATGCTCACGCCAAGCAGCATGGCCGGGCCAATATCCATGCCACCGTTGACCAGATCGCGCATGCTGCGCGCGGAGACGACCGACGCTAACCCTACCGTCCAGCCGATGCTCAAATCGATGCCCGACGTGATGACGACATAGGTTTGGCCAATCGCCATCAGCGCAACGAGCGTGCTGGTCACCAGAATATTTGAAAAGTTATTGACGCTAAAGAAACCGGGGCCGGTTGCCGAAAAAAACAGTACCATTGCCAGCAAAAAGAAGTATGCCCACCCTTTGGCGAGAATGTCGAGAAGACGATCCCGCGTATTCAGGGTAGATTTCGACGCGGTGGCTGTTGCCATGAGTGGTTATCCTGCCTCATAAGTTTGAACCATTCAACTTGATACCCCTTTGGCAACGTGCATGTCAGTCGACTTACAGCGTTTGGAGAGGTTAATAAAGAGGTCAGCCTAGAGCGCGCGGGCGTTCGTATGAACGCCCGCGCGCACATTCATTGCCGCTAGTTCGTGTTAGTTGCCGCTGTAGATGAAGCGGGCATTCGCCGGATCATCCACATTTTCCGACGTGAAGACGAAGTAGCCGGTGGGGACACGTTCGGGCATCGAGGTGACGCCGCGCGCATGCGCCATCTGACCGATCACGCCGAGGTAGCCCATATCCGCGGGCTTCTGGGCGATGACCAGCGAGACCGTGCCATCACGCAGGTAGCCGATGTTCTCTTCCGAGGCATCGAACAGCGCGACTTGCA
>CALKIA010000579.1 GCA_937988705.1 uncultured Chloroflexota bacterium | reverse complement strand
CGCTGCGTGCGCATCACCCGTAATGAGAAGGAACGCTTCCCGGTCGATCCGGCGTTGTTCCTGCAGCCGGAAGAGGGCGCGTTGTATGCCGCGTATCAAACGGCGGCAGCCAAGCTGAATCCCGAGGGCGGTGTCGATGAGTTCCTGACCGCCTTCGCGCCGATCATCCCGACGATCAGCGCGTACTTTGGCACGGGCAAGAATGACGGCGTGCTCGTCAATCATGAAGACCCAGCCATCCGCCATAACCGTCTCGGCTTGCTGCAAGCGATCAGCGCGCTGCAGGCTGGTCGCGCCGATCTCAGCCACTTAAGCGGGTTTTAAAGATCTACCGCACCCCCAACCCCTCCCTGAATTCTGGGAGGGGCGCAATCGTCAAACATGCGTAGAGACGCGATTTAGCGCGTCCGGTTTGATTATTCGGATGCCCAACCGGGTGTCCCTACCTGTGGAGAACCGCGATGCAGATCGTCCAGTTTCAGGAAAACGGATTCAGTACCGAAATACAGACGCCGGACTGGTCGACGCTATTCACGACTGCGGGTTTCGTCTGGGTAGACATCATCAATCCGTCGCCCGAAGATGTGCGCATGATGCGCGACGTGTTTCATTTTCACCCACTGGCGATCGAAGACACGCTCAATGAGCGCCAGCGTCCCAAAATCGAAGAATACCCGGATCACCTGTTTACGATTCTCAACCCGATCAACACCTTCGCCGATGAACTCACGTTCCGCGAACTCGACGTGTTCGTCGGGCGGAAGTATTTCGTCACGGTGCGCGACTACGCCGACGAACCCGTGATCGATGCGGTGAAACATCAGTGCAATGTGCGCATCGGCAACGGGCACAAAATGACCGTCGGCTATGTGATGTACGCGCTGGCGGATCACATTGTGGATGGGTATTTCCCTGTGCTGGATGGCATGTCCGACCGCGCCGAAGACATCAGCGAGTCGATCATCGCGCAGCCGACGCCGGAACTGCTGCAAGAACTGTTCTCGATCAAGCGGGCGCTGGCCGAAATGGCGCGCGTCACCGGGCAGCAGCGCGACATGTTCAACGTATTCTTACGCGAGGATAACGCGTTCGTCAGTGAGGATGTGATGCGCTACTACATGCGGGATGTGTATGATCATCTGATCCGCGTCAGCGACATGATCACCACCTCGCGCGATACCGTCTCCGGCGCGATCGAACTGTATCTTTCGTCGGCGTCTAACCGCCTGAATGTGATCGTGCAGCGCCTGACTGTGATCACCATCGGCACGGGTGCGCTGGCGGTGATCACAGGCTTTTATGGCATGAATTTTGAACACACCTTCCCGTCATTTGACGTCTGGTGGGGTGTGCCGTTTGTCATCATTCTGATGATGATCACGCTCGCGTCGGTGTTCTACGTCCTAGGACGGCTCGATTGAGGTTGTCCGCTAGCGTCGACAAGCCTATAATGATGCCTCAGATCAATGTAACGGGATAAGCGCAGATGTCAGTCGCCGACGATATCAAGTCCAGACTCGACATTGTTCAATACATCAGCAAGACGGTGCCACTCAAACGGGCGGGCAGCGGTCGCTGGAAAGCGCCGTGTCCTTTCCACCATGAGAAAACGCCGAGTTTTCTGGTTGATGAGACACGCCAAACATGGCGCTGCTTCGGCGCGTGTGCGACTGGCGGCGATATCTTCAATTACGTGATGAAGCAAAACGGCTGGTCGTTCCACGAGGCGCTGGAGGCGCTGGCGAAAGAAGCGGGCATCGATCTCAAACCGCAGTCGCCAGAAGCGAAAGAACGCGATCAGGAAATTGACCGCCTGCGCGGCCTGCTCAAAGTCGTCGGCGATTACTACCACGAACTGCTGAAAACCCCCAACGCGCGCGATGTGCTCAAGTATGTGCGGAATAAGCGCGGCTTGAACGATACGACGATCGAGCAATTTGGCATTGGCTACGCGCCGGATGGCTGGCGGCACGCCCTGGACATGCTCCTCAATCTCGGCTACACCGAAGATGATGTCGTGAACGCGGGCGTTGCCAGCAAAAATGACACCGGGCGCGTCTATGACCGCTTCCGCAACCGCTTGATCATCCCCATCCGCGATGAGCGCGGACGGGTGGCCGGGTTTGGGGCGCGCGCCCTCGCCGCCGAAGACAACCCCAAATATCTGAACTCGCCGCAGTCGCCGTTATTCGACAAAGGCCGCCTGTTGTTCGGGCTGGATCTGGCGGCCAAGAGCATCCGCGACAGCGGGACGGCCGTCATCGTGGAAGGCTACCTCGACGCGATTCAGGCGCATCAGGCGGGGTACACCAACGTTGTCGCGCAGATGGGGACGGCGCTCACCGAAATGCAGTTGAAGCTGATCGCGCCGAAGTGGGCGAAAAAGATCATCCTTGCGCTCGATTCGGATGCCGCCGGGCAGACGGCGACCAAACGCTCGGTCGAGGTCGCACGCGAAACGCTCACCGCCGATTACAGCGGCAAGCTGGCGGTGGAAATGCGCGTGCTGACTGTCCCCGGCGCGAAAGACCCCGATGATCTCATCCGCGAGACGCCCGAAGTCTGGGCCGAGTTGATCGCGAATGCGCCCTCCGTCGCCGATTATCTGATCGCGGCGGAAGTGGCGGCGCTGTCGAAAGATGCGTCGCTCCAGGAACGAGAGCAGGTTGCTCGGAGCTTACTGCCGATTTTGGTAGCTACAGAAAACGATCTGAACAAGCTGGACAATATCCAGAAACTTGAAGTCGCCTTCCGTTTGGATCACTTTGCGGTTCAGGGTTGGGCAGTTGACCTTGTCAACGAACGTAGCAAACCACAGGTAGCTAAGAAACCTCAGCCAGCACCCGAACCCCCGCGCGCGCCCGTCGATTCGTCCGACGATATGCCGGATTTTGACTCGCCGCGCATCTTGCAGCGCACTATGGCGTTGACTCCCGTCTACGCCGATGATAAGCCGCCCTTAGAACTGGATTGTTTACGTATCCTGTTCACACAGCCCGATCTGTACTATCATGTAAACCGCAAATTCCGTGAACTCGCCGGGGATAACCCACTCTTACAAGCAACCCTGTCAGATCTCTCCTCGGATGATTTCACCCGGACAGCGTATCGCACCCTCATGCAGCTATTCATAGTGGCAGTTGCTCAGGATGAGATGGATTTTGCCGCTTATGTTCGCTCTCATCTTCCGCCCGAACTGTTCGACGAGCTGAACGCCGTTTTAGCCGATCAATGGGAGGAATTACGCGGTCGTGTCACGTTTGGCGCCGACCTGGACATGGTTAGGCAGGATAAACGTTCTGCTCGAACAGTGGATGCCAGCGTTGACCTGACCGTCAAAGTGCTGCTCTTGCGGCGCACGCGCCTGGAGCGAGAACGACAGGAAATGTTGTTCTTGTCGATAGATGAAGGCGACATTATGTCGCAAATCAACGGTTCTGTATTAGCTAAGCGGCTTATTGATGCAGAGTTGAATCGTCGGTCACAGTCACAGCGCAGTTGAGTGAGGTTATGGCGAAGAAACGCACCAAGACAAAAGAAGAGGTCCGGCAAACGGACGAATTCACGAAGGCGTCGGCAGAAGATGCGGACGAATTGACCAGCGACGTCGAATTTGAAGACTTCGAGGATGACGCCGGCGATGATGATGAGTTGTATGACGAAATCGACGCCAAAGGCGACGATCAGCTCGATCTGCTGAGCGACGAGGATGGTCTGGATGAGGTCGACGAAGACCTCCTGCTCGAAGGCATGCGCCTTGATACGTTTGCGCTTGCCGATGACCCGGTGCGCATGTACCTCAAGGAGATTGGGCAAGTCCCGCTGCTCGACCCCAACCGAGAAACGTGGTTGAGCGCGCAGATCGCCGCCGATCGTTTGCTGCAGGTCACGCTTGATAAGCTGTGTGCTGCCGAACCCGGTGAGTCGCTGCATCTGCCGGCCCCCCCCGAAGTGATCGAAGCCATCTACGCCGGGCTGGTCAAGTCGTGGGATGAAGTGCTCACGTCTGTCAGAGCCTTCAAGGTGAATCCGCCCGATCTCAAGGCCATGATCAACGAAGCGCAGTTTGTCGCCGAGCATTGGGACACCACCGGACAATCGTATGTCCGCGACTTCCTGCGCCAGCGCGACTGGGGCCGTGATGAGGCGTGGACGGAACTGGCGCGGCGCGTGTTCGCTACCTTCCACGCTCTCTACCTGATCCCCTTCCGCGAGCAGACGCTCGTCGGGCGCACCTACGAAAAAGACGGCCAGCTCCCCAGTGTCGAGCAGTTCCATGCGTGGCTGCAGGAAGACGAACTCGCGCTGGAAATCCTGCCGGAGAAGTTCGAAGAGATGGAACAGCAGGCGGAATTCGCCGCGGAGTCACTGACCCGCGCCAACCTGC
>CALKIA010000578.1 GCA_937988705.1 uncultured Chloroflexota bacterium | reverse complement strand
GTTCACAACGCCGCCCTGCTCATCCAACGGTCAATGCTGGAAATCACGCTGGAACAGTGGCAAAAAGAGACCAATATCATTGTGCAGGCGGGCTTTCAGCTCTGCAAAGCCGTCTGGAAGCCGATGATCGAAGCCGGAGGCGGCAGTATTGTGTTGCTGACCTCGGGTTCAGGTACGCGCGGCTTTATCAAGGAGATCGCCTACTGCCCCGCGAAACATGCGACCGAGGGTTTGATGAAATCGCTGGCTCTGGAAGGCAAGGAGTTCAACATCGCGGTCAATGCGGTGACTCCGGGAGCGTCGATCCACACGCCGATGTCGGAGCAGAACTACGATGAAGCCGGGCGCGCCCGCTGGATCGATCCGGCACTGATTACCGAGGCCTTTGTAGAACTCGCACAGCAGGATGCGAGCGGCATCACGGGGCAGCGCATCGCCGCCCGCGTGGGTAAGCTGGAGATCCTGACATGAGTCTGACGAAACGACCGATCAGCATTGATGACCTGCTGCACATCATTGACATCGAAGATCCCCAAATCAGTCCGGATGGCCAATGGATCGCCTATGTGCAGCGGCGCATTGACCAGTTGGAGAACCGCTACAAGACGGATATTTTCCTCGTCCCCAGTGCTGGCGGCGACGCGATTCAGTTGACGCGCAGCAGCTCCGATACCCAACCGCGGTGGGCGCCTGATGGAGGGAAGCTTGCGTTTACCTCAGCGCGTGGGGGAAAACCGCAGATCTACCTGATTCGTGTGGGAATGCCGGGGGGTGAAGCTTACCCACTCACCACGCTGCCCAACGGCGCGCATTCGCCGGCGTGGTCGCCAGATGGCACCATGCTCGCTTGTCTTTCCCCGCTGGACAGCGACGAACGCGCCCGTGAAGCCGCCGGAGTCACCGATGAACCGCCCGCCGACAAACAAGCAGCGCAGCAGCGCAAAGACGCGGCGGCGCTGACCGAAGCGCGGCGCTCTGACCCGCTGATCGTCAAGCGGATTCCGTTCCGTGATGGCTACGGCAAGACGTATCTGGATGGACGCTTCCAGCAGATCTACGTCATCGGTGCTGATGGCGGCAGACCAACGCGCCTGACAGATATCGATGCTCAGCACAGTTCACCGATCTGGTCGCCGGACGGTGCGGCACTGATCACCTTTCGCCCCAGCGATCCGGCTGCGGATGAGCCTTCGCGCCTCGATCGGCTGTATCGCGTGCGCCTGTCAGACAAATCTGTAACCGTGCTGAGCGAAGAAGCGTATGCCGATCGCTCGCCCGCCATCGCGCCCGATGGCCAGCACATCGCGTACATCCGCGTGCCTCACGATCTTCAGTACACCCGCGTGCCCTTACTGACGCTGCTCGACTCAAACGCTGTCGCCCACGATCTCACATTGGATCTCGACCGAACGGCAGCAGATCCGGCCTGGTCACCGGACGGCGCCTTCATCTACTTCCGCGTACACAGCGCGGGCAACACCGAGCTGCACCGCATCCGTCCGGATGGAACGGGACTGGAACCGGTCATCGCCGCGCCCGCCGGGACGTTTATTGAGGTTCAGGCCTACCATATCGGCCAGAACGGGGGAATTGCGTACGTTGCCAGCACGCCCACCGTGCCCGGCGAACTGTTCTACCTACCCCCCGGCGCACCCACACCTGTCCAGCTAACACAGGTAAATCGAGCGCTGCTGGATCAGCTTATCGTTCAACCAACCGAGGAAATCCGCTTCGAAAGCTACGACAAGTCGTCGGTGCAAGGCTGGTATATCCCACCGCTGAACGCGCCCGCGGGCAGACCACCCGCCCTCATCGTCCATATTCACGGCGGCCCACGCATCATGGCGAACCCGGCGAGCAAGATGTGGCACGAATGGCAGTTATACGCGGCACGGGGTTACGGTGTCTTCTTTTGCAATGCCCACAGCAGTGACGGCTACGGTCAGGAATTTCAACGATTGGCTTATGGCGAACCGGATTTTCCCGATCACATGGCGGGCGTTGATGCCCTCATCGCGCGCGGTCTGGCGGACCCGGAACGCCTGCTGGTGACGGGCGGTTCCTATGGCGGCTACATGACAGCGTGGGTAGTCGGGCATACTGACCGCTTCAAAGCTGCGATCGCCGAGCGTGGTGTATACAACTTGTTCAGTCAGTATGGTACGACCGACTTCCCGATTCCAACGGAGCATGAGTTCAATGCGAAGCCGTGGGAAGTACCCACCTTGGTCTGGGAACGGTCGCCGCTGGCGCATGCCCACAAGATCACAACGCCGTTAATGGTTCTGCACAGTGAAAACGACTACCGCTGCCTGATCTCCGAAGCGGAACAGTTGTTCAGCTATGTGCGCTTGGCTGGTCGTGCGCCGGTGCAGATGGTGCGCTTTCCGCGCGAAGGACACTCGCTATCGCGGACGGGTGAACCTGAGCATCGGGTATGCCGCTTAAGCCTGATGTTGGACTGGTTCGAGCAGCACTGTCCAGCCTGAAAGAACTCGCGCTGAGCTGCCCGCATCCGTCAAAGCATCTAGGTCTGGTGCGCAGAACGCGCCTCTGGCATTTTGATCCCTTCCATCTGGACCAATGATCACAACAGATCAGTCCCGTGGAAGGGGCGAACAAACCTGCTGACCGCCCACGCTACGCCCCCATTGAGAGGCAGTGGTGCATCTTTACATCCTCTTGATGTCGCTTTTACGATCCCTTTACGCCCCCGCCTCGATCCCTGACGGCGAGTTGACCGGCAGTGGACGTACACTTGCTCTCGTAGTGAACAAGGAGCAAGTCCCGTCATGACTATTCGCGATTTCCGTGAGCAGTTTGCCTCCACCCTGATTGGCAAACGTCTGCAATCTGCCGACATTGCTCATCAGACCGCCCCGAATTTCATCGCCCTCGCCGTGCTGGCGAGCGATGCGCTCTCGTCCGTCGCCTACGCCACTGAGGAAATCTTGATCATCCTCAGCACGGCGGCATTGACCGGCTTCACCCTCGTCGGTTTTTCCGGGAATGCGATCTCTATACCGATCGCTATCGGCATTTCGCTTCTGATCGGCATCGTGACGATTTCGTATCGTCAGACGATATTTTCCAATCCGGCGGGCGGCGGCGGCTATCGCGTCGCTAAAGAGAATCTCGGCGAAGAACTGGCGCAGGTCACCGGGGCGGCCTTGCTGACCGACTACATTCTGACGGTCGCCGTGAGTATCAGCGCGGGCGTCGCCAATGTCATCAGCGTGCTGCCGGTACTAGCGCAGTGGCGCGTGGAGATCACCGTCGGCATCATCGCCTTCATGACGCTGGTCAACCTCCGCGGCGTCAAGGAAAGCGCCCGGGTTTTTTCGATCCCGACCTATTTCTTTCTCGGCACAATGGGTCTCATGCTGCTCATCGGGTTTATCCGGTTGCTCACAGGGACGTTGGGAACGGTGACGGGCGTCGAAGCGCTGCACGAAACGCTCGAACCGATCACGCTCCTGCTCCTGCTCCGCGCATTCTCGTCGGGCTGTACAGCGCTGACCGGGATCGAAGCTATCTCCAATGACACGCAGTTATTCAAACAGCCCCGTGCCAGAAACGCCGCGAAGACCCTGGTCGTCATGGCAGTGCTCCTGATCACATTCTTTATGGGCATTACGGTGCTGGCAAACGCTGTGCAAGCTGTGCCGTCACATGAAGAAACCGTCATCAGCCAGATCGCGCGCACCATCTACGGTGAAAGCGGGCTTGGCTATGTTGGTTATGTGCTGACCATTATCGGCGCCTTCGCGGTGCTGTTCATGGCGGCGAATACGCCCTTTGCGGACTTCCCGCAGTTGGCCGCGCTGCATAGTTCGGATGGATTTCTGCCGCGCCAACTGACGTATCGCGGGCGACGACTGGTGTTTACATGGGGTGTTCTCACGTTGTCCTTCAGCTCCATGATACTGGTCATCATAACGGGGGCAATTGTCACCAATCTGATTCCACTGTACGCGATTGGCGTATTCTTAGGTTTCACCATCAGTCAGACGGGGATGACGCGCCGCTTCTGGCGCGCCGGACAGCTCAAACCGGGTGAATTCACCTACGGGCTGGAAACGAAGATCACCTATGACTCGCGGTGGATGCTCAAAATTGCGATCTCGGGTTTGGGCGCAATCGTGACCTTCGTCGTGATGATCGTGTTCATCATCACCAAATTCTCGCATGGCGCTTGGTTCATCGTCCTGCTCATCCCGTCGCTGGTGTGGGTTTTCTTCCGCATTCACCGCCACTATAAGGAGACAGCGGCACGCCTGAAGCTGGATGAAACGCCCATATTCGCGCATACCGCCGTGCCCTTTGACCCGACCAAGCATACCGAACTCGCCGTGTACTTCTGTGATACGTGGTCGAAGCTGGCCGTGAGCGTGGTCAGCGCGATTGTCAAACGCGGCGTCCCGGTCAAGATCATTCACATTGGCGTGGACGCCAAACGCGCGGCGGCCTTCCAGCAGCGGTCGCAGCAGATTGCCGAGCTTAACGGCTGGGATTCGAGCGTGATGGAGGCTGTCGATGACCCCTACCGCGACCTTTACAACATGGTTACCGTCATCCTCAAGGACTTCATGGCGCAGTATCCGCAGGTGCATTTCCAGATTTACATCGGCGCGCTGCGGACGCAGTTCCCGTACAACCTGCTGCACATGTCGACGGATAAATTCCTACGCGATGCACTCATGGAAGCCGACGATGACATCGCGCTGACCGTCAAGCAGGTGTATCTGGACGCCCTGCCCCTACCGCCCGGCTTCAAGGTCACCTTTGAACACGCGACCGATCATCAGGTCGCAGAGGACGCCGAACATGGGCATCCGCACCAACCACAGCAATCCTCGGTCTAGGATCACGCGAGGGCATGTCCGTCTTTACGAAACCTTTGCGGGTATGCCTTCGTTTCTGTCCCCGCTTTGACTGCCTTCAGGCATACGATGACCTTATAGTTGAGGTCATGACAGGTACACTCATGAAAACCATACTGGTTCAATTTGCCGAACCCCGCTGGACAAACGAAGCTGTTCAGCAAGCCTGCGCATTAGCGCGCAACAGCGCGGCACGCATTGTCCTAATCCGCTTGATGCAAATGCCCCATGCGAGCTATCTGGGAACGGATTTCGGGTATGTGCCAGCGGATCGCCACGAAACGCTGAGACTCGAGGAATATCAGGCTACGGCTGAGGATTACGGCGTCGAGCTGAGCATCACGCCGATGCAGTGCATCTCGATACCGGACGCGCTGGTACAAGCAGTCGAGATGTTGAACGCGGATCTGCTGTTCGCGCGCATCCCGTCCAGTCGCATTCCCTACTGGCGGCGATTTCAGGTCTGGTGGTTACGCCAACAGCTTGGAGTGAAACTGATCACGCTGGATCAGCCCATTACGACAGCTCAGGACGAACCACTGACCATCGACACGATCATTCATCCACCTTTGGCCGGTAACCTACCCCCGGCTCAGTGATCAAGAAGCGCGGTTGCGCCGGGTCAGCTTCGAGTTTATGGCGGAGCTGCCCCATGTAAATCCGCAGATAATGCGTCTCTTTTTCATAGGTCGGCCCGCAGATTTCTTTCAGCAACTGACGCTGCATCACCACTTTGCCCGCAAAGCGAATCAGCATAGTCAGCAGTTTGTATTCGATACGAAACCTTTACGATAAGCCTGCGCATCTCAGATGTGCCGGGAGATGCAGTCTAGATCGCAAAAATGGCTCCACACATGGCCGTAACCCTCCCTGACTCACACTCCAATTTCTAATTCTAGACATATATTATAATATTATTTTGGATTCAAATCATCTTTACGTTAAGATAACATCATCATCTCTCCCGAGTGTGATCAACATATCCGACTATGCTAGACGAATCGAGGTTCGCTATGAGAAAATACCTGCTGCTAATTGCCCTCGTCTTAATGCCCTTATACTCCACCGCCCGCGCGCAAGACCATAACCCACCAGAACTTGAACTAGGACAAACCCTAGTGGTATCCGGACTCAATTTTACCATCGCTTATCCAACAGGCTGGGTTCATGATATTTCTCAACGCATCGCGGTCGCCGAAACAGAGGCTGACCTTGCAGCGCTAACAGACGATGACAGTGCCACGCTGCCCTCAGGTCGTTCAGTCACGCTGTCAAGCGCCCCCAAAACTGCCATCAGCAGCGCGCTTTCCAACTATGATCCGACGCTGGATGAGGTGACTACCCTGATTGTTCGAAGTCTTCAAGTTGATACACATTTCAATCTATCCATTATGGGGCGGCGCGCCGCCAGTTTCACGGGCTTGAACGCCAGCGGACGTTGGGGTATAGGTTCGGTCTGGGAAATGGATGGTTTTTACCTATTTCTGGGTATGGGGACTGACGAAGAGAATATCTCTGATGAGTTCATTGCCTTGTATGAGGCAGTGGCAGCCTCAATGAAACAGTTCAGCGACGAGCCGATCATTCTGGGCGATGAACCCATCATGTTGGAAGCTTTAGGTTTAAGTGTGCCTTATCCGCTTGATTGGACGGTAAGTGAAGTTAACGATGCCCCCTTTGCTGGTACGGGCTTCTTCGCAGATGCTGACGATCTCACTCGGTGGAACGAAGATGGGATAACCGAGCAGCCTGCCCTGTTTGTGCTCGAGGCCAGCACCGATGATCTGCCCGCAGTCATGGATTTGTCGGCGCGCGCGGCAGCCGAGACCCTGACAGAGGACATGGAAGAAGTCACTCTAGAAGGCGAATTTTTGGTGGGCGATGCGCTGGGTTTTGGTTTCAGTGGGTTGCAAGACGGCAGCTATATCTATTTCGTCGCGATGACACCGACCGAAGATGGTTGGACGGTCTACAGCCTGAGTGCCAGTGATCGCGAAACCGGCGAAGTCGCGATACCGACCTTTATCGCTATGCTCCAAGCGGTAGCGCCTGCCGATGCTTGATCTCAACACGATTGACAGCGTAATTGAAACCATTGAAGCGACCCCGACGGATCCTGTTGTGAACGTGTCGTTTCATTTTTCGGCACGAGTAGCAGTTGAGACGCGTTATGTGGGGCGCTTTGGTGTCATCGGGGTGGTCGCATTCGCCTACTATGTCGGCGGCGATCAACTGGCGCTGCGGGTGGTGCCGGGGCAGCCGTTGGCAAATTGGCCGGTTGTCCGCATCTCGCATATTGGCGAAGGCTGCCGAACGATCAGTTCACGAATCTCGCGCATGATGGCGGCTATTCTGCAAATTGATACACCGCTGGAACATCAGCAGGCGCTCAAAGTTTACAGCGAGAAAGTGCTGAAATACAGCGACTGGCTGGGCGATAGCGAGGGTATCACCCAGGCCTTCATTAACAACGCACGCGCTGAAACCGCAGATATGTTCGCTGCCCTGCCGCAGCTACCTTTCAGCAGCGCCGATCCCGATTCGGTTCTGGCGCTGTTTGATCGCGTTTACGCGCAGGCGCTCAACGATCCAACCAACCTGACGGAACGCTGGCATGAAGTTATTCAAATGGACGCGGCCTTTGCACCTGCCCAAGCGCTGCACTTCAAGGCGCTGCTGGCAGGCGACGATGATTCCGCTATCCGCCAAAGCGCGTGGGATGTGTTGATGCTGAATCATGCCATCGATACTGTTTACATGGTCGAGCGCGTGCGCCATCCTCAATTCGGATGGCCAGACGAAAATCCGGTGCTGATCGCCGCGCAAACGCTGCTTGAACGGGGTTTACCGCCGATAGCTGAGGCGTTATCGGCGGTCTTTATGCCGGTCATCGAGGGGCTGGTGCATGACGAAGAAGCCTATGACGGAACGGCGCATCTGGAAGCGGCCCGGCAACTGTCTGCCCAACAAGACTATGAACGCGCCTATATCGCCAGCCAGAATGCCGTTTTTTGGCGCAATCTTGCCCAGGAGACCGCCTATCCGGAGGCGCTCGCGTTCGCGCTGACGATTGCCCGCCAGTGGCAGCAGCCCGAACTGATCAGGTCACTGGAACTGGCGCAGGAGAAAGAAGCGCCCGCCAAAACCGAACCACCCGTAAAAAGCGAAATTGTGCTGCCGCGCGAGGTGGAATGGAGTCCGCAGGCGAAACTTTTCCTCGAAAAACTCGCGTCCGGGGAGATGGCCTACGTCAGCGGCGATTGGATTCTGATCCATCGACATCAGCGCTGGTGCTGGTTATCACTGGAGCATGTGGGGCAACACAAGACTATCGCGACGATGGCGATCCTGACCAACCAGAGATTGGCGAACGTGATCCCAAGCATCCCACCGGAAGAATTCGCCCAACAGATCGTGCCTGTCGGTGAGCTTCCGGAAGACCTGCAACAGGATTTGCGCTTCAAGCTACTGCCGGATATTGACGATTATCACTATTTATTCGACAAAAAACACATGAGCATTACAGGGGGTGCAACCACTGAGGATACCGTCAACCCACAGCTTGCACTTGAAGCCCGCCGCGAATTAACCCACAGCATTCTAACATCGCGCGGCGGTGGTTGGTTCAAATTTTGGGCGACATGGCAAGAGATCGAACAGGCATTGAACGAGAGACCTTAATACA
>CALKIA010000577.1 GCA_937988705.1 uncultured Chloroflexota bacterium | reverse complement strand
CGGTGACGGCCATGCTGGCAAAGGAGGACGAGGCATGCCTCGTCCCTACAATTAATAACCTACCCCTGACAGACTCCAGCCCCTCCCCGAATTCAGGGAGGGGAGACAGAGGGGATATGACGATAGCGACGAGGCAGGCCTCATCCGCCTACGCAAGCGGTGCAGGTCTATGCGTCGGCGACGCGCTCGAATTCGGTGGCGGGAAGCGCGGGTTCGAGCTGGCAGCTGAAGCGCGTCACTTTGCCCCATTCGTTATTGAAGAAGCTGCTCACGAAGAATAATTCCTCGTTGTCGACTTCGACGAGGAACAGGTCGTAGTGATGGGGTGTTAGACGCAGCGTGAGGCCGCCATACACAGCGCACAGCCGATCTCCATCCAGCGTGATCACCATGGAGCCATAGCCGGGGTGCTGATACGTGCCCGCGTAGTCGGCCAGCGGATGGGATGGTCCGACGGCATGGCGTTCGTCGTTCAGCTTGTGCTTGATCTCATCCAACTCCGCGCGTCCCTTGGCTGCAACGGTCTCAAAGCGATCCCACCACGGGATCGGGTCGAGACCCAGCAGGCGATCAATGATGCCGAACATGATGACACCCGCGGGTTCGCGCTCCTGCGTGTTGCACAGGACGATCACGCCGATATCCTCATGCGGTAGGAACGCGAGCGACGAATTGAAGCCGTCAATGCCGCCGTTGTGGCGGATCATGGTAGTGCCGCGATAGGCCGACGCGGCCCAGCCGAGCGCATAACTGGTGTGCGTGATCTCCGAACTGCCGTACCACGGGAACGCGGGCGAATCGGGAATGACCGTATGCGGGGCGTAGAGTTCACGGCGCGTCGCCTCTTTGATCAGTTCGGGATTGCCGTACATGTTAAGCCGCAGCCAGCGCAGCATATCGTCGATGTTGGAATTGATCGCGCCCGCCGGGGCCAGCGCATCGAGATTACGGAAGGGAACAGGGACGAAACCGCCGTCGCGATAGGCATAGGGACGGGCAGCATTCGCGTCCTGCTCCGAATGGTGGACAGAAAACTGGCTGCGCTGCATGCCTAATGGGTCGAAGATGCGCGTCTGCGTGAAGTCTTCCCACGTCATGTTCGTCAGTTTTTCGACGGCGTAGCCCACCGTCATGAACATCAGGTTTTGATACTGGAAGCGTTCACGAAAGGTCGCGCTCGGTTTGAGGTGGCGCAGGCGTGCGACCATCTCGGCGCGGCTGGCTTCCGAGCCGTACCACATCGCGTCGTGACGGGGGAGGCCGGTACGATGCGAAAGCAGATCGCGGAACGTGCTGAGTTCGGTTGCGATGGGGTCATACAGGCGAAATTCTGGGATTACATCACGGATGGGCGTGTCCCATGCTGTTTTGCCGTCATCGACCAGCAGCCCGACGCCGAACGAGGTGAAGGCCTTCGAACAGGAGCCGATGGCGAACACAGTGTCGGCATCGACGGGCAATCCGCGTTCGCGGTCGCGCAGCCCGAAACCGGCCGTGTATACGATTTCGCCGCCCGCCATGATGCCGATCGCTGCGGCGGGCGTGTGTCCCGCATCAACTTCCGACTGCACCCACGCATCGATGCCGGATAGTCGTTCGCGCACTTGTTCGAGATTGACCATGATTTAGACTCCCAGCGGATTATCGATCATCGGATAGCGGTCTTTGCTAGCAATTTCATACGGAATCGATTTGAAGTCCGGGGCGGTTGCACCGGGCGCGCTGACGTAGATCACCTTTGATGCCAACGGGGCGAAGCGCGCATAGAAGTGCTGGGTCGACTTGACGATCAGCAGTCGGCGCTTGGCTGGATCAATGCCTACATTGGTGAAGACTTCCGGGCTGAACGTTTGGGTGCGGTTGGAGTACAACACAATATCGATGCCCGCGACCTGCACCGCCGCCGAGTCGCCCATGACCATCGTCATTTCGTTGGGGGCGACGCCGAAGTGCTGGACGGCCTGCGGTTTGAGCGCGGTGACCGTCACCATGAGGTCGAGCGGATTGCCGGACATGCGGCCCATTTTGCCGCCGACACGCAGTTCGAAGTGCGCGCCGACGCCCGCTTCAAAAGCCAGTGCCACCGCGCCGGGGTCGTAAATGCAGCCGACCGCCGCGTTCCTGATGCCGCGCTTGAGCATCCGCTGGAGGATGTAGGTCGAATCGCCGGGAGCGCCGCCGCCGGGATTATCCGACACATCGGCGATGACGACAGGTGAACCGACCACGTGTAACGCCGCATCCAGACCATCGTCGATGGTGTAAAACTTGGGGGTTGCGCGGTCGCGCATAGCGTAGAACTCATGCCCCAACTGCTCGGCCAGCGCCGCCGCTTGCGCGGGATTGTTGTCGGTGACCACCAGCGTTTTCGTGCCGATTTCTGCGACATCGCCCCACGGGAAACCGTGACCCAGCGAAACCGACAGCACACCCGGTTCCTGTTCGAGCTCTTTCATCCCATCAACATAGCTTTTGACCGGCTCCTGCGTTGGATAGTACAGGCTGATCATGCGGCAGTCGAAGGTCGCCATGACGGGCTTGACCTTGCCCGCGGCCGCATCGGCGGTGATGTTGAACAGTTCGACGGCGCGGTCGAACACATCGGTGTGCGGGTATTCTTTGTAGGCGATGATGACCGTCGCCTGATCAACCATGAGCGGTGTAATGTGGCAGTGGAGGTCGAGTTCGACGCCGATGGGCACGTCCGCGCCGACCACGCCGCGGACAGCGGCGATCAGGTCGCCTTCGCAGTCATCGTAGCCATCCGCGACCATTGCGCCGTGCAGGTCGAGCAGCACGAAATCGACGGGCAGCGCGGCTTTAAGATCAGCGATGATCTCGTCACGGTACTGCTCATAGACAAATTTGAGCGTGCGTCCCGCCGGTTCGGCCGCCGCGATGATGCTTTCGGCGGTTGACCAGCCACGTTCGGTGGCCATCTTCTTCCAGAAGGCGACGGGCGAATCGGCGAACGGTGGGAAAGTGCTGTAATCCCCCTTGCGGGTGATGGCAAAGCTTTTCAGCCCGGTGGGAATGGGGGAAAACGTATTGGTTTCAGTCGCAAGGCTGGCGGTGAACAACTTCATCAGACGTCTCCAGTTCGCTGTAAAAGATAAGCATTCAGGTCAGGTGACGACAGGAAATTCACAATGACATAACCCTGCGCCAAGGCGGCTTGCAGCGCTTCACGGACCGCTAAACGCCACGCCAGCACACCGGCGGTGGAGGCAGCGCTGCGGACTGCATCCAGACTGCGGGGCAGAGCGACGGTGTAGGCGGGCGCAGCCCAGCTGATCAGGTCGGTGGTGGGCACGGGGCGCAGCTCGGCATCGGCGGAGAGGAGCGGGTAGGTTTCAACGGGCAGCGGTGTGTGCAGGCACGGCTGATCGATGCGCCACAGGGCTTCGATGCGATCAGAGGGGATGCCGCGGTTGATGTCGTCATCCATCGCGCCGTAGAAGTCGACGTGGTAGGTGCAGGCGGAGAGCGCAGCGTCGTGCGCCAACAGGTGAAAGTTGAAGTGCGCGTTGCCACGCTGCAAAGGATCAACCGTCCAGCCAATGGTGCGATAGCCGTGCGCCAGCGCCCATTCACGCTGCTGACGCTTGAGCGCCAGGCCAATCCCGCGCCCCTGATACTCTGGATGGACGCCTGTCATATGCGACCAGAGTATCCATTCGTCGCCATCCTGCGCGGGCAGCGACAACAACATCCCGACCATACGCTCGTCCACATAAGCGCCCATTACCAGCCCGCCGCGCAGGGCGAGGACATGCATGAGAGCGGAGGGCACGGCGTGGCGCGGATTCAGGCCCCACACGCTGAGTTCGAGATCAACTGCCGCTTCTAATTCAGGAATGGTATGCAAGACGCGAAGTTCAATCATGCGCTCTTCCATAGAAAGTGTGCTGCCGCCCACCACATCAGTCTTCAATCTTTCGCTACTGAGAAGGTTACATGCTGGTTGACTATCGTGATTGAGCATTACTATAAGCACTAGACCATCTTTGTGCAAATTCCGACTCTATTTGCACAAAACATTGCTTACGTGCTAGACTGAGCGTGTTTCGCGTCCCTAGACGAGAATTCGAATGCTTATATTTCTCTCCATTTTGAGCACGAGGCCGTTATGCTGAATCTGATCGAGCTGGAAGCGTTAGTGACCGCCGCTATGCAGAACGCGAAAGTTCCCGGCGTAGCGCTGGCCATCGTCCATGAGCGCCAGTTGATTTACGCGCGTGGTTTCGGCGTGACGAGCATCGAGGAGGGAGGACTCCCGGTTACTCCGGGGACGATCTTCCGCATTGGCTCGACCAGCAAACCACTCACTTCGACGGCCATTATGCGCATGGTCGCAGCGGGGCAGTTGGAACTCGATACGCCAATTGATGAGGTGCTGCCCGATTTCCAATTCAGCGTGCCGGGGGCGGTGAGCGAGGTCACGCTGCGCAAATTGCTCACGCATACCGCCGCGCTGCCCACGGACGCCGAACACTACGGTTCGCGCGAAGCCGCCGGCTTGCGTGCGAGCGTCTATAGGGATGTCGCCGCCTATCCGTTGATCGCGCCGGTCGGCAAGATCTGGTCGTATAGCAATCCGGGTATCAACCTGGCGGGGTATATCGCCGAGCTGGTGAGCGGCAAACCGTATACCCAGTTGATGCAGGAGCTGGTCTTTGACCCGCTGGAAATGAAGCGCACGACCTTCGATCCGACGATTGCCATGACGTACCCGATCGCGCAGTCCCACAATATGGACGCGCAAGGCGATCTCTACGTGGATCACCACTACGCGGACAACAGCATGCATTATCCGTCCGGCTTTGTCATGTCGACGGTGCTGGACTTAGCGAACTTTGCCATCATGCACCTGAGCGGCGGCAAGTTCGCTGATCGACAAATCCTCGCGCCGGAGTTGGTCGCGGAGATGCACGCGCCGCATGCAAAATTCCCCTCGCTGACGGACGACGGCTACGGCCTGACGCTCTCTTCGCACAACTACAAAGGCGTGCGCGTCGTTGGACATGGCGGGCGCATCAGCAGCTTCGCCAGCAGCTTTGACTTTGTGCCGGAAACGGGAACAGCCGTCATCATGCTGGCGAACAACGCGGCGCTGTGGGGGAAGCAGGAAGAGAAGATTCTGTATCACATTCTCGATGCGCTGCTCGATCTGCCGGCGCCTGCGCCGGTGCGGACGGTTGAACCGGATCGCAGCGTGTGGGATTACTATGTCGGGACCTATGTCGGCGCGAATTCAGGCGCGGCAGAAATCACGCGTGACGGTGATGCGCTGGCGCTCGTGTGGCAGGGACAACCGCTGCCCCTGCAAGCTGTGCGCCCGGATTTGTATCTCGCGCAGGTGCCGGATGGCACGGGTA
>CALKIA010000576.1 GCA_937988705.1 uncultured Chloroflexota bacterium | reverse complement strand
AGGGGTGAACTTCCCAATGCTTGTACACCGATCAGGCGCGGAATCCGCTGTATCCACCCTAACTGAAGCAGATCATAGAAACCTTTGTACACCCCGGCGATAATATTGCCATCCCCCACCCCGACCGCAACCACATCGGGCACATTCCAGCCGAAACCTTCAGCGATCTCGTAGGCGACAGTCTTCTTGCCTTCCGCGGTATACGGATTCATGCCAGTGTTGCGGCAGTACCAACCCTGTTCCAGACACACGTCTTTGCACAGGTCAAACGCCTGATCGTACGTGCCTTCGACCAGAATCACTTCCGCGCCATAGACCAAAAGCTGTGCGATCTTCGCTTCGGGCGCAGCCGCCGGCACAAAAATGATGATCCGCATCTTGCCACTTTGCACGGATGCGCCGACTCCGGAAAGCGCCGCCGCCGCGTTGCCCGTGCTGGCTGTGCTCACTGTGTCGATGCCCGCTTCGAGCGCCCGCGCAATGATCAACGCGCTCGCCCGGTCTTTCAGCGATCCGGTCGGGTTCGCCCCGTCATCTTTGAGCCATGCTTCGCCAATGCCGAGATCAGCGGCAAGGCGTGGTGACTGAAACAGCGGCGTCCCGCCCACGCGCAGCGGCGGCACGCTCGATTCCGGCTTCAACGGCAGCAGATCACGGTAGCGCCACATCGAACGCTCGGAACGCGGCGTATCCCGTTCCAGTGTGGCACGCAGGTGTTCGTAGTCGTAGAGCACGTCCAGCGTGCCGACATCGCCGCACACCGGGCACGTATATTGCACTTCGTTCGGGCCGTATTCGCGGTCGCAAACACTGCACTTGAGTTTCAAAACATTTGCCATGCACTTACCCTGGTAGGATGCGCGTACCGGTTTCACCCCGCAGCGCCCGCGCGAGATTCGGCGGATCGGTGATGATCGCCTGTGGGCCGCCCATGCGCACAAATTCGACGGCGGCTTCGATCTTCGGGAGCATACTCCCTGGCGCAAAGTGCCCTTCTTCCATGTAGCGCCGCGCTTCCGTCAGCGTCATCTGGTCGAGCACCTGCATATTCGGCTTGTTGTAGTTGAGCGCAACCTTCTCCACGCCTGTCGAGATGATGAACAGGTCAGCCCGGAGGGTCTGTGCGATCAAGCTGCTGGCGCGATCTTTGTCAATGACCGCGTAGGTGCCTTTCAATTCGCCTTGCTCGTTGCGCGTAACGGGGATTCCACCACCGCCCACGGCGACTACTACATAGTCATTCATGATCAGCGCCCGAATGGCGTTGATTTCCTGAATCGCCAGCGGCTTCGGCGAAGCGACGACGCGCCGCCATCCGCGTCCCGCATCTTCCATCACGCTCCAGCCTTCGGCCTCATACTTTCGTGCATCCTCTTCGGTCATGAAGCCGCCGATGGGTTTGGTCGGCTTTTTAAACGCCGGATCGTCGGGATCGACGCGTACCTGCGTGACGACCGTCAGGATGGTGCGGTTGATGCCCAACCGACGGAGCGCGTTATCCAGTGACTGCTGGAGCATATAGCCGATCGCGCCCTGCGTATCTGCGACGATCAAATCCAGCGGCGTGGTGTGGACTTCATGCGCGGCCAGTTCGGAGCGGCGCAGAATATAGCCGACCTGCGGGCCGTTCCCGTGCGTGACGATCACGTTCCAGCCTTCGGCGATCATCTGCGCGATATGGCTGCACGTCTCATCGACCGCTTCCCACTGATGGGAGACATCCGGCCGTTTCGGGTCAAGAATCAACGAGTTGCCACCGATGGCAACCGCCGCTAATTTACCAACCATATAACCTGCCTTTGTTTGCCTAAAATACTTATCAATTATCTGGTCTTCTCAGTACATCAACAAGATATTCGCGACCGTCGATGGGGCTTGTGAATAACCAGAAGCGCCAACCATTACAGCTTTTCCAACCAGTCACTGCCATTCCTGCAGATGACACAGACCCATAGTTCTCATTACCTATTATAACTTGACCATCCTCTATCAGCATCGCCTCAATCTGTGCTCCGTGATAGCGTGCAAAGATGGCAAGCGGATACTCGATGCGAATTTGTTTCGATGATGTTCGATTATTCTGTATCGAAGTCATTGTGGGTGTTGCAGTTGGTATCTCTGCCCAATAGTCTGCGGCAAGTTCATAAACAGTGTGTTGCTGACTCACGACTCCAATCTGATGTCTGAAGAGAAGATCGAGTAGTTGTTCTCCGTTTACCAAGCTGATCGGGACTTTGCCAGCAGATTGGGATTCTTGTTCCGCCAATGATGTAAAGTCACTTGTAGTAATGAATATTCCGCGCTGATTAGGCATCAAAGATCCACGCAGGGCGCGAATTTTCTCGGGAACAATGTTTCGAGCAACACGCTTTACTTGTACCGCAACATCAATACGCGTGACTCCCTCGATATCCATCACACCAACCACATCAATTCCTCCATCACCAGAGCGCCCAGTGACTTGCACGGTATTATCATCGAATCCGAGAGCAATTAGGAGTTCGCCAATTAGCTTTTCGAACAATGCTGGTGGCATTTTCGAGATTCTATCATGGAGTTCTTGACGCGTTTGCCGATTTAGTTCTTGGATACGTCGTTCAATGCCAAGGGGTTTCCATTCAAGTAAGCCATAGTAGCCATCCCCAAGTGAGTCAAAGCGCAATGATTCGCCGCGTTGTAGTCTCTGTGAATTCTCCCGCGAAATCGCCGCAACCAGTGACTTTTCGGGTGTAAGTCCTTGAGTATTGATGAGACCACGCGTAACTGCAGATCTGACTAGGTCGTTGTAGTGTTGAGCCGTTCCAGCTTCTTTCAACAAACGGTAAGCAACTTCGACCATGGAAAGAGTCATAGCAAATCCTGCTAATAACAGTTGACATATGGGTAAGGACGAGAAAGCCGTTAGCCCGGTTCGAGCTAACGGCTAATTGCTAACAGCAAATGACTGCCTAGCGCATCGTGAGCGCCATCGCCGCCTTCTGTACGTGCAGCCGATTTTCCGCTTCATCGTAGACGATGCTCTGCGGGCCGTCGATCACTTCGTCGGTCACTTCGATGCCACGATCAGCGGGGAGACAGTGCATGTACACGGCGTCATCGTTGGCGAGGCTCATACGGCGCGCGTCGGTGCACCAATCCGTATATTTCTTGCCAATCTTCGCCGATTCGTTCTTGTCTTCTGTAGTGAGCCATGAACCCCAGCTCTTGGGATAGACAATGTCTGCATCCTTGAAGCCATAGTCGAAATCATGGCTGATGTCCAGCGCGCCGCCGCTCTTCTTAGCGTTGTCCTGCGCCTGTTCCACAATCTCCGGCATCAGTTTGTATTCCGGCGGGTACGTCAGTTTGACGTTCATGCCGTAGCGGGTCATCATGAGGATCAGGTCTTGCGGCACGCTGATCGGCTTCTGGTAGCTGGCTGCGTACGCCCAGCTCACGTTGATCGTCTTGCCACGCAGATTCCGACCGAAGCGTTCCTGAATCGCCATCAGGTCGGCAAGGATCTGGAATGGGTGGTAGACGTCGCACTGCATGTTCAGCACGGGGACGCGGCTGGCGGCCGCGACTTCGCGGATGTACTTGTTGCCGAAGTTCCAGTCGCACTGGCGAATGGCAATCCCGTCCGCATAGCGGCCGATGATCTCGCCAATTTCCTTCGCGGTGTCACCGTGGCTGATCTGCGTCGTCTCGCTGTCGATGAACATCGCATGACCGCCCAACTGCGCCATGCCCGCTTCAAAGCTGGCACGGGTGCGCGTGCTGGTGAAGAAGAACAGCATAGCCAGCACTTTGTCGCGCAGCAGCGCGTGCGATTCGCCCAGTGCACGCTTGCGTTTCAAATCCCACGCCACATCGAGCAGCGTGTCAATTTCGTCTCGTGTCCATTCCTGAGTCGTGATCAGGTCACGACCCCGCAAATCGGTTTGCATGTCATGTCTCCTAGATAGTGTAATAAGTCGTAATTATACCAAACCCGGCAGCAGTGCGTACCACTCGGTTGCTTTCACGACATCATCGAGCTTAACCTGATCAATGACGGTATGCGCGTGGATTTCGTCACCCGGCCCATAGCCGATGCTCGGGATCCCCGCCTTGCCCATCCAGTAAATGCCATTTGTAGAGAAGTCCCACTTACCCGTTGGAACTGGCGTACCCCACAGGAGATCGCCCGCCTTGACGCCCGCCTGCACGAACGGATGACTTTCATCCAGCGCCCACGCCGGGAAGATTTTATCGACCGGGAAAACAAAGCCGGTATAGCTCGGGTCGTCGTAGAACAGGATCGAAGCTTCGATGTCGGCGCGGTCGCCAATCAAGTCCTTGATGCGCTGCAGCTCAGCCTGCGGTTCTTCGCCAAAGGTCACGCGGCGGTCGATATAGATTAGAGCCTCATCCGGCACGGCGTTGATGCTCGGCGTCTTGACATGCAGATCCGTCACGGTGATGCGTCCATGTCCGAGGAACGGGTGATCGCCGAGTTCCGGTTCCAGCTTGCTGATCTTTTCGATCACGGGGAGCAGCTTGTAAATCGCGTTGTCGCCGAGGAAGTTACTGGCGGCATGGGCGCTCTTGCCCTTCGCCACAACCTGCATCTCGACGCGCCCCTTGTGCCCGCGATACACCTGCATCTTGGTCGGCTCGCCGATGACGACCAGATCGGGGCGCAGACCTTCGGCTTCGACCAGCGCGTGCGGGGCAATCCCGTCGCACCATTCTTCCATGTTGCCAAAGTAGTACCCCGTCACGCCGTCCAGCAGACCGAGATCACGCGCCATCGCGAGGCCATAAATCATGCCGGGGCTGCTGTTCTTTTCATCGCACGCGCCGCGCGCGAAGAAGACGCCATTTTCAACCTTACCCGTGAATGGATCCCATTCCCATTCGTCCGGGTCGCCAATCCCGACCGTGTCGAGATGGCTATCGTACAAGAGCTTCTTCTCGCCATCGCCGATCTTGCCGACAATGTTCCCCATCTGGTCAAACCACACCTTGTCGAAACCAAGTTTCTGCATTTCGGCAGCGGCACGTTCGCACACGTCGCGGATTTTGCTGTCATAGCTCGGAATCGCGCACAGGTCTTTCAAGAACTGGATAATGTCTTCGCGCTGCTCCGTCACACGAGACTGGATCGCGCTGATTTTTGCCGCGTCTACCATCTAATTCCCCTTGAATGCAAATTCAATGAACGGGTCGTTCGTATCCTTCGTCCGGCCTGAACTCAGAATAATGACCCGATTATCCGCTCTTTTCATCTTCTCGATTCGCTCGTGCTCCATCGTGTTTTGCCATTTGGAGAACACGGCGCGGAAGGTGTTGTCCTTCCGCTGCTCAATATCACGAGGATCGATGCCTTCGTAACTAAACAGCGTCAATACTTCACCAACCGTAATGACGGCATAGGTCGGCGCTGGTGCAACGACATCCGCCGGCGGCGGCGCAGCAGGTGCGGGTGAAACGACAGCCGCTGGTTTCTCACTCTGTTCTTTCATCAGCGCCGCCAGTTCGGTCGCGGCCCGATAGTAACCCTCGGCATAGCCGCGATGATAAGAAGCCTTCACCTCGTCCGTCTCCGTCTTGGCGTCCCGATTGAAATCACGCGCCTTCATTGCCCAGCGATTCGCCAGATTTCGCAGCGCGTTCAACAGATCATCTGCCATGATCGTGACTCCCCTTCTCGGTCAAACGAATAAATCAACGACATTGAACTGCTCGACATCGACCAAACCGATGTCAGTCAGCTTGAGTTTCGGAATCACTTCCAGCGCCATGAAGCTCATCGCCATGAACGGATCTTGCATCGAACTGCCCATCCTATGCGCGGCAGCGATCAGCGCGTCGTACTGCCGGCGCACTTCAGCAATCGGCTCCTCGCTCATCAGTCCGGCGACCGGGAGCGGCAGCGTCGCGACCACTTCGCCACCATCGACTGCGACCAGCCCGCCGCCCATGTTAATCACCGCCTCGGCAGCCACCCGCATACTCTCGTCGTCCGCGCCGATGACGATCAGATTGTGATGGTCGTGCGCGACTGACCCGGCGATGGCCCCGCGCCGCAGCCCAAACCCGCTGATAAACGCCTTGCCGATGCCGCCCGTCGCCCGGTGCCGTTCGATCACGGCCATCTTCAGGATATCGTGATCAATGTCTGATACAGCATAGCCGTTCACAACTTTCGCATCCGCGAAGCTGTGCCCGGTAACGACCTGTTCATCCGTCCCACCAATCACGCGGATACGTGCACTGAGCGCCGAAATGCTGAAATCCACCTCACTGCGGTTAACGTTCATCGAACTCCGCAGATCAATCGGGCGCAGCGGCGCTTTGACGTGCGTGACTTCACCGTCTTGCGCGGCCAGCACCCCACCCCGGTAGACCAGCTCCGCTCGCAGATTGGCCAAATCGGAGAAAACGATCATGTCCGCGCGGCGACCGGGCGCGACCGCCCCCAACTGATGCAGGCGGAAGTAATTAGCCGTGTTGATCGTGCCCATCCGAATTGCCAGCATCGGATCAATGCCCTTAGCAATCGCTACCCGCACCATGTGATCGATTGAGCCTTCGTCCAACAGACTGCTGGGTTGGCGATCATCGGTGCAGAAGCACAGGCGCGTGTGGTTTTCCTTCGTCACGAGCGGCAGGAGCGGCCGCAAATTATGCGTCGTCGTACCTTCGCGGATGAAGATCGTCAGGCCGAGGCGCAGCTTTTCGACTGCCTCCTCAACTGTCGTACATTCGTGGTCGCTGGCAATCCCCGCCGCGACATACGCATTGAGCGCTTTCCCCGTCACCGCCGGACTGTGGCCATCCAGCACGAGCTGGCCGTACAGTTCCAGTTTATCCAGCACGGCCTTATCGCCGTAGATTACGCCGGGATAATTCATCATCTCGGCCAAACCCAGCACCCAGTCGCTGTTGAGCAGCGGCGCGAGATCCTCCGCTTCGAGGCGCGCGCCGCTCGTCTCCATGTGGGTCGCCGGGACGCAGCTCGACGCCATCACGAACATGTTAACCGCGCCGTGCTTCGCCCGTTCCAGCATAAACCGGATGCCTTCCAGACCGAGCACATTGGCGATCTCGTGCGGATCGGTGACGACAGTCGTCACACCGTGCGCCAGCACCGTCCGCGCGAATTCCGGTGGCGTACACAGGCTGCTTTCGATGTGCACGTGCGCGTCAATGAAACCGGGCGCCACGTAGCGCCCCTTAAGATCGATTTCCTGTTCGCCGCTGTAACCTGCTCCCAGCGCGACAACATAGCCGTGGTGCACGACAATGTCCGTCGGATGGATTTCCCCCGATAACACGTTGACCAACTGGGCATTTCTGAGGACGAGATGCGCAGGGATATCGCCACGAGCGGCGGCGATGCGTTCAGCCAGTGACATAGATCGGTTAGTCCCCTCGGATCAAACGACGCGAAATCTGATTATGTTTTTCCAACAGCACGGGCAGATCGATGGTGAGCAAGTGTCCATCGGCGACAACCACGCGCCCGTTGATCATCGAAAAATCGACGCTGCCTGGCTGGCACAGCACCAACGCCGCCGCCGGGTCATGCTGCGCGCCGGCAAAGGCGGGCGTATCGAGACGGTAGCCGATGAAATCAGCGGACATGCCCGGAGCCAGCGCGCCAATGTCGTCTCGGCCGAGCACCGCCGCCCCGCCCAGCGTCGCCAGTTCCAACGACTCCCGCACGGTCAGTGCCGCGGGATTACCGCCCGCCCGCTGGAGCAGCAGCGCCATCCGCGCTTCGGCGAGCAGATGCCCACTATCATTCGACGCCGAGCCATCGACGCCTAAGCCGACTTTGACTTTGGCATCCAGCATCTTACGAATCGGCGCAATGCCCGACGCGAGCCGCATGTTGGAGCTGGGGCAGTGACACACCCCTGTCCCCGTCCGCCCAAACAGGCCGATCTCCCGCTCGTTCAGGCACACGCAGTGCGCGTGCCACACGTCGTCGCCCACCCAATCGACGTCGCGGGCATAGTCGCCGGGCAGCACGCCGAACTTTTCGAGGCTGTAGGCGACATCATTGGCGTTTTCGGCGAGGTGGGTATGTAAGCGCACGCCATAGCTCCGCGCCAACGCCGCCGATTCGCGCATCAGGTGTTGGCTGACCGAGAACGGCGAACATGGCGCGACGACCACCCGCAGCATGGAATGGCGTTTGGCATCATTGAATGTTTCGATTACGCGACGCGTATCGATGAGGATCGCTTCTTCGCCTTCGACCAGCTCATCAGGCGGCAGACCGCCCTTGCTCTCGCCCACGCTCATCGAACCGCGCGCGGCGTGGAAACGCATCCCCATGTCCTGCGCCGCCCGAATTTCGTCTTCGAGCCGAACATCGTTCGGAAAAATATACAAGTGATCGCTCGAGGTCGTACACCCGGAGAGCAGCAATTCCGCCATCGCCAATTTAGCCGACACGTACACGGCCTCGCTGGTGAGGCGTCCCCAGATCGGGTACAGCGTCCGCAGCCACCCGAACAGTTCACTGTCCTGTGCGATCGCCCGCGTAAGGCTCTGGTACATGTGGTGATGCGTGTTGATCAGCCCCGGCATGACGATGTGCTGGCGCAGTTCAATCACGCGGTCAGCCGATTCCGCTGGCATCTCGGCCAGCGTGCCCACCGCCTCAATGACGCCATCCCGCACGTAAATCGCGCCGTCGCTGATCTCCCGTCGTTGGCTGTCCATCGTCACGAGGGTATGGATATGTTTGACCAGCAGCGTCGTCATGACCAACCTTAAGCAAGTGGAGAGGTATTGACGAAAAGTCTAGCACACCTGTACCAGTCTTGCTACGTTGTCGGCGCTACCGATTGCCAGGCCGATTTGAGCGTATTTTGCATCAAAAGCGTGATCGTCATTGGCCCCACCCCTCCCGGAACTTGGGTGATCGCGCCCGCCACGTCTTTCGCCGTCTCCAATTCGACATCGCCGACATAGCGATAGCCGCGCTTGGCCGTCGGATCATCGATCTGGTTCGTGCCCACATCAATTACGATCGCACCCGGTTTCAGCCAATCACCCTTCACATAGTTGGGGCGACCGATGGCGGCAATCACCACGTCGGCGCGGCGTACAATCTCCGGAAGATCACGCGTTCGGCTGTGACACACGGTCACGGTCGCATTAGCTTTCATCAACATCAGTGCAACGGGCATGCCGACGATGTTACTGCGCCCGATCACCACCGCGTTCGCGCCTTCCAACTTTGCACCCATGCGGTCGAGCAGCACCATACAGCCCGTCGGCGTGGCCGGAGTGAACAACGGTTCGCGACCTTTCATCGCCAACCGCCCAATATTGATCGGGTGGAACCCATCGACATCCTTCTCCAGACTGACAAGGCTGAGGATGGTCGGTTCGTCAATGTGCGGCGGCAGCGGCAGTTGGACGAGAATGCCATGGATGGTCGGGTCGTCGTTCAAGGCTTTGACCGCCGCTTCGACTTCGGCTTGCGTTGCTGTTGCAGGCAGGATGTGTCCGACGGATTTCATCCCCGCAGATTCACAGGCGCGGCGCTTCATACGCACATACTGCGCTGACGCGGGGTTCTCCCCGACCAGCACCACGCCGAGTCCCGGCGGATAACCATATTGTGCTTGAAAACGGGTGACTTCTGCGGCAATATCAGCGCGAAGTTCATCGGCGATCGCCTGTCCATCAATAATTTGTGCGCTCATCGCAACCTCTTTTGTGAATCCACGTACAATTGAGGCAGAGAATAACACGCTCGCCTGGACAGGACGAATTGTCTAGGCATTAGCACAACTTAAGAACAATTTTTTGCGC
>CALKIA010000575.1 GCA_937988705.1 uncultured Chloroflexota bacterium | reverse complement strand
GTGGGGTGAGAGAAACGCTATCCAGAACTCACCTTAACCCATGAATTCAACAATCGTAGGGACGCGATAAATCGCGTCCGCCCTTATATCTCTCTCCCCTCTCCCTTGGGAGAGGGGTCGGGGGTGAGGCCATCTAACTTCCCCTCTCCTCTTTTCGGAGAGGGGGCTGGGAGGTTAGCTATTTTCACCCCTCTCCGTAAATCGCGGGCCTGCAGAGCCGCTGTCTTTCTCCCCTCCCTGAATTCGGGGAGGGGCGGGGGTGGGGTGAGGTTATCTTTCCACCCCTCTCCCTTTTGGCGACGGGCTGGGGGGTGAGGTCTCCCTACGTAACGTCGTTATACGTCCAGTAGCGATTCGCGAGGAAATTCCACACCATCACAATGATCACGCCGATCAGCCACGCCACCATCGTGCCCAGTTTCGCTTCGGCGCTTTCTGAGGGGATATAACCGGGTCGTAGCAGTCGAATTTCTGGCAGGAACAGCGGCATCAGCATGGTGCCCAGCCAGTGATACGCGCTGCTAATCCACAGCGTTCGCCCAAACCATCCGACGAAGCTGATGCCGACGAACTGCACCAGTTGCCGTCGCAGTGAGCGTGACCGCGAATCCGGGTACGTCCAATACCGATTCCAGATGAAGTTGCTGATGACGGCGATGATGAAGGCGATGCTGCTGGCAATCGCGACCTTGAGGTCTTTGCTCGGTTCGACCGGGGCGAAGATCGTTGCTTGGAGCATGAACAGCGTCCCGGCGTCGATGATGGCTCCGAGCGCGCCGACAATGGCGAATTTGAGGAAACGTTCCAGCTCTTTGGCTCGGCCTCCGCCCACGCGGGCGGCGATCATCTGGATCGGCGCATCGAGTGGGTTGCGTACGGCAATACGGCGGATCTGTGTCATAGACCTAAATTCTCTTGTCCTCTAACTTCCCGATGGAGTAGGGCGAGGATGCCGAGCATCACGCCCATGTGCATGAACACGTTGTTCACCCACAAATTATCCGTGAAGCTGTGGACAGTCAGATAGACCCAGGTGCCGAGCAGTCCCACAGCGGTGAATCGGCTCAGTTGATCGGGGTGACGCCGTGCGCGCCAGGTGATCAAGCCGATCATCACCCATAGTCCTAGGTAACTGAGCAATCCAATCATGCCAGTCTCTGCTAAAACATTCAAGTAGTAATTGTGTGCGTGCCCGAGCGCTAATTCCCAGTTCATCAGGCTGTAGGCGGGGTACGCGGCCTCGTAATTGCCGAAGCCCACGCCCAGCACCGGGTGAGCCGTCGCCATGTTGACCGCCGCTTGCCAGTGCGCCAATCGTTCGATCACCGCGTAATTCTCGCTGGTGATCAGCACGCCGCGCACATCGCTGATCGCGAATGTTTCCTGCGTGAAGCTGTCGATGCGCGCCACAATCGACGCGGGGACGCGCCCTGTTGTCCACAGGAACACGCCCAGCGCCGCGCCCACGCCGATCAGCGCGAGGCCGTAGCTCGTTTTGCGCGGCAGCGCGAACGCCATCACGCCGAGCGACGCCGCGAACGCCAGCCACGCGCCCCGGCTTACCGAGACATACACGCCCACCGTCATCAGCCCGAACGCGACTCCGTAGAACCCCACGGGGACGAGATCCAGCAGCGTGATTGTGGCGCGTTGTCGCCGCCACTTGCGCCATAGCCGCAGCGCATACCCGCCCGCCGCCATCAGCGCCAGCGGTGCCAGCAGTCCCATGAACCCGCCAAACGGATTCGGCTGTCCGAACGTTCCGAACGCGCGAAAGTGATTGCCATTCACCAGCAGATGCAGCGCGCCGCTCCCGCCGAAATACTCGTAAATGCCAATGAGCGCGTTGCCGACTCCCGCGACCGTCAGCGCGAACACGATCCACTCGCGTCCGTTATTTCGGCGTCCGAGATCATAAGTGATCGCGATCAGCAGCAGAATCTGCGCCCACTTCAGCCACTCGTTGAGCCATGCGCTCATGCTCCCCGCGCTGAACGCCGACAGACTCGCGGCGGCGAAAAAGCCCAGCACGGGCAGATACACGGGCGTCCACCGGATGCGCGGCAGCCGTCGCCGGTTGATCAGCGCTTCCGCCGCCCATACGCCGATCAATAGGATGAGGCTCAGTTGTCCGATGTCGAGCGGGAGTTGCAGCGGTGCCTCAGTGGCGATCAGCGTGCGCAGCGGTGCGAACACCAGCAGCAGCAGCAGCGCCGCGTACGGGGTGATCACGACGCAGGCCACCAGCAGCGCGGCGCCGATCCCCACGCCCGAAATCGGCGCCGGGAGCAAGGCGCTGACCAATCCGAGCAGCCCGGCCAGCACCCCCCACCGCACGCTGTGACTGTGACGCGAGCGTGTCAGTGCATCACGAATATTGACAGCCAACGCGCATCACCTTCTTTTTCAAGCCAATCTCACCTGACGGTTCTTTGCCCCTCGCCCTTGGGAGAGGGGCGGTTGAGCGCAGCGAAACGGGGTGAG
>CALKIA010000574.1 GCA_937988705.1 uncultured Chloroflexota bacterium | reverse complement strand
TTCGGCGGCGTAGCGTCCGGTCAGGTAGTGCGAGAGCTGGCGTTCGATGTCGGTGAGCAGCGCGCTCGCGCCGAAGCGGAACAGGTTCGGGTACAGCCAGTCGTCGCCGAGTTCCTCTTTCATGAGGATTTGCCAGTTCATGGCGTGCTTGGCCGTGCGGATGCCGCCCGCGGGCTTAAAGCCGACCTTCACGCCCGTGCGGTCGAGGTATTCACGGATCATGCGCGTCATGATCAAGCTGACTTCGAGCGTCGCGTTGACGGGTTCTTTGCCCGTCGAGGTCTTGATGAAGTCCGCGCCCGCCATCATGCACACGACGCTGGCCTGTGCGACATGCCGCAATGTGCCGAGCTCGCCCGTCGCCAGGATCGATTTCATGTGCGCGTCACCGCAGGCCGCGCGGAACTGCTGCACCTCGTCGTAGAGGGCTTCCCAGTTGCCCGTGAGCACATGTTCGCGGCTGATGACGATGTCGATCTCTTGAGCGCCCGCCGCGACCGAGTCCTGAATCTCGGTGAGGCGCGTGCGGAATGAGCTTTGCCCTGCCGGGAAGCCGGTCGAGACGGCGGCGACCGGGATGTTCGTGCCTTCCAGCGCCTTGACCGCATCGGCAACGCGGCTGTGATACACGCACACCGCGCCCGTCGTGATGCCGAGGTCGGCGACGCCGAGCGCTTCGAGCATATCCTGCCGCACGGGTTTGCGGGCTTTGGCGCATAAGCGCAGCACATTGCCGGGGGTGTCGTCGCCGGAGAGCGTGGTCAGGTCAATGCAGGTGATGGCGCGCAGCAGCCACGCCGCCTGGGTGTCCTTCTTGACCGAACGGCGCGTCCCCAGCGTCGCGGCGCGGCGCTCGGCGGCGCTGGTGTTGACGCGCACGCTCCGCACCCAACCGAGATCGAGCGGCAGACCGGGGTTACGCTCTGCGTCGTGATGATTCACATTTTCCGCGTGAATTTCGGGGATCGCCATCGGGGTTCATCCTCTGCTCAACTGAATTACAGAGATTATACCCCGATTGAGCGGCGTTTTGAGGAGGCAGATCGTAGTCGGGAGACGTAACAACGCCTTCCGACTAGCAAATGCGTGATTACACCGCGGCGACAGCGCGCAGATGATCCACAAGTTCGGCGCGGTAGGGCTGAAGTTCCATTTTCAGGCGGGCGAGCACCGCTTGCACATCGGCGACTTGCAGGATGAGCGCGGGATGCCCCGCCTCCAGACGGCCGGAAAGTGAATTGACCTGATCCGGCTTGAAGCCCGAATCGACGAGGTTAGCGGCCAGTCGCCCGGTCACATTGCCGAGTAAGCCACCGACCAGCGCCGCCGCGCCGACCGCGATGATCGCCCCAATGCCGGGGATCGCCAGTGCGCCGAGCTGAGCCACACCGAGCGCCGCAATCGCTGCGCCGAGCGTACCGCCCGTAATTCCGCCTTCATCCGGTCCAATGTCATCATCCAGAAAGATGACCTCGCCACTGTTCGCTTTGGCAACAATCGCCGCGTGTTCAATACGGAGGTCCTTGATCGCCATCAAGTGATCGAGGGCTTTGGTAAGGGTCGTGCGCGACGGAAAAATCGCCACTACCAATTCAGATGACATCGCTCATTCCCTTGCAAACGGATTTTCTGTGTTGAGGATACATCAACTATGGGCGCTGCAACAATGAACTCTTCCGATTCCCATGTGATTAGTATCACGGATTCCGCCGGGGGAGTACGCACAGCAGCGGCCACAGGGGATGGAACAGCAGCGCCATCCCCGGGATGAAAAACGGGTTACACGGTGGTAATTTCTGCCTCAAAGGGCTGCAAATCTTGCTGAATACGCGCCAGAATGTCAGGTTCGGCATCGGCATCGAGCACCATCGCGACACGTCCCGCGCTCAAGTGCCCCGCCAATTCTTCGAGTTGTTCGTCTTTGATGCCGAGATCGATGAGGCTGGCGGTGATGCCACCCGTCGCCCCGCCGATCAGCCCGCCGAGCAGCGCGCCCGCACCGATGGCGATGATCGGGCCAACGCCGGGCAATAGGAACGCGCCTAAACCGGCGATCCCCAGTGCCCCCATCAGCGAGCCGAGGGTACCACCCGCGATGCTGCCTTCGCTCACGCTGATGTCGTCTTCCAAGACGACGGTTTCACCGTCGTCCGCCTTGACGATGACGGCGGAGTGTTTGATCTTCAAATAATCCAGCGCTTTCACGCGCTCAACGGCGTCAATCAACGAACCGCGCGACGGAAATACAGCGATGATCGTATGACGTTTCATGACCGACTCCTCTCCGTTCATTACTTCCAGTATAGCGCATTGTGCGGCGCTTGACGCGTATCACTGGATAGATTACAATGCAATTTCGAAGTCAATTGAATATCTCATCAAGAGGCGAGGGAGAGAAACGGCTCACTGATCTCGCGGCAACCCCTGAAGCGTCGGGAAGGTGCTAATTCCGTCAGACAAGGGTCTGGAAGATGAGCGAATTCTGTTTATCCCGCGCCTCTTTCTCTTTGTTGAACGAGGCGTTTTTGTTGTCTGGGGGAAGGCGCTATGCAGAACATCGATCTCAATCTGCTTCGCGAAGTTCCACTGTTCGAACTGCTGGACGATCAAGAGCTTGCCGCTCTGGCGCAGCAGTTGGAACAAATGACCTTTATGCCCGGTCAGGTCATTTTCACGGCGGGTGAGCCCGGCGGCACGATGTTCATTGTGCAGCGCGGACGCGTGGAAATCTTCATCCGGGATCGCAGTCATGAACGAGTCAGCATCAGCTTCATGGAAAAAGGGGAAATCTTCGGGGAGCTCTCCCTGCTGGATAATGCCAGCCGCAGCACGAGCGCGCGCGCCATCGATCAGACGATGGTGCT
>CALKIA010000573.1 GCA_937988705.1 uncultured Chloroflexota bacterium | reverse complement strand
ATCACGCCGAACAGGACGAACGACAGCGCCGAGCCGTAACCCATGTTGGGATCGGTGGCGCGCGCCGTCTCGAAGATGTACACGCTCAGGGTATCGACCGAGCTCTGCGACGCGGGATTGCGCATGATCCAGATCTGCGTGAACGCCTGAAACGTGCCGATCAACGCGATCAGCGAGAGGAAATAGGTCGTCGGGGAGAGCAGCGGCAGCGTGATATAGCGGAAGATCGCCCAGCCGGACGCGCCGTCGATGCGCGCCGCCTCGTACAGTTCGCCGCTGATGTTGCCCAGCCCCGCCAGAAATATCGCCGTGTCATAGCCGATATACGTCCACACCGTGTAGATCATGATCACGATCAAGGCGAGGCTGGGGCCGTTGAGGAAGTCCGGCACGTTGCCAGCGAAGATCAGATCGACGATGCCGCGCGCTTCCAGCAGCCATTTCTGGTCGGGGAGGCCGACGAGGCCGATCACCTGATTGGCGAACGATGCCGGGCGCTGCGAGAAGATCTGGTTGAAGACGATGGAAGTCGCCACGAACGGCATGATGTAGGGCAAAAAGTAGACCAACCGGAACAGCGATTTGCCTTTAATCTTCTGAAACAGCAGATAGGCCAGCACCAACCCGATCCCCAGTTGGAGCGGCACCGTGCCGACCGCGAACATCACCGTGATGCCGAAGGTGTGCAGCACTTCGCGGTCGGCGTTGGCCAGCAAACGCGGCACTTCGCCGACGAAGACCACGCCGCCGACCATCAGCACCAGCGCCGCGCCGACCATGAAGGCGAAGCGGCGATCGGAGTGGGAGCGCACGCCGCGAATCCATAAGATGTAGGCGGCGACCAGCAGCAGCGCGCCCACCGAAATGGTGATGATCTGGGTCGGCAGCGTCACATCGGCGCTGGCCGTGCCGATCTCGGTGAGCGTCAATTGCAGAGTGAGCGCGCCGAGGCCAATCAGGAAGGCGGCGGTGGTCGCTTTGAACAGATGCGCGCCCCAGTCAGCGCCACGTACGCGGGCAGCGATCACGCCGCTGACCAACAGCGCGAGGAGCGCGATAATCAGGAAGGGTGTCCACAGCGCGACGACTTCGGGCAGTTGGAAACTGGCGACCAGTTCGCGCACGAAAATGCCCTGCACCAGTTCCTGCCCGCGCAGCCGTTGGGGAATGTTGAGGATGGGCGTGAGCACCGTCGCAAACCAGTTGATGAACAGCAGGATCGCCGCGCCGTTGAGGAGACCCGGTAGAACGTAAAACAGCGAGCGATCCGCGCGTTTTTGCCACAGTTTGCGCATTTGCAGCAGCGCATAGAGCAGGATGCCCACGCCGATCCAGAAGAAGATCACATAGGCGAAACTACCCAACCCGCGCGTGAAGTTATCCAGCCCGAGAAAGTCGCCGGGGAAACGCCGCCAGCGGTGCAGGCTGACGAAGAAGGCGAAGCCGACCGGGAAAATACCAAACAGGAACAGGAGGAGCATGGCCGGTGACAGAAATGCGTACGCGATCAGGTTTTCGCGCAGACGGTTCATGCGTCTTGTTTGAGCCATAGTCTCCCTTTTATCTTGTGGTCTATCGTCAAACTGACGGGCGCAGTTTAGAAATCACCTGCTGACCCCACCCCCGGTCCCTCCCCGAATTCAGGGAGGGGAGCCCCTACGAGGGGTAGGTTTTTAAGGTCTATTCTTAGCCCGGTTGAATACGAACCGATTCAGAACGAGAAACCTGTAGGGACGAGGCATGCCTCGTCCTTGAATTTCATCGATCTAGCGAGAGGACGAGACATGTCTCGTCCCTACAATTAAATACCTACCCCTGTTAGGATCCCCTTCTCCCACGCGCAAGCGGGGAGAGGGGTCGTGTATCAGTCGTTTCAACAATTCTGAAATACGCTCATGCCGCGCCCCTATGAGAAAAACCAGCTTTGTGTAGGGACGCGATTAAGCAGTTTACGAGAAGATCACGGTGTTTGTAGGGACAAGGCCTGCCTTGTCCGCTGTGAACGGACAGCGCTTGCGCTGTCCCGACGATCTCCGTATTCATAAGTTAAATTGCATTATCGCGTCTGCTGCCCTCACAATGACTTCACGCTGCTTTACGCCGCTGTCCCTACTCTTATGCCGTGCGAGAATGCCGAACTGCCACGGCCTCGTGGGCGTATGGACAAACTTAAATCCGACTTACGGGCGAATTGTAAACAAAGATGGCGAGAGAACCAATCATCTCGCCCGAATTTCACAAAATCTTAAATCAGGAAGTGGTGGGCGTGGCCTGGGCGAGATCGGAGCGCGGCGGCTCGTCGTCGAGCGGTGCGGGCGGTGCGTCGCCGAGCGTTAACACTTCGGGGACGCTGCCGCCGGCCAGTAGTTGAACGATAGCGTAGACCATCAGCCGGGCGCCGGCTTCCCCCCTCGTCAGCTCGCTGCTGCCCAGTTTGACGCCGTACGGATGATCGACGGGCAGGGAATACACCAGCGGAATCGCACGCTCGGCGAGCGACCGCCCCATGTCGCCCGCCAATTCGGAATCCAGTGGGCAGAGGATGATCGCCTGCGCCCCTTCGATCTGCGCAGTTTCGATCTGCGTGGACTGCGTATACATATCACCCTGCGCATCGAACACCCGCAGCGGCAGTCCGAGCTCGTCGGCGATCTGGCTCAATTCGCGCGCGCGTGTGCTCTGCCATGAGCTGTGCAAGCCGCAGGCCAGATACGCGATGTAACCGTCGTCACCCAAAGTCGTCCGGGCGCGCCCGATTTCATCGTTCGTTGGCGTGACATCGCTGATCACGCCGGTGGTGCCGGAGCGGATGTGGTCATCCAGCACGTTGATGTCCGTCAGGCGATAGGCGTTGTACAGAATGCTGACCATGAGCGCTGCGAGAATCGCCAGCACGAGCGCGAAACGCGGTTGGATGGGCAGGCGGCGGGCGGCGGGCACAGTGAAACTCAGCCCCTGCAGATTGAACGCCGCCTGAAAATCCGTGAGCATGTCGTTGACGGTCAAATAGCGTTCCTGCGGATTTTTGGCCAGCGCGCGCAGAATCACCTGTTCGATGGCGGGCGGAATCGCCGGACGCAGCTCACGCGGCGGGGTAGGCGCTTGCTGCACATGCTTGTAAAACAGGCTGGCGATGTTCAGGCTGCTGGAGATTTCAAAGGGGACGCGTCCGGTCAGCATGTGATAGAGCACGACGCCGAAGCTGTATATATCCGAGAGATGATCGGCGGGCTGGCCGAGGAGAATTTCCGGCGCGATATAGCTGGGCGTCCCGATGATGCCCGACTCTTCTTCGCTGATGAGGTGCGCGGGGGAATCACGCCGCGCCAGCCCGAAGTCGCTCAGGTAGGCGTTGCCCGTTTCATCGAGCAGAATGTTGCTCGGCTTGATGTCTCGGTGGGTGACGCCCCGGCTGTGCGCATAGGCGAGCGCGCTGCCAATTTGCAGGAACACCCTGGCGGCGGTGGGGATGGGCAGTGGGCCATGCCGCAGCATATCGCTCAACGACCGGTGCATCAGCCGCGTGACAAAATACGCGTGCTGATCTTCAATGACGCCGTAATCATAAATGGGCAGGATATGCAAATGTTCCAGCGAGGCCACCACATGGGCTTCTTGCTGAAACCGTTTAAACGCTAGCGCGTTGGCTTGCGAATCCAGGTCGATGATTTTGAGGGCGACGTAGCGATTGACGGGCACTTGTTTTGCCCGGAAGACCGATGCGGAGCCACCTCGTCCAATCCGTTCTTCGATCTCGAAATCCCCGACCCGACGGTACGACCACGAAGAAGCAATCATGATGACTGCACATACTCCATTAGTCAGGCACGGCTCTTTACATTACGAGTATACCGAGAATTATGTAATTTTATAGAGGAGATTTCTGGAGAATCGCGATTCTCTGCATTGAGCTGTGATCCCAACCCCATGCCTCCGAATTCAGGGAGGGGAGATAGACAGCCGCGCCAAGCGGAGTTGGTCTGCGTGGGGGACGCGATTAATCGCGTCCGC
>CALKIA010000572.1 GCA_937988705.1 uncultured Chloroflexota bacterium | reverse complement strand
GTAGGGACGAGATATATCTCGTCCTGTTTTGGAGTCTTTCAGACACTGGCTTAGCCCGCGGCATTGACCGGATCGGGCGCTTTAGCTGTTCGACCCCCGCGTCAGGCGGTCGATGAGCATCGCCAGCAGAATGATCAAGCCCGTGGCCATCAGTTGATAGAACGCCTGCACGTTCATCAGCGTGAGCCCATTGCGCATCGCGCCGAGGATGATCGCGCCGAGCACCGTGCCGACGATGCTGCCTTTGCCGCCCATCAGCGATGCACCGCCAATCGCCGCCGCCGCAATCGCGTCGAGTTCCCACTGATTGCCTAAGATGGGCTCGGCTGCGCCCAGCCGCCCAACCAGAATGAGCGCTGCCAGCGCGGCGAGGAAGCCGCTGATCACGTAGGCGCTGACTTTGGTCAGCCCCACCGGGACGCCGCTCACACGCGCCGCTTCTTCATTGCCGCCAATGGCGAGCATGTATTCGCCCAGAGGCGTTTTGCGCAGAATGACCCAGATCACTACAGCCACCACGCCCACCAGAATCACCGGCATGGGGATATTGCCCACGCGCCCATTGAAGAAAGCGCGGTAGTCCGGCGGCACGGACAGAATGGGATTTCCGCCCGTAAAGATCAGGGCAATCGAGCGATACAAACTCAGCGTGCCGAGCGTGACGATGAACGGTTGCAATTTCGCCCGAGAGATCAGCAGGCCGTTGACGACGCCGCACAGCACGCCGATCCCTAACCCAATCACGACCGCCGGGATGACCGCCATGCCATCGAACATAAACGTCGCGGTGAACACCGCCGCGACGGCGGCCGTCGGCCCCACCGACAGATCGATGCCGCCCGCAATAATGACGAGCGTCATCCCCAGCGCGATACACGCATTGATCGCCGAGGATTGCAGGATGTTGATCAGGTTGGCTTCGGTCAGGAAGACCGGCGATTGCGTCGAGAAAAAGACGAAAATCACGATCAAACCGATCAGAGTTCCGGCATCGCGCACATTGTCCCGCAGGCTGATGCGGCGCACGACCGGTGCTGACGTTTCCGGCTGAATGTCTACGGATGCCATCTGGGCCTCATTCGCTACTTGACGATTCGTTTTCATGATTGTTTACTAATGGCGTGGCGCATGATCGTCTCTTCGTTGGCCTGTGCCCGCTCCAGGATGGCCGCCGCACGTCCGGCGCTCATCACCAGTACGCGATCACTCAGGCGCAGAATTTCTGGCAGTTCTGATGACACCATGAGGATCGCTTTACCCTGCTGCGCCAGCGCTTCCATCAGTTGATAGATTTCCTGCTTCGCCCCAACGTCAATCCCGCGCGTCGGCTCGTCGAAGATCAGAATTTCGCTGTTCGCGTTCAACCAGCGGCTAAGAATCGCCTTCTGCTGATTGCCACCGCTGAAATAGCGAATCGGGCGGTCAATGTTGCGCGGACGCAGATTGACCTGCTCAGCCAGTCGGGTGACATCCGCCCGCCGCTTCCGGTTGCCGATGATCCCCAACCGGGTGTACTTCTCGATGACCGGCAGCGAGGTGTTCGCCAACACGGGCAGCAGGGGAATAATCCCGGAACGCTTGCGATCTTCGGGCAGCATGCCGATGCCTGCGCGAATCGCCTGCCGGGGCGAATGGAAGGTCATCAGCTGCCCGTTCAGCTCAATCGTGCCGCTGGTCGGCGGATGCAGCCCCGCGATCAAGTGCATCAATTCGGTGCGCCCCGCGCCGACTAACCCGGCAATGCCGAGGATTTCACCACGGTGCAGATCGAAGGACACATCGCGGACTTTGGTTCGCCAGCACAGGTCACGGACGCGCAGCACCGTTTGTTCCTGCCGGTACGTCATATGCCGGCTTTCGGTCGTTTTGCGCCCCACCATCATGCTGACGATCTCATCCTCGCGGACGTTATTGACGTCGACCTCGCCCACCAGTTCCCCGTCGCGGAGCACAGTCGCGCGGCTCGCCAGTTGGAAAATCTCGTGTAAGCGATGCGACACGTAGATGATCCCCACGCCATTCGCCTGCAAATCGCCGATGACGCGCACCAGCACATCAAATTCTTTCGGCGTCAGGCTGGAAGTCGGTTCGTCCATCGCAATAATGCGGGCATTGCCGAGCAGCGCGCGCGCAATTTCGATCAATTGACGCTGCGCGATGCTCAATTTGTTGACTGAAGTGGTCACATCAATATCGACGTTCAGGCGCATGAGCAGTTCACGGGCTGTGCGTCGCATTTGCGCCGTATCTTTAAACACACCATAACGGGTCAGCGTTTGACCAAGAAAGATATTTTGGGTCGCGTCCAGTTCGGGAATCTGCTGCAATTCCTGATGGATCATGGCGATGCCCGCCCGATACGCGCTTTTGGGGTCGTGGATCTGGACGGGTTTGCCGTCGATATGGATGGTTCCACTGTCCGGCTGGTACACGCCGAACAGGATTTTCAAGAGGGTACTTTTGCCCGCGCCATTTTCACCGACCAGCGCATGGACTTCCCCGCGCTGTACACGCAGCGAGACCTTCTTCAGCGCCTGTACCCCGGGGAATGATTTCGTGATGTTGTCGAGTTCGAGCAGATATGGCTGTCCAGCTGGCATGGTGCGTTCCTTCGTCCGGGCACTGACTGGGACGCGCACGTGCGCGTCCCAGCTTTACGAGGTTAAGCTTAGCTGCCCGCTGCCATTTCGGCATCTTCGATGAGCGCCGCGCGGGTGTCCGCACCTTCGCCATAGTAGCGTTCGAAGTTTTCCAGCGTGATGAGCGCCTGCGGCGTCGAGACGACGCGCGGGAGTTCCTGCCCACCGAGCAGACGGAGCGCAACTTCGAGGGCGACCTCACCCGTCAGAACCGGGAAGGAGTCGACCGTACCGGTCAGTTCGCCCGCCAGAATGGAGGCGTACGCATCGCTGATGCCGTCCGTGCCGATCACCGCGACCTGGTCCAACAGACCCGCCGCCTTGACCGCTTCGACGACGCCGAGCGCCATGCCGTCATTGTTGCAATAGAAGCCGACGAGGTCGGGGTGCTGCTGCAAAATGGTGGCCGCGGTGTCATACGCCAACTGACGATCCCAGTTAGCGGGGACGCTGGCGACGACTTCAAAGGCATCTGTTTCCGTCGTGATGGTCACGGTGAAGCCTTCGGTCCGCTGACCAGCCGCGTACACGCCCGCCTGACCTTCGATGACCGCAACCTTGCCGCCATCCGGCACATTTTCGATGAACCAGCGAGCGGCGCGCACGCCGTTATCGCGCTGGACGTTGCCAACATAGTGTTCCGCCGTCGAAATGACCGCGTCGTTCACGTTGATGACCGGGATGCCAAGTTCCGCCGCCTGGTCGACTGCCGGGATCAGGTTGGCGTCCGACTGCGGGGAGACCAACAGCGTGTTGAAGCCGAGGGTGAGCATGGCTTCGGCAATCGCGAGCTGACCGAGCTGATCAGATTCATTCTGTGCGGCTTGCAGGATGACATCGACGCCAAAGCGTTCGCCGGCATTCGTGTAGCCTTCACCGAGCAGACGCCAGTATTCATTGATCAGCGTCTTGGCGACGGCGCCGACACGCACCTGCGTATCAAACGTCGGGACGGCGCCGAATTCCGCTTCCAACTGCGACCATTCAATCCGATCCGGTTCCGTATCGGAATCGAGCGGGGGCAGTTCTTCCTGGGCGAAAGCAAAACCGAAGGCGCTCAGCATCAGCGCGAGGATGAACAGAAAACGAAGACTCTTAAGCATGGGTTGTAAACTCCTTATTTTCCTGAGAAAACTACTGTCGCTGCCCGAACTTGCTGCCGAAAAACGATTTCGCCTACCGTCTATCTGTCTTGTCACCTCCATCGCTCTCGTATCTCGCCACCAAGCGCATCACGACAGCAGCAGGGTCTGAATGAGCCGCTGTGCCTGAATGACATCTTGTTTGTCCAAAAGCCGCTGCATTTCCACCTGATCGAGGCGCTCAATCAGCGCTAACATGCGCCGCACCACGTCAATATTGAGCGCGCAT
>CALKIA010000571.1 GCA_937988705.1 uncultured Chloroflexota bacterium | reverse complement strand
ACCCCGCCGGGAAGAAGTTCGGCAAATGGGCGCGGTGCGCTTCGAGCATTTCGTCACGCAGGCGATTTGCCACAAGCCGATCGGTTACGCCGCCGTCCACGAGCAGCGCTTCGGTGAACAGTTCACGACTGCCCGTCAGCGCCGCTTCGACCGTGAGCTGGTTCGCGGCGATCTTGCGGATCAGCACGGCTGCCAGCGCGTCGGGGAAGTCGTCGAAGTGGATGGCGTGCAGACCCCCCGCCATCGCCACGCACGGGAACTCCAGCACGGCGTCCGGCGGCAAATTGGGGATCGCGCCCTCGTTCGGCAGGTTCGCATAGAAGATTTTGCGCTCATCCCACTCAATCGACTGCATGATTTGCAGCAGTTGTTCGTGTTCGCCCACGCGCCGCTTGAGCAGGTCTTCACTCAGCGGTTTTTCGCCGTTGGCCTGCGCGCGCATCTCTTCGTAGACTTCGTCGCCCCAGATGCGGATGGCATCTTCCAGCGAGTAGGCATCCACGCCGAGCGTGCGCCCGTAGTACTGGCCACCGGGGAAGCGTTCCGGGAAAAATTCGGTCACATGGCGATCATTCGCCGACGGATACGCGCCGTACGCTTCGAACAGCGACCACGAGAACGGGCTGGCAGCCATCGGGTGATCGTCGAAGTTGTTGCCCGCCAGTGGGAAGTTCTGCTGCGCCGGGTCGCTGAGCATGGCAGCGGCCTTTTCGTGCAGCGTCGGCATCAGGTCGCGCCCGTGATGATACAGCTTGGTGAAGAACGTCAGGTGATTCAAGCCAATGGCGACGCTCGTCACTTCGTCTTCGGGGACGCCCGCCAGACTGGCGAGGTTGCGTTCCACACGGAACGCGCCGTGGCATAGCCCGACGATGTTCATCCCCGTCGCCTGCCGCACCGCCCAGCAGTTGGCCGTCATCGGGTTGCTATAGTTGAACAGGTAGGCGTCCGGCGCGAGGGCTTGCACATCCTTCGCAATGTCCACCATCGCCGGGATCATCCGCATAGCGCGGGAAATGCCGCCGGGCATGACCGAGTCGCCGACGGGCTGGAAGATGCCGTACTTGCGCGGGATGAACACATCCTGTTCCCACCCGCGCCGCCCGCCCACGCCAATCGTCGTGATGACGTAGCGCGCGCCGGGCAGCAGCGCTTTGCGGTTGGTTGAGGCCGTGATGGTGATGGCCGCGCCCGTGTGTTCGATCAGTTTGCGCGCCAGTTTGTCCGCCACCTCCAGCGCCACCGGATCAATGTCCACCAGCGCGAGTTCATAGGGGCCCAACTGGGGGGAGAAAATGAGGTCAGCGACCAGACCTTGCGTAAAACGGGCACTGCCCGCACCAATCAACACGATTTTCATAGCTGCATACTCCAAGTTTGTGTCGGGATGCGCTTTCGAATACCTGACTGCGCATACCCCTATGGTTCGATTCTTGTATGGACAAGACCTGCCTTGTCCAACCCCACCCCTGACCCCTCCCCGAATTCAGGGAGGGGAGACAGCCAAAGCGTCTATTTCTCCCCTCCCCCCGCTTGCGTGGGCGAGGGGTGGGGGTGAGGGGTATACCGGAAATAGCTTCTCTTGGTGCCTATGCGACGAGGCATGCCTCGTCCCTACGAAGATGATGGTCAAGCTTATTTTGCTTTGGGCAGCACCTGATTGATCAGCGGTTCGCCCGCTAGATAGCGGCGTAAATTGGTGCTGAAAATGTCAAGAATCACGTCAAAATAGCGGGAGGTCAGCCCCGCGATGTGCGGCGAGATGATTACATTGTCCATGCCCCACAGCGGACTCTCTGCCGGAAGCGGCTCACGTTCGAACACGTCGAGCGCCGCGCCGCCTAAATGACCAGACTCCAGTGCTGCGATCAGCGCCGTTTCGTCGACCACGCCGCCCCGCGCAATATTCACGAGCACCGCGCCCGGTTTCATCGCCGCGAAGGCCGCCGCATTGAACAGGCCCAGCGTCGACGCGTTGCGCGGCGTGACCAGCACTACATAATCGCACTGCGGCAGCATCTCCAGCAGGCGATCCGGCGTGTAGAAGCCGTCCGGTTCTTTCCCCGGTAGATCGAGTAACTGCGGCACTTGATACGTCAGCGGCTTGGGCAGCAGCGATTCCGGCGACGGCGCGACGGCCAGTACCCGCAGGCCAAAGCTGTGCGCGATGCGGCCGATCTCCCGCCCAATGGCGCCATAGCCGATCACGCCCACGGTTGCGCCGAGCAGTTCGGATGGCGTGAAATCGCGCCGCCGTTCCATTTCGCCGCCCCACTGCCGCGCGCCCTGCTGCCGCAGGAGCAGCGGCAAACGGTGACTGAACGCCAGCATCATCAACAGCGCGTGTTCCGCCATGTTGGGCGGCGCGACCCCCGCCAGATTCGTCACGGCGACGGTCGATTCTGGCCGGGCATACGGGGACTTCAGCACATGGTCAAACCCGGCTGTGTCCAGTTGAATCCAGCCCAATTTAGGCGCAACCCCCGGATCGGGCAGCGCCTGCCACGCGTACAGAACTTCCACCCGCGCCCACAGGTCAGCGGGCACATCGGCGGGATTTTCCGTCGTGATCTGCGTTACGCGGAGGTTGGGCGCGAGGCCGCGCACACGGTCGAGCCAGGCGTCATCAAAGTATTTGGTGCTGAGAATCTCGACGGTTCGCGCCGCACTCACAATTGGGTTGACACTCCGCCGCGCTTGGTCACTTTGGCGACGACCCAATTGCCGGCCGCGCTGATGACATACCACGTCGCCATAAAGCCGACAAGTTCTAAACCGAAGCTGTGGAACTTATAGAAGAAATTGGCGATCAGAAAAGCGATCAGGAAGTAGGGCGCTTCGGACACCATGAAGGTGCGAAAGCCCTGCGAACGGAAATAGGTGTACATGGTTCCCCCTTGCTAGCGATTAACGGGCATAGGCGCGCACTGGATTGGCGCGCAGCAGTTGGTCGATGCCTGCCTCATCGATGCCGCGCGCTTGCAGCTTGGGCACAAACTGGGCTGGCAGGTACGTATACGGCTTGAATGGGCCGCCATTCACTTGAGTCGGATTATAGCCAGCGCGATCATGCGCGAGCAGCACGTGGTCGGCGTAGCCGCCAGCGAAGGCCCGCAGGATGAAGTCGAGATAAGCCTCATCGGGGCGATCTTCGTCAATCGCGTCATATTCGATCCATGCGCCGCGCTGCGCAAACGCCGCGTGCTGCTCGACGTCCGGCTCGGTTTGCGTGTGAATCCAGATGAAGCGCGCCGGGTCGCCGCCTGCCGCTTCAAAGATGTCGAGCTCGGCGTTGGCCAGCACCGCGCCGACCGTGTGACTGCCGACGACCGCGTTGGTCGCTTGGCTGGCCTGCGCCGCCGCCCGCAGCAGGTGTACTTCGTGGGGCTGCACACCGGAGTCGGTCACGCTCAGCTTGATCCAACCGGCGCGGAACGTGCCGCCGTCCATGTGTTCGGTCAATTCGCGGATCAGCCAGTCGCGCAAACCGCTTTCGCCGAGCCGCTGCGTCCACTGCGTTTTGGCCGGTTCTTTGAACAGCCCGGTCGCGGCGATGAACGGCAGGTTGGCCGCCTGTGACACGGCCAGCAGCACATCCGGTCGCCGCGCTCCACCCACCGCCGTCGCCTCGGCGAGGACGGTGATGCCCGCCGCTTTCACAGCTTTGAGTTCAGCCTGTAAGCGCTGGATGACGGGCGCAACGGGCGCATCAGCGTCATCGTCGGCGTAGAAGTTGGCGAAGATGTGCTCATGCGCCAGCATCCACCCAACTTGATCGGCGGTGAGGTCGCCCAGTGTCGTGACGAGCTGCGCGCTCATGACAGCTTACTCGACCAGCACAAACGCATCTTCGAGCATGGTTTGCAGCACGTTGAGGAAGCTCGCCGCTTCCGCACCATCCGTCGCCCGGTGATCGGCGCTCAGCGTGACGGTCAGGCGCTGCACCGGACGCACGCGGTCGTCGGCATCGAACACGGCGACCTTTTGCAGCGCGCCAATGGCGAGGATCGCCACCTGTGGCGGATTGATGATCGCCTGAAACTGGCGAATGCCGTACATGCCGAGGTTGCTCACGGTAAATGTGCCGCCGCTCAGGTCGTCCGGCTTGAGCTTGTTCTCGCGGGCGCGCGCCGCCAGCACGGAAGCGTGCGCGGCGATTTCGGTCAGCTTGAGCGCTTCACAGCCGTGAATGACGGGCGTGGTCAAACCTTCGGGACGCGCCCGGTCGCCGACCGCCACGGCCACCGCCAGATTGATAGACTCGTTGAGGAGCAGTTCTCCGTCAGCATAGGTGGCGTTTAGCGTGGGATACTCGGTCAGCGCCAGCGCCGTCGCCTTGAGAATCAGGTCGTTGATGCTGACCGTCTGCCCGCGGCGTTTGAGTGCTTCGCGCAGATCCAGCGCCCGCCCCATGTCGATGTCGAGCGTGAGATAGAAGTGCGGAATGGTCGCTTTGCTCGCCGCCATGCGCCCCGCCGCGATGCGGCGTAAGCGGGTGAGCGGTACGCGCCGTTCGGTGGCGAGACTTGGCGTTTGCGCTTGCGCGACCACCGCCGCCAGAATATCACGTTTGATGATGCGCCCGTTCGGTGCGCTGCCCACGATTTGCGTAAGGTCGAGCTGATGCTGCCGTGCCAGCTGGCGGGCGACGGGGGATACATCCAAGCGCAGGGGTTTGGTGGGCACGGTGTCGCGCTGCGTAACGCTTGATTGCACATCGTCCTTGACGATGCGACCCCCGCGCCCTGACCCGCTGATCGCCGCCGGGTCAAGTCCATGTTCCTGCGCCACGCGCCGCGCGACGGGCGAAATTGCTGGACGACGGGGCGCGGCCTCAACGACCGGCTCAGGGGTAGGGGTGGCCGGGGCAGCAACTGCGATCCGTTCCTGCGATTCGATCACCGCCAGCACCGCGCCAACCGGCACGGCCGTCCCGGCGGGTACGATG
>CALKIA010000570.1 GCA_937988705.1 uncultured Chloroflexota bacterium | reverse complement strand
CCGAGCGGCGTGGAAAATATCGAACTGGCGAAGGAAGCGATCATCCGCTCGATCAATTTCTTGCAGCAGAATGACCGTGCCGGGGTAATCTCGTTCGATACGGACGGCTACTGGATTGCCGAAGTGCAGCCCGTGATGGATCGACTCTACTTGCAGTCGCTGGTGGGGTCGCTGCGGGCGGGCGGCGGCACGGATATCCTCGCCGGGATGCGGCTGGCGGGCGCGGCGATGCAAGCCGAAACCTCCGACCGCAAGCACATCATTTTGCTGACCGATGGCGGCGCCGACCCCGGCGGCTTAGTCGAATTGACGCAAGAACTCAACGAAACTTACGGCGTCACCACCTCCGTGATCAGCATTGGCCAATTCACGGTCGATTTTCTGCGCCAGATGGCGGAGGTCGGCGGTGGCAACTATCACGAGGTGATCGCCGTCGAGACGATCCCGCAGATTTTCGCGCAGGAAACGGTGCTGGCGACGCGCTCGTACATCATCGAAGGCGAGTTCAACCCGATCCTGAGCGCGCTCAGTCCGATCATGGATGGCATCAACGAAGCCCCAGCGCTGCTCGGCTACGTGGCGACCACGCCCAAAGACACGGCGCAGGTGATTCTGCGCGGGCCGGAACCGTTCAGCGACCCGGTGCTGGCGGCGTGGCAGTATGGCTTGGGGCGAACAGTGGCGTTCACCAGTGACGCCTCAGGGCGCTGGTCGGGCAACTGGGTGTCGTGGGAAGGCTTCGCGCGCTTCTGGAGCCAGACGGTGCGCTGGACGATCACCGAGGGGACGGATCAAAACCTCGAATCGCGGATTGTGATGGAGGGCGAACGCGCCCGCTTGACGGTTGATGCGCGCGACGACGACGGTAACTTCCTGAACGGGTTAAACCTGATCGGCTCGCTCGTCTACCCGGATCGCAGCGCGGTCGGGATTCAGTTGGAACAGGTCGCGCCCGGTCGCTACGAGGCGGTCTTCACACCCGGTGCGGAAGGCGCGTACTTTGTGCGTGTGAGCGAAGCCGAAGGCGCGCTGAATCAAACGGGCGGCTGGGTGATGAGCTATTCGCCGGAATACAGTGTGCGCGCCGATGCTGAGTCGATATTGCCGGATCTGGCGGCGATCACGAGCGGCAGTCGTGAGCCGCTGGAAAATGCCTCGAGCGCGTTTGAACATAATCTACAGGCGCAGGTGGCGACGAATCCACTCGCGCCGCTGCTGCTGCTGATCGCGGTGCTGCTGCTGCCGTTCGACATCGCCGTGCGCCGCCTGATTATCACGCAGAGCGACGTTGCGCGCTTGCGCCGCTGGTTGTCACCGCCAGAAGTCGTGCCGGATGTCACCGAACGCGTCTCCGCGCTGATGGGTGCAAAAGCCCGCGCGCAGGAAAAGACGACGATCACCGCGACCCAGGTCACGCCGACGGGGACGCCGTCGCCGGGGGGGGAGACGCCCGCACCGCAAAAGATCGTGGTCGCGCCGAGCGCTCCAGCGCCGATTCGCGGTGCGCCCACGCTCAAAGAATCGGACGAAGGCAATATCGCTGGGAAGCTGCTGCAAAAGCGGAAGGATCGCGGCGGGGATTAGCCAGTCAGACCCCACCCCCGGCCCCTCCCCGAATTCAGGGAGGGGAGCGACAGTTCGATACGCAGCAGGAAAATGTAGGGGAGGGGCTTGCCCCTCCCGTTAATGGGCTAGGCAAGAAATCATTTCAGAATCGGTAAGCCCCACAATTACCCCACCCCCGCCCCTCCCCGAATTCAGGGAGGGGAGAAAGATTACCCTTCTCACCGCTTGCGTGGGAGAGGGGGTTAGGGGCTGTGATTCGGCAATTTCAACAATTCTGAAATAGCCTCAAGCCTTGCCCCTACAGATCAATCTGAATATCAAGTGTCGCCCCCTCAGCCCCGAATTCAGGGAGGGGAGCAAACATTGCGCGCGGAGCCGATTTGCATGAGAGCGCTGCGGCCGTGCAGCGCCGGAGGCTCAAAGCCTCCGTCTGAAGACAAAAGCCTGCTGAAGCAGTCTAGATAGCCCCGTTCACGGGGCTTTTTGCCCATAGCCCGACCCTTTGAGGGTCGGGTGACGGTGTACCCCACTGAGGTATTGTGTGAAAGCCTTCTATTCCGATACGTTTGTGCTGCCGCTGCCCGACAATCACCGTTTCCCGATGGCGAAATATCGCCTGCTGCGCGAACGTATCGTCGCCGAGGGAATCATCGCGCCGGGGGATTTGCTCCTGCCACCCGCTGCCACCGATGAGCAGATTTTGCGCGCGCACGATGTTGACTATCTCGAACGGGTGGTCGGCGGTGATTTGAGCGCGGCGGAAATCCGGCGCATTGGGTTTCCGTGGTCGCCGGAAATGGTGGAACGGTCGCGGCGGTCGTCGGGCGCGACGATCATGGCATGTCGCACGGCGCTCGACGAGGGAATCGCGGTCAACTTGGCGGGCGGGACGCATCACGCCTGCCGTGATCACGGCGAGGGCTACTGCGTGTTCAACGACAGCGCGATTGCCGCGCGCGCTCTGCAAGCCGAGGGCCGCGTCCGCCGCGTGGTGATCCTCGACCTCGACGTGCATCAGGGCAACGGCACGGCGCAAATTCTTGCGGGCGATCCCACGGTATTCACGTTTTCAATCCATGGGGCGAAGAACTTCCCATTTCACAAGGAGCGCAGCGATCTCGACATTGAACTGCCAGACGGCACAGGCGATGCGGTCTACCTTGAACTGGCGGAGGAAGGCGTGCGCCGCGCGATTGCCATGAGCGGCGCGGACATCGCCGTTTATCTGGCGGGGGCAGACCCGTATCACGGGGATCGACTGGGGCGCATGGCGCTGAGCATGGAGGGGCTGGCAGAACGGGATCGGCTGGTGCTGGGGCTGTGCCGGGAGACGGGCTTGCCCGTCGCGATTGCGATGGCAGGCGGCTACGCGAAAAACGTCGACGACATTGTGGCGATCCACACGCAGACGGTGCGCATCGCGGCGGACATAAGCTGATTTACAGGCTGCAATCCGTAAAACCGATGATCCCGTATTCCCCATCTGGAAGAATCGGTGTGCGTGTGAGGATTTCTCCAACGTTGTTAGCGACGACGATTTCACGCTGCCCGGACGAATAATCGTCAAAGGCCAACCGCGTGCCATCGGCTGACCATACCGGGCGATACGGCGCATGCTCGCTGAGCAGAATCGCCGTCTCTTCATTTTCCCGCTGTAGCAGCAGCGATCCCTGCTGAAAGTCGATACGTGTTTGAAACGCCGCCAGCGCGGGATCGGTCGGCGAGAATCTGAGACTCCACTCGGATGAAGTTGTTTCACCCCACACGATAGCTGTTATGGTGCGCACGTCCAGCGACATGATACGGGTTGTCTCCGCATCATGGGCAGCGAAAGTAAGATGATAAGGATCGCTCCAACGCACAGAGTTGATCAACTCCGCGTCGGTCGCCGTGTACAAAGTCGTAGTCAAGGTATCAAGGTTGATCAGTGTAATCGTGTTTGGTTCAACCGTATAAATAAGCACATAAAGTCTTATTCCCTCGGGCGCGAAACTGAAATTGAGATTGCCAATCGTGTCAAGAATTGCAAGCCCGGTCAGAATGTTGCGGACACGGCCCGTATTCAGATCAACAACCGATAGGTTAAAGCCATCCGCCATACGATGCGGCACGATGAGCGTATCGGCCTGCGTTGGCGCAGCAGTTGTGCGCGTCGCCAAGTTTCCATTCAGCAACGCGTTCGCCCAGATGTAGGCGCTGTCTTCCGCTCGAATACCTTGCAAAATAGTTTCAGTGGTTCCGGTGGCCATATCAAGCGATTCAAGACTGTATCCGGCATCAGGATCGGTCAGTGCCAGCCAATATAAGCGCGTCCCATCGGCTGACCAGAGCGCGGTTGTACTGCCTCTGAAGTTACCCAGCATAGACATATCATTACGTTGAAACAGTTGATAGGTCCACGGTTGCAATGCACTCGTGACCAGCAATTCATCACCTGTCGCTGACCAAGCAAGAGACGACTGTGGTGAGGCAGCGAACTGGGTCACCGTTGGTTCACCGTCCATCGGCGTAATGCGGAGTTCGACGTGCTGATCATCAACTGCCTTCAGGGTCGCAAATTCGCTGCGGGTTGGTGACCAGACGCCAGCGCTGTATTGGCCCAAAGGCAAACGCTGAGTATGAAAGGCGAGTGGCAACGCCGTCAGGAATGTATAGCGGGTTATGTAGGTATCGACGGAGTCGCTTAAGGCAAAATAGCGGCCATCATGTGACCATCCGATCATCCGTAAGGTGTCGGGGTTCGGTGTGGTGAACGCAATGCTTTGTTCGGATGCGTTGTCCACTGAATACAGTGAAACTGTGCCTTGCCCGGTAGACGTTGGCCAAAAGTAGGCGAACGAGCTGCTGTCCGGTGACCAGATCAGACGATCATGTACTGGAATAAGCGTCCAGTCATTCAAACTATCGAAATGGATCGTTTGGGGTACTGCATCCTCGCTGAATAAGAGGAGTCGATAGGCATTGGGAGAGGCATCAAGGCGCGCCGTTGTCGAGCCATCGGGTGAGACGTAAAGCGCCTGAAAATCCATTTCCTGCAGAACGATGTAGGGCTGCGAAGTTTGGGTATCGATAAAGCGCCGGTAACCCATGCCATACTCCAAGATTTCGACGCAGCGGTTGGGATCCGAAGCTTGTGCTTGCACGCTGCTGCCCACTATGAGCATCCCAACGACCAGAATCAACAGTCCGACATGGAAGGTGATGGAAAGCACACGTTGCGTCTGCATAGCAAAAAGTCCTTATTCAGCACTGCGTCCACGCGACGAACTGGATAAAGGGCGTTGTCGTGAACTGCGGCGGCGTGAAGCGCTGCACTACTGATCCAAGTCTATCACTGATGGCGATATTCCCCTGACGATTCGCATACTCCGCGAAGGCGATG
>CALKIA010000569.1 GCA_937988705.1 uncultured Chloroflexota bacterium | reverse complement strand
TGGATGAAGCCCCCGCTCCCGTGACGACCTGCCGGAACGATGGCCGGAATGTGAGTGATATCGGGTATGTGACCGACGGGACTTTCAGCTTTCCCGGATTGCATTGGCTGCCCGACAGTTCAGGTTTAGTGCTGGCGCTATCCTACGGGGGTGACGGCGCAGGGGGCGGCAGTGTCTGTATTTTTAACACCAGTCGCCTGCGCACTTATGCAGTCGAACAAGCTGGTTAAGGGCAGCAGCGACTCAATCGTCAAATGGTTGCTGATCTGGAACAAACGTGCTAAATTAACAGCTATTCCTGAGTATTGGAGGCTGTGCATGGGCAAAGTGATCGGCGGGATGACGCTGTCGCTGGACGGTTTTGCGAGTGACCCCACGGGCGATGTCAGTCAGCTGTACCCGGATTTGGCCGCGTTGGCTCAAGCGGAGGTGCTGCAAGAAGAAATGCGCCTGACGGGTGCGGTCGTGATGGGCAAGCGATCCTTCGAGATGGGTGATCCCGATTGGTACGCGGACGGCTATGAATATCAGGTGCCGATCTTCGTGGTGACCCATCATGTACCGGCCAAGCAGCCCAAAAGCAATGATCGCCTCCGCTTCATCTTCGTCACCGATGGCATCGAGAGCGCGGTCGCGCAGGCCAAGGCCGCCGCCGGCGACCAGAATGTTATGCTGATCGGCGGGAGCATCAACCAGCAGGTGATCAATGCCGGGCTGTGCGACGAACTGCACATCGGCATCATGCCCATTTTGCTCGGCGGCGGGCTGCGCCTGTTCGAACACATCGACCTGTCGCGCGTTAAGTTGGAGAAGATCCGGCTGTTCGAGTCGGTGGTGCGCACCGATATTTGGTTTCGCGTGCTGAAATGATCGCAGGGTGAACCCGGGTTCGCCCTTGCTCAAGTAGACTCTCGAAAGTCCCAATGGAGGGGTAGACCTCTGTGTCTACCCGGTTTCGGGCGCACACACAGGTGCGCCCCTACATCCATTCGTGGATTTGTTTCGAGAACCTACTTCAGATAGAAGCAAAAAATCGGCGTACAGCCGATTTTTTAGGGGTGGGGAACAGCGTAAGCCTAGTTGTCGGAAAAATTCTGCACGACGATGCCGACGATCAGTCCGGCCAGAATAAAGCCGAAGAGTGGGGCAACGGAGAGTAGCCGTGCATCTCCGGTCGTGTTGATTGAAATCAAATAACTGGGGACGAGCGACAGCAGTAAGCCGACCAGCATCCCTTTCCAGCGGGCAGGCAAAATCGCAAATAATTCAACGAGCAGGGGACGCTGCTTCTTTTTGGCAGCTTTTTTGCCATTCATGGCCGTGATCGGTCGTGGTGCGCGGTCGCTGATCTGCCGCTGTTGGGTCTGCGCAAGGCGCTGACGTTCCGGACTATAGCGAGTTGTGGACATGTCACTTCATCCTGTTACTTAACCCTTCTGATAATAAGAAACGTGAGGAAGTGCTCAATGTCGCACAAAACATAAATTTTTATGCACAAAGTTGACTAGGGTTGGTTTGTGCATTTCATAGTAATGCATATGACAGCATGTGAGTTGGGGACATGAATAAGGGGAAGGCGAACATAAGTTTAGGCGCAGAGTGTTTCTGCGCAATTTCTGCGTTTGGCGGACGCGATCTATCGCGTCTCTACACAAGGACAGTCTCGTAGGAGCGCCTGCGCTGTGCGTTCACAGCGGACAAGGCCGGCCTTGTCCCTACTGTTACCTCTCTCCGTTCGGTTCACGGCAGGACAGTTTTAATATTTGGTGACGTTTTCCCCTCAGCGGTCACCCTGTAGGGGCGCAGCGCGCTGCGTCCCTACGGAACCCGCCCGCCGTGAATTGTGTTTTAGGCGCTTTACCCCCTGCCAGCACGCACGCGCGGCGAGGGGGTGAGGCGACGGTGAAACCCCCGATACGACTAGCTTTCGCGCCACGCGAAAGCGGTGCTGGCTTCCGGCGTCGTCAGCTGGTAACGCCGACCGTTCTGCAAATCGATGATCGTCAATGTGCCGAGGCGGTCGGTCACGTTTTCGTAGCCCGCGACAAAGCGCCCATTCGGCGAGATACGCGGCGCGGTCAGCGCGGTGTCCAGCGTGAGCACAGGCGTTTGTCCACCACCCGACAGATCAAAATCGACAACTTGCAGCGTCTCACCCTGCGCGATCACTGTGCGTATGACATCCGGCAGCACCTCGACCGCCGCGCGCACGTTTATCGCCGAGTCGAAGGGAATCCACTGCGCAGGTGCCTCGCCGGCCGCCACTGGATCGAACACGTAGAAGCCCACTGACACGCCTGAAGCCGCGACCGCATCGGCATACGTGACCGCGCGGCCATCGGCCAACCAGCGTGTGCGCGCCGCCCGCGTATCCTCCGCGGAGTCGGGTACAGGGGCCTCGATGAGCGTCTGGGTCGTCAGGTCGAACACGCCTGTCCACACGCGGTCGCCGCGATAAATATCAACCAGCAGACGTGATCCATCCGGCGAGAACTGCGGGCGGCGATAGATCGTGTCTGCCGCGTTAACGATCAGCAGCGCGGGGTCTTCGCTGCCGTCGACGGGCACCGTGAAAATGCCCCGCCGTTCGTCCGCCAAGGCGAGCAAACTGCCGTCAGGACTGAAGGTGAGGTTGGTCGGCGCGAAGCTGGTGATCTCCGTGAGGTAATACGGCGCAGCGCGGCTGAACGGCTGAATCCACAGCTCACCCGTCACCACATAGGCCACCGAGCCATTGTTGGGCGCGATCGCGTATTCGCTCACATCGTCCAGCGAACCCGTGAATTGACCGGGCGGCGCGCCGTTGGCGGGCATACGCCACACTTGCAGCGTGTCGTTGAAATCGGGTGACAGGAAGTAGCCATCGGACGACAGCACCAGCGCCGTGACGGTCATGGCGGGCACGGGCGTCGCGAGAATGGCAGGTGGCGTGGCGGTGGGCGGCGGAGCTTCGGTCACGACTACGGCGGCCGGTTGTGTTGGCCCAGGAATGAGTGTGGGCGCGGCGGCGATCTCTGGCGCCGCGCGGCCCCACGCATAGGCGACCGCACCTTCGAGCGGCAGCGGAAAGCCTAACCCGGTGATTGGGTCATAGAGGGCGATCACGCCGCCCTGAAATGCCACCAGCAGCGATCCGTTCGGTGTCCAGCGCAAGCCGGACAGCGCGACCGGGACTTGGCCCAGCGGTTCGACTTCGGTCGCGCCGCGCTGCAAGCGCATCAGCACGCCGTAGCCTTCGGGCAGGTTCGGATCACGGGCGAAGAACACCAGCGCGTCTTCATCGGTCAGGTACGGCAGACGGTACTGAACGGTATCGTCGAGCAGAATGCTCTGCGCATTAGCCGCCGCGAGATTCATTACGCGCAGGCTGCCAGCGGCGGGCGCGAACACCAATTCCGTATCGCTGACCCACGCTGTGCCTATGCTCGAGGTGATGATGCTCGCGAGTGCCATGGTCGTACCCTCACGGCGATAAATCCACCACACATCTTGCTCGGCTTGCGCGGCGAGGAAGGTGCTTCCCGGCGACCAACTCAGGCTGAGCATCGCGCTTTCCGTCAGGTCGATGAATGCCCCACTGCCTTGAAAATACACGCGCGCCCCGGTGAGCGTGGTGTAGGCCAGCGCATCCCCCATGGGCGACCACGCGATCGTTTCGCCCGCGCCGCGGAAATAAGGCACGCTGGCGCTTTCAGCTTCCAGGCGGATCGGATCGCCGATTGACACATCCGTCGTCGGAATCAGCGTGATGAACAGGCCGTTTTCGGTGCGATAGGCGAGCCGTTCGCCCGATAGATCCACCCCAAAATCGATGATGTACGCGCCCTCCGGCGTAACCCGGCGCACACCCGATGCGCCCACCCCATACCGCTCGATCTGCCCATCGTTGAGCAGCACGAACAGATCCGCGGGCAGGTTGAGCGCTTCTTGCGCCGCCGCTGGGAGGGTGAACAAGCAGATCGTCAGAACTAATATCAGCCGACGCAGCATAGATCGCCTCATGTCATTGCCTTGGTGTTGTCGGGATCGGGCACGGCGGTAGCTCGATAGGACAGCGTGCAGTCCATTTGGGAACAGCAGACGCGATTTATCGCGTCCGCAAAACCCAGAAACTGTGTCCCAAAACCCTGCTTCACGCTATTCTCCGCATTTACTGGCGCGCCCGGTCTCAACAGAGATTACCCCTATGGCATGTAGTATAGCCCGAACTCTCACAAGGCACTGATGGTACTCCGGCAAATCTGTGCTAGAATTGTTTCAAATGGCATGAACAGAAGGGTAAGTCGGATGATTCAGGGAATTCTCAATCAGGTTCAACTCACCTGGCGGCTCATGTTCGATCCACGCGTGCCGACGTGGCAAAAGGCCATCGTGATCGTGCCGATCATCTATGTGTTCTCGCCGTTCGATTTCATACCAGATTTCATTCTCGGCCTCGGTCAGCTGGATGACATCGGCTTGATCCTCATGGCAATGCGCCTCTTCGAGTCGGTCGTGCCGGAATCCATCGTGCAGGAGCATCGTACGAATCTTTCAACGGGGCGGTCGCAAGCGCCGACCTCAAACGGGTATCATCCTGAAGAACGCGAACGGATGAACGGATAAAGCCAACCGCCCCTGTTTGCTCGCGCAAATTGTCCCGATTCAGAAGAGCGGGACATAATGGGGTGATGGTGACACGGCAAGTGCTGAAAAGTTACATTCATACAGGGCAAGGCCTCCCTGCGGGACGCCTTGCCCTGCCTTGTCCTTACGCGACAGTGCGCCATTAAATTCTTTACCCTTTACGCTGTCACCACTACCCAATCAAGGATCGGATGAATGTTCCCTCATTTTATGGAAAGACCATCCGATTCGCCGTTGGTTGAACGGGTTTGGATGACACAGAGTGAGCGTGCTGGCTCATTTACCTCGATCTCGACGGTTTTCTGGTCGATGGTCATCGCGAAATGTAACGGGCGAATTACAATCAGTCTCCATGGTCCGGAAACCGGCGCAAGCTGTAAGGAGTTTCCAGCCGAAGCGGAATGGTTTGGCATTGCGTTCAAGCTGGGAACCTTTGTGCCTCAGCTACTGCCTGGCACCCTCATTGACAGTTATACCGTTCTCCCTGGCGCCTCAGGGCGGTCTTTTTCGTTGGGTCATTCCGCCTGGCAATTCCCGAATTATGAAAATGCCGATACGTTTGTTGATCAACTGGTGCGTTCAGGCCTCCTCGTGCATGATCCTGTCATGAGTGCCATTCACCGGGGACGAGCTCCATCTTTGTCGTTACGCACCATTCAATATCGGTCCCTGCGCTCCACCGGCTTATCTCAACGAACCATTCGCCAAATCGAGCGCGCCCGCTACGCAGCGTCCCTGCTCAAACAAGGCGTGTCAATCTTCGATACGGTCTGCGCGGCAGGCTATAGTGACCAACCGCATCTCACCCGTTCGCTGAAACACTTTATTGGTCATACTCCGGCAGAAATTCCGACGACCCCGATCATTGACTTGGACGACTCCGCGTAAATTGCGTTATTATTCAAGACTTTCCCCCGCTGGTTGTGCTACGATACCACCTATCAACACGCAATAACTGACTCTTTGCAGAACAGGTTCAAGCGAGGCCTCACTCTCTCTGGCGCTGAGCCGTACTTTGGCCGCCAACAGCACAGATCGGAGGCGAGGTGAGAAACTTTACGATCAACATGAGGAGAACATCATGAGCCAAACTGCTCCGCAGCGTTTATATCTGATGCAAGTTGGGAGTATGCCGGAATACCAGATTCCAATTGTGTGCTATCTGGTGCAAACGGGTGACGGCAAGAATATTCTGATTGACACTGGTCTACCGGAGGTCATGCCGGAAGGAGAATCGGACTTCGAGAATGGGCAGGACGTTATCGAGCAGTTGGCGCGCCTGGGCTTAAAACCGGACGAGATTGATACAGTCATTTCGACACATTATGATATCGACCATGCTGGAAGACACGCGGCCTTCACGAAGGCGCACTATGTTGTTCAGCGGGCGCATCATT
>CALKIA010000568.1 GCA_937988705.1 uncultured Chloroflexota bacterium | reverse complement strand
AGCATGTGCTGGCGCGCTATATCGGCAATGTGAAAGATAAACCCGCCGAGCTGGACGAGTTCTTAGGGACGGCATGGATCATCCTCATCGGTCTGGTCGCGGTGACGCTGCTGATTGCCATCCCCGCGCTCTGGTTCGCGGGGCGCCTGAGCCTCGGCTTGATCGTCGTGTTTCTGGGCTTCACGCTGCACTACTCCTATTTCGGGCTGGCGCGTGGCTTCATGGCGTCGTGGCGGCTGATGGCGGCGTATCTGGGTAGCAACGTCGTGCAGATGGTCGTGATCGTGATCGTCTACGTGTTCATGGGCGAACGCAGCCCGATGCCCGCGCTGATCATTTATGGCGCGTCGTATCTGCTGCCGATTGCGCTGTTGCAGTTCTCGCAGCCCTTCCCGGTGCGCTTCCGTTTATTTGTGCCGGACCGCGCGTATGTGCGGCGCATCCTCAAGTTCAGCGCGCCGATCTGGATTTCGCATGCGGCGTATACCTTCTATGCGGGCGTCGACATCCTGCTGATTGAACGCTTTCTGGGGACCGGCGCGGTCGGCATGTACGCGCTGACCAAAACGCTCACCATGCTGCTGAGCTTTGTCCCGACAGGGCTGACGACGGTGCTGCTGCCGCGTGTGGCGGCGGGTCCCGACGAGTCGCACCACGTGCTGCTGCGCAACACGATTTTGATCACGCTGGCCACCAATGCGCTCGTGCTGATCTTCCTGCTGGTTGTCTATCGCCCGTTCATTACCTTCGTGTTCGGTGAGGCATACGTCGTGCCGCTCGCCGTGCTGGTTATGCTGTCGCTCAGCGAAATTGGCTTCGGTATTCATGGCATCATCACCGCGGTGGTTGTGGGGGCGGGTCAGCCGCAGCTAGAGACGATTAGCCGGGTGGTCGTGGTGGTTATCAGCGTGATTTTTGGCGTTGTGTTCATCCCGCGTCTGGGGCTCGTCGGCGGAGCGCTGACCACATTGGCCGGGGCGGTTGCCGCCATTTTGACCTACGTTTTCGCATCTTACTGGTTGAAAAGGGACATCACACATGCAGTCATTGAAGTTCGCTAACAAACCGCCGTTCCCCCGCGCGTTGAAGGGGGAACGGGGCATGATCCTCATGGCCGTCCTCTTGCTCCTGATTGTGGGTCGTGCGCCGCTGCCCGCGCACGCACAGCAAGATCTGGAAAACAGCATCACGGTGGTGGGGGAGGGACAGGTCAGTGCGACCCCGGATCTCGCATCGGTCAATTTGGGCGTGGAAGTCCTCAACACGGATCTCTCGCAGGCGATTCTCGACGTCGAAAGCCGGATGAACCTGATCGCCGATGCGCTGACCGCCATCGGCGTGGATCCTGCTGACATCCAGATCATCGGCGTGGACGTGCGACCGCAAGATCTGATCGACACGCGAACGGGAGCGCTCACCGGGCAGTTGGTCTACCGCGTGAGCAACACGCAGCAGGTGGTCATCCGCGATGTTGCGGAGGCGCGGAGCATCATCAGCGAGGGTGTACAGGCGGGCGCGAATATCATCCGCGATTTCGCCTTTGGTATGAACAACATGGAAGCGCTGGAATCAAGCGCGCGCACGACGGCCATCACCAGCGCCTATGAGCGCGCAGGTGAACTCGCCTCCGGCCTGGGGTTGATCGTTGGCGAACCGCTGAATGTCGAAGAACTGGACATTACGCGCGGCATCACCACCGAACCGACGAGCGCTCTGCAAGCGGGCGCGGGCCAGCTCGTGATTACCGTGCAAATTCGCGTGACCTTCCGGGCGCGCGTGGGTGTCCAGTAAAGTTGATCGCAGCCTACCGCTCAGTGTGAATGGGGGAACGAATGAAACAACAGGTGAAACTGGTCGTCGTCATCCCGGTCGGGGCCTTGAGCACGAAGAATCGTTACGAGCATATGGTGGATACCATCGAGAGCATCCAGCACTATGCAACGCCGAGTCACAAAATCGTGCTGCAGGACAATTCCGCGCCAATGCACCTCGGCGACCGGCTGCTGAAGGAATTTCCAGAGTTGGATGTCGTGCGCGCGCCGCTCAATTACGGGCTGTTCGGCGGGCTGTATAAATCGCTGTCGCTGGCTCTGCTGCACATTCAGTCAACGTATAAATTTCAGGTCCTGATGAAAATGGATACCGACGCCCTGATGACCGGGCCGGGCATCGAAGATGATGCAATTCGCTTTTTTGACGGGCATCCCGAAGTGGGCGAGATTGGCCATCGCTTGTACGCGGGCGAAGGCATCAAGTACCCGGCGCAGGTCATCCAGCGTGAGGCGAGTATGTACGGGTGGCTGCGGGATCGCGAACGGTGCGCGACCATGCGTTTGTATGTCCAGCAGGCCGAGACCAACGGCTATATCGTCGGCGAGCATGTGCTCGGCGGCACGGCCATCTATCACCCGGAACTTATCGAACGCCTCGTCAACCGCGACATGCTGCTGCGCGAAGAACTGCGCCGGACGATGCTGCAAGAAGATCACCTGTGGGGATTGCTGTGCTATGCCGTCGGCCTGAAAGTGGCGCGCTTCCACATCCCCGAACAGCCGCTGGCCGTGGTGTGGAAAGGGCTGCCATGTTCACCCGACGAACTGGTCAAGGCGAACGCCAAGATCGTACATTCCACGCGCTACTGGCAGCACCTGAACGAAGATCAGATTCGTGCCTTTTTCCGTCAGCGCCGTCGTGAACGCCGTGAGGAGAGCAACCATGCGCGTCTCCCTGTCTAAACGCGAGGGCACCTGGATGCTCGCCGCGCTGATCGCGATTCTGGCGCTGGCGGCGCTGCTGCGCTTTGCCGATATCGGCGGCGAGAGCTATTGGCTCGACGAAATCATCATGGTGCGCCTGACCGGAAATAATTTTGATACCGTCCTCAACGAAATTCAGGGGACGGATCGCCCCCCGGTATATGTACTGCTCGGCTATGCGTGGGCGCAGTTGTTCGGCACAAGCGAGGCCGCGACGCGCTCACTCTCCGCGCTGGCGGGCGTTGTTGCCATCGGCGTGATGTATCTCATCGGGCGGGAACTGTATCGGCGCGAGGTCGGCTTGCTGGCGGCGCTGGTGATGGCGGTCTCGGCGTTTCAGGTCTGGTACTCGCAGGAGTATCGTTATTACGCCGTGTTTGAACTGGTGGTGCTGTTCGCCGTGTTGTTTTACGTGTTGTGGCTGAAGCATGGTCACACGGTCGATCTGATCGCTTACACGGTGTTTTCGGCCGTCGCCGCTTACGTGCATACCTACGCAATCTTCTTTTATGTGGGCTTAGGGCTGCACTTCCTCACGCAGTGGCGCGCCCAAGCGCCGCGCCGCTGGTTGTGGATCGCCTCGCAGGTGGTGATCGTGTTGGCCGTGCTGCCGCGCATCCTCGCGACGTTCGGGACGATCTCCACCGTGATTCCCGAAAATACGGTCGGCGGTGGGACGCCCGTGGTCGATTGGCTGCCCGTGCCGCCGCTCTACGCGCCCCTGCGCACGCTGATCAACTTCATGTTCATCCAGCGCAGCTACCTGTCGTGGACGGTGATCGGGATTGGCGTGGCTGTCCTGCTGATCGGCATCGCCGCCTATGCGTTCACCCGGCGCACCGGGTGGCGTGATGACGTGCGCGCCACGGTGAGCGCTGTGCGTGGGCTGTTCGACTCGCACTTGGTGCTGGTGCTTCTGTGGCTGGTGTGCCCGATCGGCATCACCTTCCTGCTCTCGCATATCTTCGCGCCGATGTACCTGGATCGTTTTGTGATCACCGCCGCGCCCGCGTGGTATTTATTGATCGCGCTGGCGATGTGGACGCTGCGCCGCGTTGTGCCAGTGGTGCTGTCGGTCGCTGTGCTGCTCATTCTGATCGGCGGCGTGCTGTGGACGTATTACACCCAAGACCTCAAAGAACAGTGGCGCGAAACCGCCGCTTTTATCAATGCGGGGATCCAGCCCGGCGATGCGCTCGCGCTGTCGTACGGTATCTTCCCCGGTGACGCGTTTAACATTCGCGATAGTTTTTCGTGGTATTATCCCGCTATGACGTCTGACTGTTTTGTCGACGTGCGGGGTGATACCGCCGCGCTCGAACAGCAGATCAGGACGTGCGCCCGCCAGAGCGATCGGCTGTGGCTGGTCGTCTATGCGGCGAACCCGGAAGGCGACCGCTTAACGTTGTCGGCTCTGCCGGAGAACTATCCGTTAATCGAAACGCGGGATTTCGTTGGCACAACCATCTACCTCTTCGACCTCCAACCGTAAGCCGTCCGTCGAATCTCCCCAGCAGGGTGCGGTTCAGCGGACGCCGAGCGCGGTGTCCCTGCTCCGTACCCTGTTTTTCTTGCTCACGTTACCGTACGTCCTCGGCGTGATCGCCTTTGGTGCAGTGTGGACGCTGCTGGGTGAGTCTCGCTGGTGGGTGGCGCTGGTGGTCAACTTCGCACCGCTTTTCATCCTTCCGGCGTTTGTCTTGTTTCCGCTGGCGCTGCTCATCCGTGCTAAGCGAGCAGCGCTGCTGCTGCTCCCGGTGTTGGTCAGCGGCGTGATTCTCTTCGGAGGCTATTTTGTGCCGCGCACGACGGCACCCGCCGCCCCGGCGTGGTCGCTGCGGGTGATTGCGCTCAATGTGTCGGATCGCTTGCAGCCGATAGCGCGGATTGAAGAGTGGCTGCGCGCGAATCCCGTCGATGTCGTGGTGCTGGCGGAAGTTCACCGGCCGCTGCGGAACACCATCCCGCGCATGGCGGATATGTACCCGTACAGCGCCGGACAGGCCCGCACCAACGCGGTGGCCGTGCTCTCGCGTTACCCGATCAGCGCGTCGAGTGGTTGGATTGAGGATGAGTTCGGCTATCGGCAATTTCCGCAGGTGACGCTGCAAGTCGGCGATCAACCCGTCACTGTGATCGCCACCAGCCTCGACTCGCCGGCGGGCGTGCGTGGGCGCATCCTGCTGCCTGATATGGACAACCGGTTCATTAACGGGGCATGGGACATGCTGTGGGGCTACAGCGACACCTCACGCAGCGCCGAAGTTGCGAAGATTGTCGACTGGGTGGCCACCGCGCCCAACCCGGTCATCGTGGCGGGCGATATGAACCTCGCGGAACAGTCGAGCGATTACAACCACCTGGCCAGCGTGCTGGTGGACAGCTATCGCGATGCCGCCACGGGTTTCGGTTTTACCTTCCCCGCGTGGGAGGCGTTCAGGTTGCCGTCGGGCCTTCCCCCTGTGATGCGCATTGACTATATCTGGCACACGTCCGATCTGGTCACGCTGGAGGCGCGCTCTGGCGACTATGTCGGCTCGGATCATCTGCCCGTGCTGGCGACGATCGGTGGCTATTGATCGCACCCCTACCTCTATCAGCCCCGCGCCGCTGAATTCGCCTACTGCCCACATTCCAAAGTCGTTGCAGCGATTCGCTTCCGTTTTCGGTTACAATGTCCATTACACGTTTCAGTAACGGAGGCGGCATGGAGAAAATTGTCGGAACACTCGTCCTGGTACGGCATGGACAGTCGCAGTGGAACCTCGAAAATCGCTTTACGGGGTGGGTCGATGTGCCGTTGAGCGCAGCGGGTGAGGAAGAAGCGCGCAAAGCGGGCGAATTGCTCAAGGGTGTGCAGTTCGACTATGCTTTCACTTCGGCGCTGGTGCGGGCGCAAGAGACGCTGCGCATCATCCTGGACGTGATCGGCCAGCCTGACATCCCGATTGAGCGCGATCAGGCGCTCAACGAGCGGCACTACGGTGATCTGCAAGGGCTGAACAAGGACGAGACCGCGAGCAAATTTGGCACGGAACAGGTGCATATCTGGCGGCGCTCGTTTGACGTGAACCCGCCCAACGGGGAAAGCCTGAAGGACACCCGCGACCGGGTGCTGCCATATTATCGCGCGCAGATCGAGCCGCTGGTTAAGCAGGGCAAGCGGGTGCTGGTTGCCGCGCATGGAAACAGTCTGCGCGCGCTGGTGATGACACTCGACAATATCCCCCAGAACGGCATCCCCGACCTGAACATTCCGACCGGCGC
>CALKIA010000567.1 GCA_937988705.1 uncultured Chloroflexota bacterium | reverse complement strand
CTGGACAGGACGAATTGTCTAGGCATTAGCACAACTTAAGAACAATTTTTTGCGCCCACTATTGCCCTGCGTTCGTTAAGATAGTGAGTGTGGCGACATCCAATAATTGTGGGTTGACTGCATGGACGATATAAAGACAGGGAAACTAATCCCTCACAAGTACGGTCAAGCGATGGTCGAGTATGCTCTGATCATGGCGCTTCTGGCGATTTCGATGGGCGTTGTGCTATGGGCGACTGGCCCAGCCATTGGGAACGTCTTCTGCAACGTAGCCTTTAACCTTTCCGGCGAAAACGCGCGCCTGTGCGGTGGCACCGATCAAGTCTTGTCGGATGAAGGCGGTCGTCCCGACCTGTTCTGGGGAACGGTCACGTGGGTAGCTGCCAATCGGCAGGGTGAAACACCCTTCCCAACGCCCGTCCTGCGCCCGCCGTTGGCCGATGCGCGCGAATTCCGCACCGCGACGCCCACGCTCACCCCCACCCCATCACTAACGCCGACCAACACGGTCACCCCATCGCCAACCTACACCAGTTCGCCCGGTCCATCGCCAACACCCTCCGATCTGGCGTTCAGTGTTCCGCATATCGACCAGATGAATAAGCCGGCGTGGTGGCGCATTGATCAATTCGGCAGTTATGGCCTTGATCTCGGATCTGATCCATGGATCGTTGATTACTATGATGACACCGATCCTGGAACGCCGACCAAGAGCGATTTCAGTATGGACACCCCGGTGAATCAGAATGTGAACATTGGGGTCAGTACAGGCTTAACCTTTGACTGGGGCACTGGCCGTCCCGGCAGCTCCGGACTTACAGCGAACAATACATGGGGCGCAGACTACAGCCGCAGCATCAATTTGGCGTCAGCCGCGTCAGTCCAGTTTACGCTTCAGGTTGGCGCAGATGATTTCGCGCGTCTCTATGTCGACGGCACGGAATATCTCGAAATCAACAATGCCGACGGTCTACAAGGTACGCTGCTGAATCTCTCCGTGGGCACCCACGCAATTCGCGTGCAGTATGCTGATAATACCGGGGCTGCCAGCGTAACCTTCACCATGGGCGTGGTCAACAACAATCCGGATGATGTGGTCGGCGGGACTAACTGCGGTTGGGGGCAGGAATCGGACGATACGAACAGCGGCAGTCGTGTGTTCGTCATGGACGAAAACCCAGCCAGCAATACCTGGCCAGCGGGCAACTCCTGTAATCTGGAACTCCGTGGTTCCATTGACCTGAGCACCGCCGCCAACCCGATCCTCAGTTTCTGGGATTACTGGGATCTCGATACCAACACCGGCGCGACCCTCAAAGTCCAGATCGGCAATTACGTGTTGAACGCCGGCGTATTGGACCGCAGCGCCTTCAATTGGTGCGAAATCACCCTGCACACCGGCAATACCACCAATTACAACTGGACGCGCAACCAGATCGATATCCGTTCGCAGTGCCCCGCCCTCGGTAACACCATCACCATGCGCTTTGTGGCGGGCAGCAGCACTGGCGGCTGGCTGCGGTGGCGCATTGACGACATTGAACTGCTGAACGAACCTGCGAGCAGCACCACCTATACGGTTGGCGACTACTGGAATCTCAATTCGCGTACCCAGATGAGCGATTTTGTCTTCAATGCGGACAGCGATCATCTTTTGACCGATGTGCACACGAGCCTGCCCGGTAATACCTCAACCGCGCGGCGCTGGGATTTGACCAGCAATATTTCGCGCGATGGGACGGCGTGGGATGACAGTCCCGGTTCCAACTACCCGATTCCGACCACAACCAATTCACCGGAAACGGCCAGCAATAGTCCGTACCGCATCCATTATCTGGAATTCAAGAACAATATCGACATCACAACCGCGCGCATCGCCGGCTTGACGACCGATTACGAAGGCGATACGGGTGTACCCCTCCTCTCGTTCTGGTTCGCCTATGATGTGCCGGTCGGTGGGAGTGTTCGGGTGCAGTACACGCGCGATGCGCGGAATCGCACCGGCGCGCCGAATGTCCAGAATCCGGACAGCTGGACGGACATTTCCGGCGGCTTACTGCTCAATTACGAAGCACCGGGGGGAACTCCCGCCTTAAATGAGCAGGTCGCGCGCAGCAACATGGCGATGCAGCTCATCGAAATTCCGCTGACCAACATCCCGAACTATGATACAGCGCCCTTCCGCCTACGTATCGCCTTCTATACGACCATGTACTATCCGGTCGGCGGTGGTGTCTCCTCGACTGCAGGTGATGGCATCTATATCGATGATATTCGGATTGAACGTTCGTCGACCGTGGCCTACACGTCGTACCCGTTCGCGGACGAAGCGGAAAGCAGCGCGCAGACCGCGGCCTTCTGGCAGATCAATGGTTCATCTCCCCGCTGGGGTCAAGTGGGTTCGCCCATTCTCGGCGCGCTCGGCACGGCGAATTCGTATGGCGACAGCCCCGGCGGTAATTACGCCTCCAGCGCGTCGACCTCAATGCAGTTGAAGAAGTTCATCGACTTGCTGAATGACACACCGGAAAATGACGCCGATCTACCCGCCCGTGCACCGGCGGTCGATCCGCTCCTCACGTTCTATTTCCAGCGGCAGGTGAACGGCGCACAAGTCAACTTCGCGGTGGACATGTTCTCCCCGGTGACAAATACGTGGTCGGAAATCTGGCTGTACAACAGTTCGGCTGATACGACCTACCGCACGCAGAACACCTGGGAACGTGCAGAAATTTCGCTCAAGTACGCCCTGCAAAATGCAACTGGTATCCCGTGGTCGACGATTATCGGCGACGGTAACCTGTACAACGATGACATTCGCCTACGCTTCCGCTTCGACACGGGGACCGACCCGACGGCCGATGGCGTGTACCTCGATCAGATCGAGATTAAAGAAGCGCCGACGGCGACCCACCGGCTGTGGGCAACGACCACGACGACGACTAACGGCACGGGCGGTGGCATCCTCGAAGACAGCATCGACTTCGTTACGCCGACCGTCGTCTCTGGCCCCTGGAATGCACGCTGGTACAACGCCGCGTGGAACCAGACAAGTGCGGCGGGGTTTGTGCGCCGTGGCTCGCTGGCCATCACCGACAGTCTGGCAGGTCAGTACAGCGTCAATACCCGCAACGTCATCGAATACCTGCCGGTTATCGATCTGCGCAGCACGCCGGCCGGTTCCCTGCCCCGCATGTACTTCTGGACGCGGTACGAAATCAACAACAACGACAATTTCCGCGTGGAAATTGCCTACGAGGATGCCGCCAATACAACGCTCGGCTACGACAATCTCGCCGGTTGGTCAGACTGGACCGCTGTCAACACTTCTGTGACCGGCAGTTCAGCGGTGGAAAAGACCAACTCCGAAGTCGTCAACTGGGTGCGCGAAGACGTGAACCTTACCTCCTATATCGGCAAGCGCATTCGCGTACGCTTTGTGATGAACGTGCCCAACAATACCAACGAAGCGGATGGCGTCTATATCGACGATGTGACGTTCGCCTTCGGCTACGACACGATCCCGCTCACCTTCACTGAACCTGCGCAGAACCTCGTGCGCTGGATCACGGAAGGCTCCTGGGGCATTACTCAGCAGTTCTTCGCGGGGACGGGCACCGACCCGGCTAACCTCGGCAGCTCGAACTGGGTCGGCTACTACTTCGACTGTGAGAACAACGGCGGCGCTTGCAACAACACGTTTGGCGATGACGTCGGGGGGATGATGAACCCGATCCTCAACCTGTACCGCCACGATATCGCAGCCCCAACGCCGATCGACAATCAGATTGTCGGCCCGGAGTCGCTGTCGAACATCAACTTCAACTTCGGCACGACCACGCGCCCGACAATCTCCTCGCCGAACTCGGCGGGCGGCGCCTTCATCGACGACTGGGCTGTCCGCTGGATCCGTCAGGTGCAGCTCTCGGCGGGCACAACCTACAATTTCCAATCGCTCTCCGACGATGGTGTGCGCCTGTGGCTGAATGACACTTCAGGCACGTCGGGCACTGTTCCGGGCGATGGGGTCGCAATTCCGGCGACCGCCGGGCTCATCATCAACAGTTGGTACAACCGCAGTGTCACGTTGGACTACGGCCAGCTCACCGTCACATCCGCGACGGACTTGACGAACCGCTACCTCTACTTCGACTACTTCGAGAATGGTGGGGATGCAATCGTCTCGCTGTCCGCGGCGGTGAATAGCTATTCAATCTCGGACAGCCCGAACACGTGGAACGGCACCGGCTGGACGGCTGTGAACTCTACCGTACCGGGGAACGTCTCGTTGATGCTGAATGGGTTTATCGACATGTCGAACGTGGCGAACAACTACAACATGCAGTATCTACGGATGTACGACACTGCGACGAATAACGCCTTCTATCTCGAAGTGTCGACGGACGGCGGCTTCACCTGGAGCGCCGTTGCCAGCGAGACGCTCAGCGGCGGCAGCGCCAACATCCGCCCAGCGAACGACTGGCAGACCCGCACCGTTAACCTCAATGCCTATCGGGGTAGTGCGACCGTCACCTTCCGGTTCCGGGTAGATACGCGCAGCGCTTCGACGGGTGGTGATGGTTACTACATCACGAACATCGTCGTCATCCAGAACTAAACCACAAAACGGGGTGGGAACACGGAGTTCCCACCCCGTTTTTCTCAGCAATCCCCTATCTTTTCGGGCATATTCTCCATCGTCTGATCTGTTACTGACTGATACACTAGGAGATCAATCAAGCAGAACAGAGGATGTCACAACGTGAGCATGAAGAAGGCTGGATTGTTGGTGGCGCTGGTTGGGCCGGCGGGTGTCGGCAAGAACCAACTCATGAAGTACGTGATGGCCCACAGCCCGATCACCCAACTGCCGACCGCCACGACCCGCGCTATCCGCGAAGGTGAGAAGGAAGGGCGCGAACACTTCTTCGTCACGCGCGATGAATTCCTGAAGATGATCGCTGATGATCAGATGCTGGAACATCAGGAAGTCCACCGCCGCTTCTACGGTATGGTGCGGCAGGTGGTCGAAGATGCGTTCGCCGATGGTCAGCCCATCATCGCCGACATCGACATTTACGGCGCGATGACTATTCGCCAGCGTTACCCCCAGCAAACTGTATCCGTCTTCATCCAACCGCCCTCGATTGGCAGCCTGATCGAACGGATGCGCACGCGCGGCGACCGCGAGACCGAAATCAGCAAGCGCCTGCTGCGTGTGCCGCTGGAACTCGAGCTGGCCTCAAACTGCGACTATGTGGTCATTAACGACGAATTTCAACCGGCGGCACAGTCCCTCCTCGATATTGTGCTGACCGAAATTGACGGCACGGCGCAGCGGGCAACCTCAGTCCGCGCTGTACTCGCGCACGCCTACGAGTATCGGACGCGCGTCGTACCCATGCGCGGCGATCAAGTGCTGTCCTGCGCCGGGGCTTTCCCGACGGCGGTGATTGGCAAAGAGGATCAGCCCTACGAGAAAGCCTTATTCGCGCTGCGCAGCGAGCTCGGGATCGTGCCGAACATTGATCGGCTGGTACACGCGGAACTCCCGCACGATAAATTCGTCCCGCCGCTCTCGCTCGATTACGCCCTTACCCCAACCGGGGAAACCGTCACCTTCAACTATCTGTATCGCCTTGAAGACGGCGTAACACTCCCACCCCGGTGGCAGTGGGAATCGCTGCATCAACAGACAAATCTCGATTTTGTCAAAGGGCTGGCCGGATGACTCTGAGTGAACGACACACAGCCCTCGGCGCGATGCTGGCGAATGACGGTATTCCGCTCCACTATGGCGATCAGCGGCGCGAATATGCCGCCGCGCTCAGCGCCGCGGTGCTGATGGATCGGTCGCATGAAGGGCGACTGCTGCTCAATGGTCGCGATCGACTCAGCATCATCCATCGCATTTCGACCAACGATGTCGAGTCCCTGCCCGTAGGCGCAGGCCGAGCGACGATCTTCACCAATCCCAACGCTCGCGTGCTCGACCGCGCGACCGTCTACGCGTTAGCACCTGAGCGCGCCTTCGTCAGCACCGAACCGGGACGCGGCGATGCCCTGCGCGTTTATCTCCAGCGCAATGTCTTTTTCAATGACGATCTCAGGATTACGGATTTGTCCGGCGAGCGCCGTCAGTTCGTCCTGCATGGCCCATCCGCGGATCGGGTCATCGCGGCGGCGTACCCAACCGCAGCCGATCTGCCCGTCCTCGGCTGTATCGAGCTGGACGACCTCATCATCACGCGGGACAAAGCGCTCAGCGAATCGCACTGGCGAGTGTTCCCACGCACCGATCAGGCTGTGAGCGTCTGGGATCATCTGGTTGCGTCAGGTGTGCCGCTGGGCCTGATCCCGGCAGGGTCGCTCACCTATAACGTCCTCCGCATCAGCGTGGCGCGTCCCGGCGTCGGGCGCGAACTCACCGCGGACTATATTCCGCTAGAACTGGGTTTGTGGGATGAGGTCAGTTTTAAGAAGGGGTGTTACACCGGGCAGGAGATCATCGCGCGCATGGAAAGTCGCGGACGTATCGCGAAAACGATCGTCGCGCTTGAGCTCGATGCGCTGATAAACGCGCCAGCCCCTCTGCTCCACGATGGTCGGGAAGTAGGGACGCTGACCAGCAGCGTCACCGAGCCGGTGCACGGGGTTCATTACGGCATCGGACTCGTAAAAATCGCACAGGCGGAGATTGGACAGGTGCTGTCCGTGAATACCGCGACGGCACGGGTCACGCGCTTACCCGGCGCGCAGCCGCCCGCCTAGAAATCCGGCGGCAGGTTGTCGAAGAACAACTGCCACCACAGCATCCATGGTTCGGGTTCGTCGGGCGTCGTCCGCACATCTTCAAAACTGACCTGCGGGGCGGGCGTCGCCTCAATTGACCGTCCAGATGGCACCGGAACGACCAGCACTTCACCAGAACGAATCATCTTGCCATCATCACGCGCCCACTGTTCGACATACGCATCACTGCGCACGTAGTTCCGCAGCGCGGTAAGGTCAGCCTGTTCCGCCTGTAGCTCGGCGATTTCGGTCTGTACCCGGTTGTAGGCTTCTTGGAGAGGTTGTCCCGCGGATATTCGCGTGCTGAAGTTGATGGCCAAGATCAGCCCAATGGAGAGAATCGCGGCAAACATCACCTGCACACCGGAGATTTGACTGCCGCCGCGTTTTTTCTTGTCAGTGAAAGTCCGTTTGTCAGCCATGGGTTCCATTATAGCAGAAATCAAAAGACCCCGGGTTTAAACCCGGGGTCTTTCTAGTGCCGAAGGTGGGAGTCGAACCCACACTCCGTTTCCAGAACTACGCCCTGAACGTAGCGCGTCTGCCAATTCCGCCACTTCGGCGCTGATGAATGGTATTCTAGCAGAGCCTTCCCTCATGTCAAGCCTAAGTTTCTCACAAAACTTGATGTTATAATGCGGCCTGCCGAACGAAGTTCAAGGATGGTTGACTTTGAAACTGAAGCTCCTGATGATCTTTTCCGTTCTCGTGCTCGCCGTCAGCGTGAGCGCCCAGACGGGCGTAACCGCCGAAGCCATTCAGCAGGCAAATGTGCGGGCGGCGACGGACGTAAACGCGGACATGCTCGGCCAGATTACGGCAGGCACACGCTATCCAGTCGTTGGCCGGAGCCAGTTCTATCCGTGGCTGCTGCTGGGTAACCCCGCCACCGGACAGGCGCTGGGCTGGGTGTTCCAAGACCTGGTTACGGTGCAAGGCGACATCAATACCCTCCCCTTCACGGAAGTCACTCTGAGCGGCGCCGCCGTACTCCCGACTGTGCCCGCCGCCACCTTGGCCCCCAACCTGCCGACCCCCACCCTGTCGACCGCGATTGTTGCCACCACTCCGCCGCCCGCCGCCAGCGTGACAGGTGCGGTGCTAAATGAGATCAATATCCGCTATGGGCCGGGCACCGAATATGATCGGGTCGGCGTGGGGCGCGCGGGCGATATCTTCGAGATCGTCGCGTGGCATACGCAGCTTCCCTGGCTTCAGATTCGCTATGCTGCTTCGCCCACCGGACTCGCGTGGGTTGCCACCGACCTGCTCGAAATTCAGGGTGATGTGGACACGCTTCCATCCATCAGTCAAATCACGTTTGCCCTGCCCACGCTCACGCCAACGCCCTCGGCGGTTGATTCCGCGCAGTTTGGCGAGGTGCCGCTCAGCCCGGAATTCCGCGCGCTCGGCGCTGAACTGTGGGATCAGATGGTCGCTGCTGAGTTCGACCCGCTCACCAGTCGCCTCGGCGCCTTCTTCGTGAAAGATTTGCAGACAGGCGAGGCCTTTGTCATCGGCGATGAAACGGCATTCAGCGGCATGAGCGTCAACAAGATCGCCATCCTCACAACCTACTACAGCCAAATCACCCTGCCGCCCGATGATGCGTCCGCGAACATGCTGGCCGAAGCCATGATCTGCAGCGAAAACATCTCGACCAACGAAATTCTATCCGCGGTGGGCAGTGGCAATCCCTATACCGGTGCGGAAACGGTCAGCGCCTTCATGGATCAGATCGGCTTCGCTGACAGTTTCATCTATACACCCTACGCTAACGACCCTTTCATCACGCCGCAAGCTCCGCGCACCGAACGCACCACCGCGGATCAAATCGCGGCTGACCCAGACCCCTACAATCAGGTCACCGTCTCCGAAATTGGGACGCTGCTTGACGGCCTCTATCAATGCTCGACCGAGGGGGCGGGACTGCTGATTGACAGCTTCGGTTCGGCCTTCACGCAGATCGAATGCGCGCAGATCCTTAACCTGATGAGCTACAATCGCATTGGATCGTTCATCGAAATGGGTGTGCCAGAATCCGTTCGAGTCGCGCACAAACACGGTTGGATCGAAGATACGCACGGCGATGCCGCCGTCGTGTACTCACCGGGTGGCGATTACGTCTTCGTGGTGGTACTCCACAATCCGATCTATCTGGAATTCTTCGAAACAGCCCCGCTGATCGAGAATATGTCGCTGACTATCTACAACTACTTCAATCCAGATCAGCCGATGACGGAGATTCGTACGGAAGGTGGTTCGGAGACCTGCGTCCTGCTTGGCAACCCAGTAATCGATCAGCTGACCTCCGGAAGCATGCCTTAATTTCATGTATAATAAATGCAGCATGTCCGGAGAATGGGAGCATGATGCATGGCAACACAACGGTTTGTCTTGACGCGGCAGGGCTACGAACAGCTGAAGCTGGAACTGGCTGACCTGGAAGGCCGCCGCCAGGAACGTTTAACGCAACTGGCCGATTACAAAAACGACATGGGTGACAACCCAAACGAAGAAGGTGCGTTCTTTGAAGTGGAAACTATGAAAGAGCACTTCGACGAACAGATCGGGCATTTGCAACTGGTGTTGGAAGAAGCCGAAATTATCGACGACGACCCGAACCCACAAACCGCAGATCCCGGCGACCGGGTGACCGTGTGGGATGTGAGCGCGCGGCAGGAACGCATATTTGACTTGATTGGAAGCACTGAAGCAACCTATCTCCGTGAAGGCGTGTCGATTGAATCACCTGTGGGACAGGCGCTGATGGGCAAACAGATTGGAGAATCGGTGGAGGTTACTACGCCTGATGGGCGGGTGTACTACGTGATTCGCCGTTTAGAGCGTATTCCAGCGATGTGACGGGTTTGGGGGCAGGGTTTGACCTGCCCCCGTGTTGCCGTGGTTACTGGATGCGACAGCGAGCACAGTCGGACGTTGCCCAGGCATCGCGTACGGACAGCACGTGCAAGCCCATCAGCCAGTCGCTCAGGTAATTATACAGATGCTCCGCCATCATCATTTCATGGTGCAGCTGAGTGGCCCGATCCAATGAGGATTGCAGCAGCTTCTTCAACACCACCCGCTCCTCGTCAGATAGCCCGGCA
>CALKIA010000566.1 GCA_937988705.1 uncultured Chloroflexota bacterium | reverse complement strand
CACCCGGCTTAAAACGAAAAATTACTCGTATTAACGTGACAAACCATTGAGATAATCGCTGAAGAATGACGTTTGCTTATGTGAGATTTTGCGCATAGAATCGACCTATGTTCGCTTGATCTGGACTCCGTCAGACAAGCGACCAAGAGGTTATGATATGCGTTACAAAACGTCGCTCAGCATCGGAATCCTGCTCATGTGCCTCATAGGAATCCAGACTCCCTTGGATGCCGCGTCACTACTGCAAACGCAAGATAACATCTTCCTTATATGGGGGCCATCCGGCTTAGAACTAGATAATTACATCACCGCTACGTTTCAAGCCCGCCATCCGGAACTCGAAATCGTCATCACCGATCAAGGTTGGGATGAGGCACTGCGCCAGAATCTGCAAAATGCTATTCTGGTCGGTCGACCGCCCGATGTCGTGATCGGCGAAAATTACTTCCGCGCATTTGCCGCGCAAGGCGACCTGCTGCCGCTGGACGACATTATTGCTCCCTATGCCGACGATATCATCCCGGCGACTTACGCGGCCGCGGTGTACGAAGGCCGCGTGTATGCTGTTCCCATGTTCACCGGAGTCTTCGCGTTGGAACGCAACTGCGCTGTGATCGAAGCGGCGGGTCTGAATTGTGCTGAGCCGCCGCAGTACTGGGACGAACTGCTCGCTGAAGCCGCCGCCATCACCGAAGCGGGGGCGGGCGACTACTTCGGTTACACTCTGCAAGGCCCGGGCGGCACCGCCGTCGGTTCGGCGTTCCGCATTGCCGTGTATCAGGCTCAGCTCGATGCCCTGCCGTGCGCCGATGCAGCGTGCACGCTGCCCAACTTCAATAACCCGGATGTGATCCCTGTGTATGAGATGCTGCGCGAACTCACCGCGTACACGCCACCCGGTTTGATCGATAACACCAATGAGGGGCAGGTGTACGAGGCGTTGTTCCGGGGCGTATCGGGCTACCAGATCGCCGGGAGCTGGCATGTGGGTTGGGCGACCACCGGGGGCTGCGCGGACTGTCGCTATTCCCGCATCCCAATTCCGCGCGACGGCCATGCGGCTAACCTGCTGGTCGGCAATGTGTTGTACGGCGCTCCCAGCGGTGGGCGGCATCCGGAACTCGCCAAAGAATGGCTGGAACTGCTGATTAGCACCGAAGCGCAGGAACGCGTTTTCTCGCTGTTAGGGCGATTGCCCGTACGGCGTTCCGTGTTAAGCACCATTCGCCCGCCCGTCGACCCGGCCACAGCGACCTTCATCGGCGAGTTGCTCGACAACACAGACCTGGCAATTCTCCCGCAGTGGGAAGATCATCCGCGCGAAACCTGGGCGATCTACAACGACCTACTCACGGCGGTTTTGAAAACTGACCGTCCCATCCCGGAGATTATGCAGGACGCTCAAGCTGAGCTTGAGTCGATCCGCTGAAAAATCGTAAGCGAACCGAACCTATGCGGCCCGTCGAGAAGGTCTTTTCCTCCATTCAAGGACGCTTGTTAGCAGTGTTCTTCATCAGTACACTGCTGACCATTGCGATCGTCTTTGCGTTCAACCAGTGGCTGCGCCTCCAGTTGATCGCCGAAGCTGACAATGCCTTGCTGGTCAACGCGCTGCAAATCGCTGACCGAATTGACGAGTTCAATCGCAGCAACCAGCAGGTTTTCAGCGTCGGTTCCCGGCTGCCCGATCTCGTCGATTTTCTGGAAGCCGACGACGTGCGGCGCAGTGATCCCGACTTTCAGGAACGGACGCGCTTCACGCTGGATTCGCTCGAAGTCGAGCCGTGGGACGAATACTATATTCTCTCGCAGGCCATCCTCGACGAACATGGCCGGAATATTCTCGATACCGCGCGGGAAAATATAGGCGCGGACGAATCACAGGAAGAATACTTTCGCGCCGCTTTTATCGGCAGCTCGATCAATATCTCCTCCATCCAGTATCGGCCGGATCGCAGCGGCATCTTCTTCTACTACGCGGTTCCCCTCCGGGAGATCGATACGCCGAATTCCGTCATCGGCGTGCTCCGCATTCAAATGACCATTGCCAGCATTCAGAACATCGTGTTTGAAAGTGTGCGCGGACAAGACCTGAACGTCAGCGTCTTTGACGAAAACTATGTGCGCATTGTCGAAACGGAGCAGGAAGACCTGCTCTTTCGCAGCGTGGCCAGCTATACCCCGGAACAACTATCCACCCTGCGCAGCACCTACGCCATTCCGCCCTTTCCCGCTAACGAAGTCACTATTCCCGTGCCCGGTCTGTATGATCTGCTCGCCCACACGCGCCAGTTTCAGGTCGCTTCCGGCTACACGCTGCCCAATACCGAAACCGAAAAGCGGATCGCGATCGTCAAACTGGACACAGTGCCGTGGTATCTGATCACATCCCAATCGAATAATCAGTATTATGAAACGGTGCAGCGGCAGACCACCGGCCTGCTGGTGCTGGCCATCTCCCTGACGATCGTCGCGCTGCTGGCCTCTCTGCTCATCTCCAAGCGCATCACCGAACCGATCCGCACCCTGACAGCGGTCGCCGAACAGGTGGCGGAGGGTCGGCTGGACATTAAAGCGCCTGTCAACTCAAAAGATGAGGTGGGGACACTCGCCCGAGCCTTCAACCTGATGACGTCCGAGCTGGAACTAGCGCATGCCACGCTCGAAGAACGGGTAGACAAACGCACTCAGGAATTGTTGGAAACTAACGAGCGGCTCAAGCACGAGATTGTGGAACGTGAGCGCTATGAACAGCGGGCGCTGGATCTGGTGTTTGAACACGAACGCCGGCGCATCCTGTCGGAATTCATTCAAAAAGCGTCGCATGAATTCAAAACGCCGCTTTCGATCATCAATGTCAATTCGCATCTCGTGAAGCGTCTGCTGCCAGCCGACCGCCAACGCCTGATGAACACGATTGAAGACCAGACCAAATATATCGATGGGTTAGTGTCGCGCATGGTGCTCATGTCACGCTTGGACAGCGGCATCTCCACACCCATGGAATATCTGCTGATCGATGATGTGATCAAAATGGTCTGCTCCAATGTGGAAAGCACCTATCAGGAAAAGCCGCTTCGCCTCACCCTCGATCTGCAAGCGCCGCACAGCTTCGTCTATGCGGATCGGGAACTCTTGTTGACGGCACTGCACAATCTGGTCGATAACGCGCTGCGCTATTCCCGCGACTCTGTCGAAATTACGGTCACAACCCGCATGCAAGCGCGGCGGGTTTCCATTGAGATTACAGATAACGGCATCGGGATTCCGGTCGATCTGCAGCCCCGCGTCTTTGAGCGCTTTTTCCGGGTCGATGAAGCGCATTCAACGCGCGGTTTTGGTCTGGGGCTGCCCATCACCAAACGGATCATCGAGAACATGGGCGGCTCGATTGTGCTCGACAGCGCGGTTGTCA
>CALKIA010000565.1 GCA_937988705.1 uncultured Chloroflexota bacterium | reverse complement strand
TTACAAGTGCGCGTCCAGCGGCTGATTGGCGTGTACTCGTCGCCCCACCGCATCATCGAGTACGCTGACGGCAACCGCTTTCAGATCATTGGGGTGATGTTTGGGGTCGAAGTGCTGGGCGGCGAACTTACGCTCAATGAAGAGGTCAGCGAATTCGGCTACTTCATGCCCGCCGAAGTCGCGGGACTCGACATGATGGAGCATCATCGGGAACGCATTGCGGACGCCCTCGCTCATCAGGAGCAGCCTTTTATCCGATGAAAACGTGGATTGAGCCGACGCCCGTTACTGTCCGCGACGATTTCGCGCTCGCCATTGGCGGGCATCCGATTGTGGCGGAAGCGCTCATCCGGCGCGGTATCACCAGCCTGACGGCGGCGCGCGCCTTCCTCAACCCCGATTACTACCGCCCCGCCGATGCATTCGATCTGCCCGATATGGCGCGCGCCGTGGAGCGGCTATACACCGCGATCCACCAGCATGAGAAGATCGCCGTGTGGGGTGACTTCGACGTTGACGGGCAAACGTCGACGGCGCTGCTCGTGTCGGTGCTGCGCGGCTTGGGCGCAGATGTGCAGTATTACATCCCATCACGGCAGGATGAAGGCCACGGGGTGCATATCCCTAGTTTGGTGCGTCTGCTCGATGCGGGCGTTACCCTCCTCATCACATGCGACACGGGCATTTCCGCGCATGAAGCCATTGACTATGCGCAAGGCCGTCAAGTCGATGTGATCATCACTGATCACCACCATCTGCCGCCGGAACTGCCGCGCGCGTTCGCGGCTATCAACCCCCAGCGCTTGCCCGCAACCCACCCGCTGCACAGCCTCCCCGGTGTCGGCACGGCATATCAGCTCATTCGCGCGCTGACGGGTAACGAACGCCGCGACTTGCTCGATCTGGTCGCGCTTGGGCTGGTGGCAGATGTGGCGCTGCTCGTCGGCGATGGGCGCTATCTACTTCAGCGCGGTCTGGATCGCCTACGTCACACCGACCGCCTCGGCCTGCGGATGCTCTATGAATACGCTGAGTTAGACGCAGGGCGCATCTCTGAGGAACACATCGGCTTCGCCATTGCGCCGCGCCTCAACGCGCTCGGTCGGCTCGGCGATGCAAATCTCGCGGTTGATTTCCTCACGACGAGCGATCCCGAACGCGCCCGCACGCTGGCGGTGCAGCTCGAGGGCCTGAACGCCGAACGTAAGCTGCAAGTGGAGCAGATTTATGGCGCGGCCCAATCCCAGATCGAGCGCGATCCGGCGCTGCTGGACTCGGCAGTGCTCATCCTGTCGCATCCGCTGTGGACGGGCGGCATCATCGGCATCGCGGCGAATCGGCTGGCGGAAGACTACAACCGCCCCGTGATTCTGCTGACGACCGCGCCGGATCAGCCCGCGCGCGGATCGGCACGGTCGGTGGCCGGCGTGGACATCACCGAGGCGCTCGAACAGCACCGTGATTTGCTGCTCACCTTCGGCGGGCATACGATGGCAGCGGGATTGAGCCTCGATCCCGCGCGCATTCCTGATCTACGGCGGGTGCTGTCGCGCACCGTGAAAAAGGCGCTGGGCCAAGTCGATACCACACCGACCCTGACGATCCACAGTTATGTGAGCTTGCGTGATATCACCCCAGAATTCATCGCCGATGTCGAACGCCTGTCGCCTTTCGGGGCGGGTAACCCAGCGCCAACCTTTGCCCTCCGCGATCTCGCGCTGAAAAACCACACGTCGCTGGGGCGCGGCGGTGATCATTTACGGCTGACGGTCGAAGATCGCGACGGGAACACTGCGCGGCTGATCTGGTGGAATGGCGGCGGTCAGGCGCTCCCAGTGGGGCGCTTTGATGTGGCGTTTGTGCCGCGCATGACCGATTACAAAGGCGAACGTCAGCTTCAGATTGAGTGGATCGACTGGCGGCTGACCGAAGGCGCGGTCGAGGTGGCAGGGCTGCCGTTCCGCATTGTGGATCAACGCGGCGACACGACGACCACGCTCGATCAGCTACGGGCGGAACACCCGGATCTGCAAATCTACGGCGATCCGGAATTTTCCCGGCTCAAACTCACCCGCGGCTCGGCGCTAGCGATCTGGACTATACCGCCGGGGCCAACCGAGCTCGCGGCGGCGGTCGCGGCGGTCGAACCGGCTGCGATTTACCTGTTTGATCGAGACCCGGCGTTGGATGATAGCGAGGTCTTTCTCCGGCGCTTTCTGGGTCTGCTGAAACACGCCTTGACCGCCAAAGGGGGCGTCGTCCACGTGCCAACCTGCGCGGCCCTCATGGCGCACCGCGAGGCCACTATCCGCGCCGCGCTGGAATGGATCGAGTCGATGGGCGTGATCGTCATCACCGCCGTGCATGGCGCTGACGTCACGCTCGGCACGGGGGGAACCGGCGGCACCGCCGACCAAGCGCAGACCGAGCGCATGACACGCTTACTTGCAGAGACGGCGGCCTACCGCGCGCACTATCGCCGCGCCGCTGCCCGTAACCTGTTCTAGACGGGCGCCTTCAGCGGCAAATACACCTGAAAACGCGTATCACCGGGTATGGAGGCGAAGCGCACCATGCCGCGATGCCGCTCCACGATGATGCGCTGTACGGTCTCTAGCCCCAGTCCCGTCGTCGGGTCGCTGGTGCGTGTGGCAAAGATCGGCTGGAAGAGCGTTTCTTGCAGCGGTTTGGGGATACCGCAGCCGTTATCGGCGATCTCGACCACGAGCCAATTTGCCTCCTGCCACGTCCGCAAAGTGAGCAAACCACAGGCATTGGTAGCGGTGATGGCGTTATCAATCAGATGCGTCCACACTTGGTTGATCTCGCTGCCCAACACCGTGATGCGCGGCAACTTGCGGTCATAATCGCGCACAATTTGCGTCTCCGCGAGGCGGTGCCGCAGCATAATCAGCGTATTCTCCAATCCCTCATGGATGTCGACTTCCTGCGTCGGCGACTGATCCATATACGTGTACGCTTTGACCGACGAGATCAGCTCGGAGATGCGCGCCGACGAGCCGATCAGCGAGCGGGAAAGCGTGACCACATTCACCATCGCGTCCAACCAGTGCAGCACGGCGGACATGCGGCTCGCCCCAACTTGCGCCAGCACTTCGTCCATTTTGGCCACATCCACCCCGGCACCGACAAACTCGGAGACGGCGCTTTTCACATCGCCGCCGTCATGGACATCCAGCCACGCCGTCAACTGCTGCTCGCATTCCGCCCTCATCTCCGGGGACAGGGGCTGCGGATCCCGCGTGATCAACTGGCGCTGTAATGTATTCAGATAGCTGAGCTGCGGCGGCTCTAAATCCATGTGACCAATGCGCATGGAAAGCGCCTGCGACACATCGAGCGCCTGCGGCAGATAGCGTGCGGCATGGAGACTGGCAGAAGCGGGGCCGCCTAATTCCGCTGCCAAACCGGAGGCCAGTTTACCGAGCGATGACAGCCGCTCGTGCTTGCGAATGGCCGCTTCGGTGTTGCGCATGCGCCGGGCCATGGTGGTCAGCAGCAGGCGGATGATTGGTGAACTGCGCGCCGTGCTGAACAAGGCAGGGTCAAACTGCAAGAGTTGGCTCTTGAGGCTGACGCGGGCAGTCGCGCCGTGCGGTTGCCCGGTGAGCAGTGACATTTCGCCCACGAATTCGCCCACCGGAATATGGGCCAGCAGGATATCTTGCGCGCCAGACTTCTGGATGATCTCAAGGCCGCCGACTAAGACCAGAAACAGGCCTTTAGCCGGGTCACCCTCATGAAACAGGTACGTGC
>CALKIA010000564.1 GCA_937988705.1 uncultured Chloroflexota bacterium | reverse complement strand
GGTGACCCTGAGTTATACTCCGCGCATTGTGACCGCGCAGTCTCAGAGGATCGCATATCATGGAACATCGCGTCAGCTACAAAGTCTACTACGAGGACACCGACAGTCTCGGCGTCGTCTACTACGCCAACTACCTCAAATATCTGGAGCGCGGGCGCACAGAATTTGTGGGCGAGATTTCCGGACGCGATATCCGCCGCTGGAACGAAGACGGGTACAATTTCGTCGTCTACGCCATGAACATCAAGTTCAAGAAGCCTGCCGAACTGGGCGATACCATCGACGTGGTGACGACCTTTGCCAGCGCGTCAGCCTATCGCGGCGTGTTCAAGCAGCGCATCGAGCGGGCGGGCGACATCGTCGTCGAAGCGGACGTCGAAATCGTGTGTCTGAACAAGGCGCGGGCGATACGCGAATTCCCCAATCTCGCGCCCTAAAGTCCCTGCTGGCGGATGTACTGCTGCACATCGACGTTATAGACGACCTCATCGACTTCGGGGCGCAGCCACGCCGCTTTCTGATCCATCCAATGCGCGCCGGACGGCGACGGTACGCAGGCGCCGTTCGACGTCTGCCAGTCGTAGACCTCGCAGCGCCACAGGATTTCGCCGCCCTTGACCGCGTCGCGGTGGCGCAGCGCTTCCATGTGCTTGATCAGGCTCGTCTGCGGGTCAAATACGACGGTGAAGCACTGTTCGCCGCCCGCATACGGGACGTAGAGGTGCGCGGTCACGTCGTCGACGCCTGCCCAGCGCACGCGCGGATCAGTCAAGAACAGTGACGGCAGGTAGAGCGTCTCCGCCCACAAACCGAGGTTCGCCGCGCTGTTGATGTAGGGCGTATCGTGGAATGTGCCCACGGGGATTTCCATATGGCCGATGCCGTCGAGATACTGTTCGTTGACCCGCATCAGCGGCTGACCGAACAGCATGGCTTCCATGTAATGGCGATAACCGTGTCCGGCAATGTGCGTGAACCGCCAGCGTCCCTCAAAGGTAATGCCCATGAAGGTCAGCTTACCGCGCCCCGTGATCACCGCCGAGGTGATGAGCGGCACGCGCTCTCCGAACACCGTTTTGAAGCAGCGGTCGACCGGTGGTGGTAGGTCTGACCGTAGGGGGACGGTGGTCAGCGCGGGCTGCGCTTGCGGAAATGGAGGGAAGGGCTTCGGGCGGATACGCAGCCCGACGGCGAGTGCGCCGATTATGGCGACGAGGAAACCGAGAATCCAGTACATGATGGGGTTGTCCTTGAACCGAGTAAGTAGCCTCAGTCAGTGTGTAGGGTCGGGACTTGAGCCAATTCAAAACCCACATCCCCAACCCCTCTCACCCGCCAGCGGGGAAAGCGGCGGCACAGCGAGTAGGCTGTCTCCCCTCCCTGAATTCGGGGAGGGGTCGGGGGTGGGGTCGGAAAACCTTCAAACACAAGCCCAGCTGTAACCACTATGAGGCGCTTGCTAGTCCAAGCGTAGCACCGTAGCGCCGGGCGATCTACTGAGGATCGTCCAGTTTTTCCAGTGTCTTGATGTCCTGCTGCAAGCTGCGGTAGCGCAGCACCATCGACGCGATCAGCATCAGCATGATCACGGCGATGGCCGCCAAACCGAGATACAGGTAAGCGGTCGTGTCGGGCATCGGCTAGTCCTCCAGCGCCCGCAAGCGCAGGGCGTGCACCCGCGTTGCAAGATCTTCAATGCGTACGCGCCACCACATCAGCGTGATCGGCACGAAGACGCTCCAGATCACCATGTTAATGCCCATCGCCGTCAGCATGCTTGGCGTGAGGCCGAAGCCGCCCTCGGCGTTCTGCGGGCTCGCGCCGATCACGGCGGGGTGAATGGTGTCCGGGCGGATGCGGATGATGATCAGCGTAATGATCACCGTCGAAAAGGCGAGGATGCCGTACACGGCGGCGAAGCGGCGGCGCGTATCCGCGTTTTCAATGCCGCTGCGCAGCATCAGGTAGGCAGCATAGGTCAGCACCATAATCGCCGCCGATGTCAGACGCGGATCCCACGTCCACCATGTATTCCAGATGGGCCGCGCCCAGATCGACCCCGTGACGAGGTTGATCACGCCGAGCGCCAGCCCGACTTCAACCCCCGCCAGCGCCAGCGTGTCCCACTTGGGTGTGCGCGTGCGCAGGTAAGCGATGCCCGCGAACACGGTCACGCCCAGCGCGATGAACGCACCCGCAAAGGCCGAGACATGCACATAGAAAATACGCTGCACGTGACCCTGCTCAACATCTGTGCCTGCGTACACCAGCGCGAAATACAAACCGACGATCACCGCGATCACGGTGACGACGGTCAGTGACCACAGCAGGCGCGTGCGCTTACCCGCTGACGCTTCCAGCGGCATAGATCTGACCGCAGTCATAGGTGATTCTATCTCCGTTAAATTCAAGAATTCTGCAAAAATCTTAGCATATCTACAGAAAATTACAATAACACTCCCACGCTCATCACCTGTGAATCCGAAACTCTCTGCGCCTGCGCTTGTCTGCTCCCCTCTCACTTGGGCGAGGGAGTGCGGCCCTTTAACCTCCAGCGAACACCGTGTAGGGGCAGACCTATGTGTCTGCCCGGTGCTGCTGGGCGCACACGCAGGTGCGCCCCTACGAAAATCCCTGCGTTTGCCCTTGTTTACTCCCCTCGCCTTTAGGAGAGGGGCAGGGGGTGAGGTTTGTTCTGACGATCCGTTCCCTATCCCTCGGGCAAGGTCTATTCCTCGATCACGAAGTCGAACAGGATGAAACACAGCGCCAGAAACACGACATCCAGCACACCGAGCAGTTGCAAAAACGCCAGCCATTGATCCTCCGGGGCGACGTTGACGATCCCGGTGGTGGCGCGCACGGCGAGCAGCAGCAGCGGCAGCGCGACAGGCATCATGACGATCGGCAGCAGCGCGTCGCGGGCGCGGGTTTGCACCGTCATCGCCGCCAGCAGCGTGCCGACCACCGAAAAGCCGAGGATGCCGAGCAGCAGCGTCAAAATGAGCGTGGGCGTGATCAGCGTGAGGTTGTACAGTACGGTCATGAGCGGCAGCAGCACCGCGCCGACGGTCAGCGTGAACAGAAAGTTGCCCACCAGCTTGCCGACGAAGATGGCCCCGCGGTCAATCGGCGCGATCAGCAGCCCTTCGAGGTTGCCCTGATCGCGTTCCATCGCCATGCTGCGATTCAGCCCCAAAATGCTGGAAAACACGATCGTTACCCACAGTACGCCGCTCACGGCTTCGATGCGAGCCACGCGATCCAGTTCCAGCGCGAAGGAGAAGATCAGCACGCTGAGCAGCGCGAACAAGCCCATCGAACCGACGAGTTCGCGGCTGCGCAGTTCCGCTTGCAGGTCTTTGCGGATGATGGCGGAGACGACAGCAAAGAATCGAGTTTTCATCGGGTGGTCATGCCTGTGACTTCGGTGTAGCGGGCGGGTAAGTAGTCAATGGTGCTCATGGGGGCGTCCAGCACAATCGTACCGCGTGAGATGATGATCGCCCGCTGGGCCAACCGCTGCGCCCGGTCGAGTTCGTGCGTCACCATGACGACCGTTTTGCCGTCCCCGTGCGCTTGCTGGAGCAAATTGTCGAGGATGCCGGATGCGTCCTGATCCAGCCCGGTGTACGGTTCGTCGAGCAGCAGCACATCCGGGTCGTGGAGCAGCGCGCGGGCGATGCTCAGGCGTTGGAGCATTCCGCGCGAGTAGGTGCGCACGAGGTCGCCGCCGCGTTTGCCCAGCCCGACGCGCTCTAGACCACGCTTGATGCGCCCGTCGATGTCGTTCAGCCCGTACACCCGCGCGAAAAAGAGCAGGTTCTCGTTCGCGGTCAGGTTGTCGTACACCAGCGATTTATGGCTCACCAGCCCGATCTGCGAGCGGACGGCGGCGGCTTCTTTGGGCAATTCCCAGCCGCCGACCTTGAGGGTGCCTGCGGTCGGTTTGCTCAACGCGCACAGTAGGCGCAGCAGGGTCGATTTGCCGCTGCCGTTCGCGCCCAGCAGCGCCACGAATTCGCCGCGCTCGATGCCGAGGTCGATCTTGCGGAGGACGGGTTGCAAGCCATACGCTTTGGTGAGGGCATGCGTTTCGATGATCATTGGGCTTCTTCCATAGCGCGCTTGAGGTCGTCTTTGAGTTTGTCTCGCTGCTGATGATACGCGTCGTCCGGGATATCGCCCGCTTCATGGCGGGCGTCCAACTGCGCGATCTGACCGATCAGGTACTGAACGAGCGTCGAGGCTTTCGTCTCGTCGGGCGCGGCGGCCAATTTGACCGTGGGCGGCTGTTTCATGCGGTAGTAGAGCAGATACGACACGCTGATCAGCACAGCCACAAACGCCAAAAACAGCACGAGCACCGCGGGCAGGTTGTTCGCATCGACCACGCCGGAGCCGCCCGTTTGCGCGACTTCGGTTCCCGCGCCACGCAGGTCATAGCGGATGGCCGCGCCCGCGTTGAGCGTGAGATCGCCGCCAAATGAGCGGTACGTGTTGCCGCCGAGCGTCTCGGTGCCGAGCGCCGGCAGCTGATCGCTGGTGACGGTCACGCTCTCCGGACGGATGAGCAGACGCACCGCGCCATTCACGGCGTAATTCATCGGCTGTTCGATGATCGCGTCGTTCTCATACGGGATCAGGTACACGAGCTGGATCAAATGCTCTTCGCCGGGGAGTACCGGCACGGTATCCAGCACGGCGAACTGCTCCGCCGCGACCACATAGCGCTGCTCGTCGGGCAAGCCCGCCACAATTGCGCCGGGCGGCAGCGAGATCACCACTGAGATATTGCGCCCGTCTTCGGTCGTCTGGCTGCTGCTGAATGCGCGATCCGACGTATTGGTGAGCGTCATGACCTGCGCGACTTCTAGGCTGTCCCCGACGACCGACACCTGACTCACCATGCCCGTGATCTGGATCACGCTCGGTTCTTCGGTCAGCTCGTAGATCGTGATCGGCAGGTCGAGCGCGCCGTCGGCGGCGTCTTGCGTCAGCGTCTCACCGCGCCGCACGTCGCTGGCGTACACGCGCTCCCGGTAATTGATCGTTACCACGTACACGCTGGCCGCATCATACGGCACATCCGCGAACGTATAACTGCCGTCCGGGTTGAGCGGCGCGCTAGTTTGCGTCTGCGCGAAGGCCGCGTCGAACGTGAACAGCACCGCTTCACCGTCGGCGGGGACGGTTCCGGTCGCGCTGCCATTGGTGATCTGCCCGCTGATCGTGATCATCGGCGCGCCGACTTCGACGGTCGCCGCGGGGAGCGATCCGACTTCGGCAGTGGCATTCGGCGCGGCGATTTCTTCCGTGCTGACGGGGGGCGGGATGACCGGCTGACCGAGCGCCTCCACTCCCGTCACTGCCAGCGTACGCGCATACTGCGCCACCGCCGCGATGTCTTCCGGCGCGAGGTCGTCCTGGAAGGCGGGCATGTTTTCGCCCACGCCCTCGCGGATGATGGTGTCGTACACCTGATCACTCTGCGTGACCATCGTCGCCGGGTCAGTCAAATCGCCCACCGGGCGCGTGAGTTCGGCGGCGCGTTCGCCATCGCCGCGCCCGCTCTCGCCGTGACATTCCACACAGTTGGCCGCCCACACGTCTGCGCCGCGTTCCAGCAGCGCGCGCTCATAGTGCAGGGTGTAGGTATACAGCGCGACATCCCAGCGCTGCTGCTCGGTAAGCGCGTCACCCCACGGTGGCATCAACTTGTCGATGCGCCCGAGCGTGATTGTGCCGAACCATTCAGTCGGGCGCTGACTCAGTGCAGTCGCGGGATCGGTGAAGATGCCGGGGTTGGTCACCTGACCGCTCGTGACCATGTCGCCATCGCCTGCGCCGCTCACCCCGTGACACCATTTACAGTTCTGCTGGTAGATGGCCGCGCCGTTCACGAGGTCGGGCGCGGTCTGCGGCGGATTCGCTTCGAACGGCGTGGGCGGGATCACGGTCGCGACGATGCGCGGTTCGCCGCCCAAGCCCCCGCACGCCGCGAGGAACAGCGTACTCATCAGGAGAATAAATCGTAGGGACGAGACATGAGCGTGTTTTAATAGCAGCCCGTGGGATGCTTTTACCCAATTAGCCCAGCGGACGCGATAAATCGCGTCCCTACGAAAACGAATTCGGTTTGGC
>CALKIA010000563.1 GCA_937988705.1 uncultured Chloroflexota bacterium | reverse complement strand
TCGACTTTGTCGCGGGCATCATCCCGCGCGCGCCGCTGCGCTGGCAGAAGCTCGGTTTGGAATGGTTGTACCGCTTATACTTGCAGCCGTGGCGCATCAAGCGGATGCTGCGCCTGCCGCGTTTTGTGTGGGCGGTGCTGCGCCGAGGCGAAGCTTAGGAACCCAAACCAGTCTCTGAGCAAACCCCTCACCCCAACCCCTCTCCCACGCAAGCGGGGAGAGGGGCGAATATGCTCGGGCTGCTGTCTCCCCTCCCTGAATTCGGGGATGGGCTGAGGGTGGGGTCGGACTAGGAGCATGTCCCGCAAGAAGGATAATGAGGTTGTAGACGTGACGGATCTCAAAGCGTGGATTCCCAAATTGGCCGGAATGCGCATCATCGTCGTGGGCGATGTGATCCTCGACGAATACCTGACCGGGCGCGCGATGCGCATGAGCCGCGAAGCGCCGATCCCTGTGTTGGAATTCGAGTCGCGCCGCCTAATCGGCGGCGGGGCGGCCAACCCGGCGGCCAACATCGTGACGCTCGGTGGCGCGGCTTTGCAGGTCGGCGTGGTGGGCGTGGACGGCGAAGCGGACGCGCTGCGGCAAACACTCGCGGCACGAGGGATCGACGTGCGCGGGCTGATCGCCGATGCGGAACGTCCGACCACAGTCAAGACGCGGCTGATGGCGCAGATGGGGCTGCGTTTCCCGCAGCAGGTGGCACGGTTGGACAAACTGTCACGGGAACCGATCCGCGCGGAGATTGAGCGCCAGTTGTGCGCGTTCATTGAAGCCGAAATCGAGGGTGTCAATGCCCTGCTGTTCTCCGACTACGACGGCGGCGTGATCACCAAGTCGCTGATCGAGGCGGTGCGCGGGCTAGGCGCTGGTCGCTGGCTGACCGCCGATGCGCAAGGGCAGTTCGACAAGTACGCGGGCTTCGACGTGATCAAGTGCAATGCCGACGACGCGCGGGCGTATCTGCGGCGCGACCTGCGCACGGATGTGGATTTTGCGGGGGCGGCGCACGACTTGTGCGCGGCGCTGCATTTGGGGCAGGGTATGGTCATCACGCGCGGCGGGGATGGCGCGACCGTATGCCTGCCCGATGGTGCGGTTTACCAGTGTCCCACGCCAGCGATCACCGATGTGTATGATACGGTCGGCGCGGGCGATACCTCGATTGCGGTGCTGACGCAGGCGCTGGCGGCGGGCGCGTCGCTGGTCGAGGCCGCGATGCTGGCGAACATTGCCAGTGGGATCGTCGTGCGGCGGGTGGGCAATTATGCGCCCACGCCGGAGGAATTGGCGGCGGCGATTCCGGCATAGAAACCTCACCCCTAAATCCCCTCTCCCAAGGGCGAGGGGACTTAAGCAGTCGGCACGCCTCCCCTCTCCTTTAGGAGAGGGGCTGGGGGTGAGGTTGGAGCTTGTCACCAATTGTGAGATTCGCTCGTGCCTCGCCCTCTGGCATGCGGGAGGGGCAAGCCCCTCCCTTACACACATCCGACATGGAGAATCAAAAGGGACGAGGCTGACCTCGTCCCTGATCATGTTGAACGGTGGTGTAACCCGCGCCTACGGGTACAGCAGTTCCGGCTCGCCCATGAGCTGCGGCGCAATGACCGATGCCCAACTGCGGATCTTCGCCCAGTTGCGGTAATCGCCCACGGGCGCGTGGATCATCTTGAGGGCGATGCGCGGCATGACGCCCAGCTTGTGCGTGTCAATTTCGCCCGCGAACAGACCAATCGAGATCGGGCGGACTTCCGGCACGGTCTGCATGACCGGGTCGAAGTAGTGCAGCACGGTTTCGCGGTTCTCTTCCGTGTCTTCGGTCATGGTAATGCAGGCGGTGAAATAAGCCACCGGGATGGTCTTCAGATGGTGGCGGTGCTTCTGCAAAAATTCGACCGCTTCCGGAAGCCAATGTCCCATGCGGATGGCGCTGCCCAACACCACACCATCGTAATGTTCGATATCCAGCCGCTCATGCGTGGAACGAACTTCAACCTCGACACCCCACTCCTGCAAAACAGCGGCGATAGCTTCGGCAATTTCAATCGTGGAACCAACGCGAGTCGCATAAGCAACGAGAATCTTTTTAGCCATGACACACCTTTCGGCGGTAGTACTTCCAATCAATATACCTTGAGTCTAGTTGAGGATGTGGGCGGCAGTTAGTGAGGAGCGACATGATGTATTGTGCGGAATGTCATAGAAAGAGGGTTGTTTAATTGTATAAGTCTAACAAGTTGCGCCTGCAACATGATTTCTGGTATAGGGCCGATCCGGTCTGTGGGCCTATGGTAAAATAGTTGGCAATTCGATCAGTTAATTTGAACGTGTGATGAGCCGGAAAACGACGCTTGACCTAGAGCAGCACCGTCAGCCGCTGACCGCGCTGCTGCGTGAAATCCTTGACCTGCGCGACCGCGACGCGATCGACAAGCTGGTGCGGGCGCATGCCAAGAAGAACCGCGTAAATAAGATGTACAGCCGCGACGAGCTGATCGCCGCGTATCGCGCGTGGGCAGGGTCGGAGGGGCTGCCCCCGTTTGACCCGGCGATGGTGGAATGTCTGCGCCTCAAACCCGTGCGCACGAGCAGCGGCGTGACGCCCGTCACCGTGCTGACCAAGCCGTTCCCGTGTCCCGGCGAATGCATCTTCTGCCCCAACGACGTGCGCATGCCCAAAAGCTACCTCTCGGATGAGCCGGGAGCGCAGCGCGCGGAGCAGAACAGCTTCGACCCATACCTGCAAACGATGTCGCGCCTCACAACCTACTACCTGACCGGGCATCCGACCGACAAAATCGAGGTGATTATCCTCGGCGGAACGTGGTCGTTCTACCCGGAAACCTACCAGATCTGGTTCGTCAAGCGCATCTTCGACGCGCTGCACGACTTCGGCGCAGGTATCGACGATTCGGCGGCAGTGGAGGCGGCGGTCAAAGCGGGGTCACAGTTCCACTTTGGCAGTAACTTAGTCAATGTGACGGTACACGGCGCGGACTTGGCGCAGACCTACAATCAGGTGGTGCAGACCGTCTACGCCGCCGAAATGCGCCGTTCGCGCGATGTGAGCGCCAGAATCGCGGGCGGCGACCGTTCCCCGATTGACGAATGGGCGACGTGGGACGAACTCGAAGCCGCGCATCGCTTCAACGAGGATGCGCCGTGCCGCTGTGTTGGATTGGTGATCGAGACGCGCCCCGATCACATCAGCGCGGACGAAGTGCTGCGCGTACGCCGTTTGGGCTGCACCAAAGTGCAGATCGGCTTCCAGAGCCTGAACGACACCGTGCTGCGGCTGAATCGGCGCGGGCACACGGTCGCGGCGACGCGGCGCGCGGTCAAGCTGCTGCGGCAAGCGGGCTTCAAGATTCACGCGCACTGGATGCCGAATCTATACGGCTCGTCGCCGGATGAGGACATCGCCGACTATCAACGCATGTTCGCCGATCCCGACTTCCGACCGGATGAACTCAAGGTCTACCCGTGCTCGCTGATCGAGAGCGCGGCGCTCATGCAGCACTTTCAGGATGGCTCATGGCGACCGTACACGCAGGCTGAACTGCTGCATGTGCTGGTCGAGTGCTTCCGTTTGACGCCGGAATACTGCCGCCTCACCCGCGTGATTCGTGACATTCCCGGCACGGATATCGTCGTCGGTAACAAGGTGACGAACTTCCGCCAGTTGGTCGAAAATGAGCTGAAGCGGCTTGGCGACCGGCCCACCGATATTCGCGGGCGTGAAATCCGTCACAGCGATGTCACGCTCGATCATCTACAGCTAGATGAACAACGGTACGAGTCGGCGTGGGGTGATGAACTCTTTTTGCAGTACATCACCGAGGATCGGCAAATTGCGGGGTTTTTACGGCTGTCGCTGCCGCCCCGCGACACCGAACCGCTCACGCCGGAATTAGCCGACGCGGCGTTGATCCGCGAGGTGCATGTGTACGGACAGTCGGTGGAAATTGGTGAGACGGCAACGGGACGCGCGCAGCATGTCGGACTCGGCACGCAGTTGATCGAACGCGCCGTCGAGATCGCTCAGGAGCGGGGGTACTCACGGCTGGCGGTGATTTCAGCAGTGGGGACGCGGGGCTATTACCGCAAACGCGGCTTTATCGACGGGCAGTTGTATCAGCTACGGGTGCTGGATGAAAGGAGCGAAGCGTAAACCAAGACGATACGAAGAACCCATACGGGAGGTGTGGAAGCGGTACCCCGGCGCGAGGTCAACCACGAAATATGGCTGCCCTGCGTATGCGGTCAAAGGCAAGGTCTTCATCTTTTGCTATGGCAATCATGAGGCTTATTATGGTGTCCTTCGACTGCCGCGCCGCGTCGTCAGAGAAATGATCGAAGCCGGCATTGGCAGTCCGTTTCGGAACAGGACGGGCATTTGCCATGAGTGGCTGGTGCTGGAATTCTACCCTGATTATCAGCACAGTGATGAGTACGGTGCTGCGTACGCTTATTGTTTGGAAGCGTGCTATTGGTACACGTTGGGGCAGAAAGCACCTATGTACTCACGTTTAATCGGCTATTGACTCGGCTTAGGGACTACGGATGGACACGAACTATCGTGAAGATCACAAGGCAGCGCTGGATCGCATTCTCGGCGTGATTCCGGGCGTGAAGATCAGCAAGGCGTTCGGCTACCCGGCGTACAAAATCGGCGGGCGGATCTTCTGCTGGGTGGGGCAGAACGGTATCACGATTAAGCTGCCGCGGGAGCGCGTCGATGAACTGATCGCCGAAGGGGGCAATCATCACCCGTTCGGCCCGACTAAAGAGACGATCTGGCGCGAATGGCTGGCGATTGAGCGCGAGAAGTCGGCCGACTATGAGCAGGATTTGCCGCTCTTCGAAGAGTCGCTGTCGTTTGTCAGCGGCACTTTCGGAACCTGATTCGGAGGACTGATTATGAGTACTCCCCTGATCAAAAGTGTGGATTGTGTGCAGCTGTACGTCGCTGATCTCGAGGCGGGCTTGGCGTTTTACCGGGATCAACTCGGACACGAAATTATCTGGCGGACGCAGACCGCCGTCGGCTTGCGCCTGCCGGACAGCGAAGCCGAAATTGTGCTGCACACTGAACGCCGCCCGCCGGAAATCGACCTGAAAGTCGACTCTGCTCCAGCGGCGGCAGCGCGCTTCGAGGCGGCAGGCGGAACCATCGTCGTGCCGCCATTTGACATTCAAATCGGGCAGGCGGCGGTCGTTCAAGACCCGTGGGGCAACACCTATGTCCTGCTGGATACCACCAAGGGCTTGCTGCTGACGGACGCCGATGGCAATGTGATTGGCAACGCTCCGCCCGAGTCGTAAACGGTAGGCAGCGAGGCGAGTCTCGCTTGTGGGCAGTCAGTGCGTTATCATTGCCGCGATTATTGACCATCAGAGCGAGTTACCGTATGAATGACCTTGTAGCTGCTGAGCGGAGTCGACGCACTTTACGCATCGCTTTGTCCATCATCGTCGTCGCCACGCTGCCGTTTTACTGCTTCGGCATCATCCTGCTGACGAACCCGGCGCCGCGCACCGGCAACCCGACCGCGCAGCCGCTCAGCACGCAGGCCAGCTTGCCGACGAACACGGTGGCCGGGTTTGCCAGCGTGACCCCTTTGCCGCAGCAGAGTAATTCGACGCTCGTGCCCACGCCCGGGCAGTTCATACCACCGACGGTCGTGCGCTTCATCACGCCGACGTTTGTGTTCCCGACGACCGTCCCGACCAATTTCATCTTCCCGACGCTGACCTTAGCCCCGACGCTCACTATTCCGCCGTCGCAAACGCCGCTGCCCACCTGGACGCCGTTTATCCCGACCGCCACGATCCCGCTGCCGACCGATACCTTCCCGGCACCGACCGATACCGCACTGCCCATGCCAACCGATACTGAAACGCCGACCGCCACGCCCACCGAAGCTTAGGGGCCTTAACTGTAGGAGAAATCAGGTGTTTGATCTCAAAGCCCACTTAAAAACCTTGACCGAAACTCACGCGCCCTCGGGGCATGAAGCGCCGATCCGCGAGGTGCTGCGCTTCGAATGGGCGGATCTCGTCGATACGATGGAAATGGACAAGCTGGGCAGCTTGATCGGCGTGAAGCGGGCGACCCAGCCGGTCGACCCACCGCGCAAAATCATGCTGGCAGCCCACATGGACGAGATTGGCCTGATGGTGCGGCAGGTGGTGGACGGTTTCATCTTCGTTCATCGCATCAGCGGCGTGGATAATCGCATTCTGCCCGCTCAGCCTGTGCTGGTGCATGGCCGGCGCGCGCTCCCCGGCCTCGTCTCGACCGTCCCGCCGCATCTGCTCGGCGGAGTGCAGAATCGCTATCTCGGCTTTGACGAACTGGTGATCGATGTGGGCTTGCCCGCCGCCGAAGTTGAAGAACTGGTGCGGATTGGCGATTTGATCACGCCGGATGCGCCGATGATCGAATTACAGGGCAGCCGAGTCGCCGGGAAGGCGATGGATGACCGCGCGTGCGTCGCGGCGGTGACGGCTTGCCTGTACGAACTGCAAAGTTTGCATCATCGCTGGGATGTGTATGCCGCCGCGACGGTACAGGAAGAAACCGGCTTGCTCGGCGCGACGACCGCCGCCTATCACATTAAGCCGGATATCGCCATCGCGCTGGATGTCGGTTTCGCGGCGCAGCCCGGCGTGGATGCGGACGTGGCCCGCGAGATGAACGGCGGTCCAGCGCTCGGCATTGGTCCGAATTTCCATCCCGGTCTGGTCGAAAAGCTGCGCGAAACCGCCAAGCGCGAAGAGATCAAAATGCAGGAAGAGATCATTCCCGGCGCAAGCGGCACGGATGCGTGGGCGATTCAGGTCGCGCTGCAAGGTATCCCGACGGCGTTGTTCAGCATCCCGCTGCGCAACATGCATTCGCCCGTCGAAACGGTCGATCTACGCGACATTCAGCGTGCGGGGCGCTTGCTGGCGCACTTCATCGCCGATCTCGATGCTGATTTCCTGACCGCGATCGACTGGCCGGATCTGAAGTCAGAGGCTTCCTCCTAGCGTTGGCCCCACTTACTTTTTGACCCCAAAGGCAGACCAGTTGGTCTGCCTTTTGCATTCGGGAAACAGACATTTGTCATTAGGAACGCTAGGCGAAAAATTTATATACTGGTAAGCAATAGTTGTCTCACTGGTCTATAGCTTGCATACAGGAGCAGCGCCACTTATGTTCGCCAAGATGCTCAAAATTACCTGGTTTTGCCTGCTTTTCGCCTTATTTCCGTCCTTTGTTACCGCTCAAGCCGCCGTGCCCATTGACCCCGCGTACAACATCACGCTGCCGGACGATTGGAACTGGGAATATGCCACGCCCTACGCGGGCTTTTTCCTGTCCGGCGATGATTACACCGTCTATCTGGTTGACCCGGCAGAAGTGCGCAGTGTCGTTCGCTATACGACCAAAGCCACCATGGAGGAGGTTTTCCGGGATACATTTGCGGTGCTGTACGAGGGTGGTCTGCCTGTAGGCGCGGACATCGAAGCGCTCAATGTGCCCGGACGCGAGGGGTTAGTCTGGTCCTATACGATGGACGATAATCAGGTCGGACTGTTCATGCTGATCGTGATGAGCGATGAAAGCTATGGCGTGTTCGATGCCTACGCGGACGCAAGTGACTTCGATAATCCGGAGCGCGAACTGCGCGATCTGATCCTGTCATTTGACAATGTCGAAGCCGTCGAGACGGCAGTGCAGCAGTCCGCCTCCGGCGAAGCCTGTCGCGTCTTCACCGATCAGGAACGTACGGCGGCCCTGCGCGTTGGCCCCGGCGAAAATCGTTCATCAGTCGCCTTCCTGCCCGCGGGGGTCGAAGTCGATGTGACGGGGATCAATGTGTCCGCCGATGGTACGGAATGGTTCCAGTTGGATCGGATGCAGGCCGCGCCGCAGTCTGCCGCCGCCGAATTGTGGCTGCGCCGGGGTGATGCGGAGGAAATCGGCGACTGTGACGCCGTTGGCGATGCCGCCGCGCCGCCTGTGATCCCGATCGCCGTGCAGCCGCCGACGCCCGCGCC
>CALKIA010000562.1 GCA_937988705.1 uncultured Chloroflexota bacterium | reverse complement strand
CGCCGCCTGTGATCCCGATCGCCGTGCAGCCGCCGACGCCCGCGCCGGGTGGTGGTGGCAGCGAACCGCAGCCGCCCGCCACCGGATCGATCACGCCGCAATCCGGGCGCTACACGATGACGCTCAACTCGATTACGAACGCCTCGTGCCTTGGTGGTGAAAATGTTCGACTCAACACAACCGATATTTACGTGTCGCTGCAGTTTTTCGACAATTTCGTCACCATTGTGAACGGCGGTATCGACATCAACGGCGATTTCTTCGCGCGGGTGTCCGGCACCAACAGCTTTGCCGGGGCATTCACGTTTGAAGATGGCAGCAACGATCAGGTGCGCTTCAACTTCAGCAGCCCCACCACGGCGTCGGGCACGATTGTCATCAATTTGACAGCGAATGATGGCACGCCGTGCAGCGGGACGGTCGGGTTTACGTTTACCCGATAATGAATCAGTCGCGCGCGGGGCGATCAGCTTGATCGCCCCGCGACCGTGTTCCTCAAGGTTATTTGAGGAACGTGACGCCGTACTTCGCCGCGACTTGATCCCGCTCGACACTGGCCGCCGCGTGATATTCGGCGAGGAAGACTTCGAGCATGGGCGGCGTGGTGATCATGAGCAGGGTCGCTTCGCCAAGGGTGTCCCAGCTGTGGGGGATGCCCCGCGGCAAAAAGACAAACCCGCCTTTGCCCACTTCAAAATGTTCGCCGCCGATCTCGACCGTGATCGTCCCCTCCAGCACATAAAAGTATTCATCCTCGCGTGTATGGATGTGGCGCGGCGCGCCGCCGACGGTGCGCGACTCAATCACCGTGAGCATGCCGCCCGTCGCAGCGCCGGAGGCTTTGACCTCCGCGCCAAAACCCGGCACACCTGTGCCCGCGGGCAGCACATAGGGCTTGATTGTCGGTGGCATTATCGACCTCTCTACTTAATCCTTTCCCTATATGTTGGTTGATGCGGCTGTCGTTATAGCTACGCTGTACACAATCTGACTATAATCGAAGCAGTGAACAGAGATGTGGTCGATAACATGCCCAACAATGAAGATTTCATGTCATTGGTCCAGCTGCATGAACGCGCGTGGGGGAATGAGCGCTATGCGGGACGCCCGACGCTGAAGGACATCCTCGACGCGCCCGTGGTGACGATCTGGCGGCCGCTCAAGGAAGACAAGCAGAAGCGTTTCACCATCAAACTGCATAAATCGACTGAGGATGTCGAACAACACATGACTAAACTACTGTTTCGGGCGCACATCAAACTCCCCGAAGAACGTCTGGTGCGGGTGTTCGTCAACCACAAACAAGTGGTTGTCAAAGCCGTGCGTATCCTCTTTCAAGAACTCCCCACTGACTAGACGAGCCACCCCACGCGCTTGAGCACTTCGGCGGCAACCTGATCAATGGTTTGGCCTTCAGTGTCGATGACGTGGTCACCGATGCCGCGCGCGTCCATCAACGCCGTGAGTTCGGCGGCGCGTGCCTGATGCCAGCGCAGACTCTCCCCGCGTTCGCGCCCGACGAGGCGGCGCTGCAAGGTCGCGACACTGGCGGTTAGCCGCACAATTTGCAGATCCGCGCCGGGAATCGCCCGCAGATATTCACCGCGCTGCTCCAGCGTCTCGACCACATCGACGATGATCACCCGCTCGGCGCCGGCTGTCTGATAATTGACCCACACCGCCGCGAGATTCCGCAGCCCTAACGCCGTGTTGAACGGATCGGCGGTGGGGCGTGGGTAGCACGACCGCAGCCCGTCCATGTCGACCAGCGCGTGCGGACGCTGGCCTTCGCTCAGTAAGTCAGAGACGGCGCTCCCAATCGTGGATTTACCTGCCCCGACCGCGCCCGTCACGACCAGCACGGGGATCAAATTCTGTTCTGCCGTCATGATTCCACCCTGAAGAAGCTGTCCGAACCGCCCAGCTCAGTGGGGCGGTTCGTGTCGATTGTCCCCCGGCGCGGTGCGCAGCGTCAACAGCAGATCCTGGTTATGAGCCGGGTGGCGGCGGAGGGGGTGGTGGCGGCACATTGCTCGTCGGCAGAGGTGTGTCTGCTCCCGGTGGCGGACTACCGCCTCCGCGCGGCTCGTTGAGCGTCGCCGTGGGTGCAGCGGCGGTGGGCGGGAGATCGGTGATGGCGGCTGGGAGTGAAACTTCGATGGTAGGTGGCGGCGTCGGGAGCGGATTGTCGCAAGCGGTTAGAAGGAGGGCGGTGAGGCTCAATGTTCCCAAACAAATCAAGACTTTCGTTCTGGACATTGGACTTCCTTTTACAGACGATCGCCCACGACACTAACGATGAATGTCTGGACATGCAACTTTTTGGGCGCTGGGGAAAGGTGCAAAGCGCGCCATTCTATGTTATTTTTGCTGCGTTTTGACGCTGGCATAGTGAAGTGAAAAGATGATCTTAAAAGAGCTTTCAGAGGCGGTAGGCGTATCTGGCAAAGAGGAAGCCGTCCGCAAAGTGATCCTGAGCGCGATCAAAGATCACACGCAAGACATTCGCATCGACCCCATGGGCAGCGTGACGGCGCTCAAACGTGGGACGAGCAGCCAACCTTTGCGCGTGATGATCGCCGCTCACATGGATGAAGTCGGGTTCATTGTGCGCGGCATTGACGGCGACGGCTTAATCCGGTTTTCGGCGGTAGGCGGGGTGGATGATCGCATTCTACCCGCGCTGCGCGTGAAAATCGGGGAGATTCCCGGTGTCATCGTGTGGGCGCCGATCCACCAGAATCGTGAGCAGACGGTCGTCAAGCTGAGCAGTTTGCGCATCGACATCGGCGCCAGCAGCAAAGACGAAGTGAATGGCAAGGTCAAGCTGGGGGATCGCATCGCCTTTGACAGCCGCTTCATGGAAATTGGCGAGAAGATGCTGCGCGGCAAGTCCTTTGATGATCGCGCAGGGTGCTCGCTGCTGGTCGATCTGCTGAAAGCTGAACCGTATCCGGTCGATGTGCTGGCGGCGTTCACTGTGCAGGAAGAGATTGGTCTGCGTGGGGCGAAAGTCGCGGCGCAAAGGCTCAACCCGGATGTCGCGTTCGTCCTCGAAGGCACGACCGCCAATGATATTCCCAACCCGAATGCGGATCCTGATGATGGTCTCGACTACAACCCGACGTGCAAAATGCAGTTCGGCCCGGTCTTGAGCGTCATGGATCGCAGCATGATCGTCAACCCGCGCCTGCTGGCCTTCCTACGGTCGACGGCGGACGCCGAAGGCATCCCCTACCAGATCAAGTCGCATTTGGGCGGCGGGACGGACGGTGGATCGATTCACATGGCGAACGCGGGCGTGGCGACAGCCGTGATCTCGCTGCCCTGCCGCTACATTCACAGCCCAGCTGCCTACCTGCACCGGGACGATTATGCCAACGCGCTCAAGCTGATTCAGGCGGCGCTGCGCGGCATCAAAGCAGAACATTACAAATACAGCGATTAGCATTCAGCCGTCAGCGCCGCGCTCAAGACGGATGTCCGTTGGGTTCAACCGTAGAAAATGGTTGAGCTACCGCCTGTGGCACCCGGTCTTTGACACCGCGTTCTCGGCTAAAAGCTAATGGCTAACCGCTAACCGCTTCTCTACAAGGAGTTTTGTTGTGAAAGAGTTGATCAAAAAGCTGGTCGAGGCGTGGGGCCCGTCTGGTTATGAACATCAGGTACGCGCGCTGATCCGTGAGGAAGTGGCACCATTTGCCGATGATATCCGCGTCGATCCGCTCGGCAATCTGATTTGTCGGGTCGGGCAGGGCGGCAAGAAGATCATGATCGCCGCGCACATGGACGAAATCGGCGTGATGGCGATGTACACCGAAAAGACGAGCGGCTACATGCGCTTTACTCCGATCGGTGGGGTGCTGAATACATCGCTGTTGGGGATGCGCGTGCGCTTCGAAAACGGCGTAACGGGCGTGATCGCCGCGCACGACTATTTTGGCACGGGGCGCACCAACGCCGCCGAAATCGACAATTTCTTCATCGACGTGAACGATGGCAGCAGCAATCTCGCGACCTCTGGCACCCCGGCGATTTTCTGGCGCGACTATGAAGAACGCGGTGCGCGCCTGATCGCCAAGTCGATGGATGATCGCATCGGCTGCGTGGTCGCCATCGAAGCGATGCGCCGCCTCAACAAGCAGACGCCCAACGAACTATATTTTGTGTTCACGGTGCAGGAAGAAGTCGGCTTGCGCGGCGCGCGCGCGGCCGGTTACGGCGTCGATCCCGATCTGGCCATTGCGCTCGATGTGACTTCGACCGGGGACATGGCCAAGAATTCCAAGATGGAAGTCAAGCTGGGCGGCGGCGCGGCCATCAAGGTTCACGACACCGGGCTGGTTGTCCCGCCCGCAGTGCGCGAGTGGATGATCAACCGGGCGCAGTCGGATGGCATTCCCTATCAGTTGGAGCTGCTAACGCTCGGTACCACGGATGCGGCGGGCATTCAAACCGCGCGCGCGGGTGTGCCCAGCGGCGCAATCTCGATTCCGTGCCGTTATGTCCATACGACGAGCGAAACCGTCGACATAAACGACGTGGAAGCGTGCATCAAACTGCTCACAGGATTGACTGGCAACACAGTAACGCTGTAAAGTCGCGCGAAACCGTTGGTTTTGGGTTAGCGCTCTGGGGGTGGATCACCCGATCCGCCCCCGCCAATCCCTATTAAAGTAGAATTCCTTCACGTGAGTTTCCCCTGCTCTTCCATTTTGACGGCTTAATGATTGAGTTAATGACGGCGCAGAACAGCTCATTATCAGGTTGGGTTTGGATAAATATACGAATTTTGGTTTTAGGGGAGTTTCTTTATTTTCTTCTGTAACATTCTCCAATACAATGAAATAGTTATCCCATTCGGGTGGATTATTCTCTTAAGTTTGAATTTCCTATCTCGAAGCACCTGTCCGCCTCTACCGCTGTTGAGCGATAATAGGCCTTACCTATGGTAGATTTCATGCACGGTTTCCAATTGAAAGTCCATCCCTCCCTAGAAGATTTTGAACTGCTCGCCACGGTCTCACAGATGCTCACCCTCTTTGATCAAGACCGGGTGGTCGAGCAGGTGATCGAGCTGATGATCAAAGCGGTTGACGCTCAGGGCAGCAGCCTGCTCATCAACCCGGACTTTGGCGACGATTGGCGCCGGTTGTTCACCAAGTACGTGTCTAACGCGACCGGCATGGAAGAACCGGAAACCACCGTCCGCTTTGCCCGCCGCGTTTTGGATAAAGGGCTAGCTGGCTGGGTGATTGCGAACAAACAAGGCGCGATCATCAGCGATACGGCGACCGATTCCCGGTGGATAACCTTCCCGGACAGCGATTCGACGACCCGCTCTGTGCTCAGTCTGCCGTTCCTGTGGAACGGGGATGTGCTGGCTGTGCTCACGTTTACGCACTCGCAACCGGATCATTTTGACGAGTATCACCTCCGACTGTTCACCATTATCGTGAATCAGGCGACCGGGGCGATCCGCAATGCCCAGTTAGTCGCGAATCTGCTGGCACAACGTCAGCAAATGGAAGCCATTTTACGCGCTATTCCCGATCTGCTGCTGGTGCTGGATCAGGCGGGTGGGATCATTCTGGCGAATGCCGCCGCCGCGGCGCTCGTCGGTACCACGCAGCTGCCGAATGGCGGTGAAGGCCAGTCGATTCTCGATTACGTTGGCAACGACGATATATTCAGTTTCGTGCCCGGCATGTTGGAAAATGTGCCGACGCCGGGGAATTCATGGTCATTCCAGAGCCGCTCCGAAAAACTGCACCGCGACTATCTGGTCACGGTGTCGCCGTGGGCGCAGGGCAGCGACACCACGGGGTATGTTGTGATGCTGCGGGATATCACGATGCTGCGCGACCTGAACCGCTTCAAAGATGAGATGCTGCAAATGGCGTCGCATGATTTGCGCAGCCCGCTGGCGTTGATCGTCGGCTATTGCAGCCTGATCGAGCTGGATACGCCCGCGGACTCGCCCGTGCGTGAATACCTAAGCGTCATCGAACGCTCGATTGAACGGATGCGCGGTCTGCTGGACGACCTGCTGCGCGTCGAACAGATTCGCAATTCACCCTTGGAATTGCATCAGCCCGCCGATTACCGCGAACTCGTTTACACCGTGATCAGCGATGGGTCAGTCGCCATCCAAACCAAGAACCACCAGCTCAAAACCGAGATCGCCCTGACGGACCTGCCGGATAAGATCACGCTCAATCCGACGCTCATCCGGGAGTCGATGGATAATCTCGTCAATAACGCGATTAAATACACGCCCGATGGCGGAACGATCGTTATCCATTCCTACACGGAAGGAAAACGCGTCTATTTCATCGTGGAAGATACCGGGATCGGCATTGCGAAGGAACATCTCCCGCGCGTGTTCGAATCCTTCTACCGCACGCGACAGTCGGGCACCGAAGGCATCGAAGGGCGCGGTCTGGGCCTGAGCCTCGTCAAGACGATCATCGAACGGCATGGTGGGGAAGTGTGGGTCGACAGCGAACTGGGTCAGGGGAGTCGCTTCGGCTTCTGGTTGCCGATTCAGTAGCGTAAACGCAGAAAATATTAACCGCAGAGAGCGCAGAGGACGCAGAGAAGAAATCTTCTCCCTCTGCGCTCTTTGCGTTCTCCGCGGTGAATGATCTCTAGTTGTCCAGCACGCTGTAGGCGTTGGCGGCGTATTGCTGCGCCGTGCCCGTGACCGCGGCTTGCGACAGATTGGCCGCCACGCGTTTTTCGTCAATTTGTGCCTGCAACCGGAACAGATCGCGGTCATTCGCCTCGTACTGGAGCGCGACATCCAGCAGCATATCAGCGATATCGAGATGACGCGGGCTTTCAATCAACAGGCGTGCCAGATCGATCGTTGTGGAGACGACCGCGTTTTTCGCGCCGCTCTGATAGGCCAGATGCAGTGCCTGTCGATAGCGCAGCACGGCCTGACCCAGATCTTTCGCCTGGATGTATGCATAGCCGAGCAAACTTAACTGCTGGCGTTCGTCATCACGGTCTTTGACCTCGCGGGCGATGTACAGCGCGGACGTGTGGAAGCCAATCGCTTCGCGCCAGCGTTCCAGTTTGCCGTTGGCGGTGCCCAGACCGCCGAGGACTTTGCCCTCATACGCTCGCTCATCGCTTTCACGGAACAGCGTGAGCGCTTCTTCCCACGTGTCGATGGCTTCGTCAGGTTCGCCGCTGTCCAACTGCGCATAACCGAGCTTGTACAGCACAAGCGCCTCGTTATTGCCATCGTTCGTGCGCACGAGATCGAGCGCTTGCGAATAGGCGCGGATGGCGGCGTCGCTTTCGCCCAACTGCTGATGCGCATCGCCGAGGATGATCAGCAGGCGCGACTCGCTGGTATCGTTCTGGAGCTGATGGGCCAGCCGCTGACCGCGTGAGGCGTGCAGTACGGCCGCCTGGAGGTTTTCGGTCTTCGTGGTGAGTTCGGCCAGCGCCTCGAGCGTCGTCAGCATCCCGGGCGAGTCATTAAGACCCTCATAGAGGGTGAGGGCTTCGGCATACGCGGGGATCGCTTCGGTGTTTTTGTTCTCACTGACCAACTGCTGCCCTAACGCGCTTTGCAGATCGGCCTGCCGGCGGCGATCGCTGCTCTGGCGCGCCTGCATAATCTGGCTGCGCAGGCGGGTCGCTTCATCGACGGGCACGGCTTCGACGGCGGGACCAGCCGCCGCTTCATCGATCAGCTCGTCCTCGTCTTCCTCAAGCTCCTCATCCTCGTCAATTTCTTCCAGATCATCAAGCAGGTCTTCGTCCTCTTCGTCGTCTTCGTCCGTCAGCTCGTCGACCACTTCGTCGAGCAGGTCTTCGTCGTCTTCGTCGATGAGTTCGAGGTTGTCGTCGTCCTCTTCGAACATGCGCAGCGTGGCCGCCACATCGACGAGATTGGAGTCGTCTTCCGTATCCTCGTCCAACTCTTCGATTTCCGGCTCGTCTTCGACGGGTTCGCCATTTTCAAGCGCGACCGAGTCGGCCAGTTCGTCTTCATCCTCGTCGTCAACGACGGGCGGGGGAGCGACGGGGGCGGCGACTGGTGCGGGCGGTGGGGCGGCCGTCTCGATATGGGCCGGGAACGCGCCGCTGGAGCTGGTGGCATGACGGCGCAGCGACAGTAGTTCGTAGACATAGCCGCGGGCATTGACGAATTCACCGACCTGCGAGAGTGCGACGATCAGCGCGTTCACCATATCCTGATCGCCGAGATCAGCAGCGCGTTCGGCGGTCGCGGTGATATTGGTAATTTCCGCCGCGAGATAGTCATGACCCGCCTGACCGAGGGCGCCATACTTTTTAGTATAGGCCAGCACGGAGTCGCGGAACTTGGTTTGCAGGGTGTCGAGCCGACCCGACCCGCGCAGCCAGCTTTGCGCGAACAGCAGCGTGATCGGGTGCAGGCGGTAGTAGGGGCGCCCGTAGCGTTCGAACTGCTCGATCAAACGATACTGCGCGAGCTGCGACATGGCCGTCTGGATGGCGTCGACAGGCGCGCCCGCGATCAAGCTGACGAGTTCGACCGAAGCTTCACCGCGCAGCGTGCCGCCCATCACCAGAATCAGACCTTGCAGCGCGTTTGACAGGGATCGGAAAGCAGCCGTGATCGCCAGTAACTGCGGCGTGACTCCCGCGCTTTGTCCCTGCGGCGGCAGCGCCGAAAGGAACTGAGCGGGTGTTTGCTTTTTGAGGTGGCTCACCCCGGCGGCGATGGCGATGGCGAACGGCGTGTAATCGAGCGCCGCTGTGAGCGCGTTCAAGCCCTCTAAGGGTACGGAGGAGTCGGCGAGCTGACGATAGAGCATCGCGGCGGGGTCGGAGTCCAGCTTGCTCAGTACGAACGACTTCCACTCCCCGACGATCTCCGTATCGGATGCGATTAGCACCGGCAGGCGATCGGCCAGGCGTTTGATGAATTCGTTGGTCGCCGCGGCGTCTGGTTTGCCATCGAATACGATCAGGGGTTTGTTCTGGCTCAAGGTGCTGGCGGCCGCGCCGACGAGTGCCAGCGGGTTATCGGTGGTGATGAGTTCAGTCAGGCCATAGGCCCGCCCCACGCGCACGAGCAGTTCCGCAAAGGGTGTATTGTCGACGGTCAGCCACAGGACGCCGCCGGGAAGTTCGGTGTACGCGTTGGCGAGGGTCGCGACCAAGGCGGTCTTACCGATGCCCGACGCGCCGACGATTAACGCGGCTTTGTTCTCTTTCAACTGGGCATAAACGCGCCTTAAGGTGTCGTCGCGCCCGATGAGCTTGCCGGGAAGCATCACAGGCAGGTCTAGACCTTTGCGGGCAGGCGCTTCATGGGAAATCGGGTCAGCCATTATCTGTCGCTCGATTCGGTCAGCAGGAACAAACGAAATTTACGGTTTACAGTTTACAGTTTACAGTGAAAACCCATACGAAATCGTTCACGATCTGCTGAGGTGGGCACTCAGAGGATGCGGCACGCCGCATCGCGACAGTCGGTTAGGAATTCCGCGCGTGTCCACCGCGGATGGCGTGTCTGCTGTAAACTGTGAACTTTATTACGGTGCCGGAATCGGCAGTTGGTCGACGGGCGTGGTCTTGTACTTTTCGCCCTCTTCGATCAACATGATCGGGATGCCGTTCTTGATCGGGTACTTGTTGCCCGAATCCGGGCTGATCAACCATGAGTCTTGATACAGTTCCAGCTTGCCGAAATCGTCGCCGGGCTGTTTGTTCAGCTTGACCGCTGCCGGGCAGCGGAGCAGTTCAAGCATTTTGGGGTCAAAGGTTTGAGCCATCAGTCTACTATCCTCTCTAAATCCAGTCTGAGTATAGCTATGCCCGTTAACAGCGTCAATTTCGTAGTACAGTAGAGCTATGATGAACCTTCAGCGCCTCGCCTACCTGCTGATCGCCGCCTGTATTCTGCTGGCGATTCCATTCGCGTTTGTTCGGCCGCTGCCTGATTGGCTGCCGTTGATCGGGTTATTTGGAGCACGGTTGTATCGCCTGTCGGATGAGCCAAACCTGAATGGTAAAACTGACCGGTTGCTGTTTCTGATTAGTGGCTGGGCGGTTGTTCATTTGCTCGCGCTGCTCACCGAACTACCCTATGGTCCGCCGTTTGCGGGACTACCGCTGTTGTCCCTCTTGCTCATGTATGAGTTTATGCCGCGTTTTAGTGTTGTCACTGAAGCTTGGATGAAAATCAGCCTACGTGTGACCGTGGGGTTACTGGTAATCACGGCGTGGATGATTGCGATGGTCATCACCGCGCCCTTCGCGGCAGTGATCGCGCCCGTTTGTCTGCTGATCATCGCTGCACATCACTATCACGCGTTTTCCAACGGTAACGGCAGTCGCACACTCATCGTGCATTGGCTCATTCTCACGGTGATCTTGTGGATTGGTGTGGGCGTGTTCAGCGGCGTCTTCATCATCGATGCGCTTCTGCTGGCCGCCGAGGAGCGGTCTGCGCCCTTCTTCTATCCGCTGATGGCTGACTGGATGCGCTATGCAGCGCTGGCCGTCGTGCTCGGCGTGGGCAATCAACTGGTGGCGGACTTACGCGGCGAGAACCGGCGTATCACGGGACTAAGCGCCTACTGGTTGGTGACCTTTGGCGTGATCGTCGGCGGGTTAGTGGCTTTGGGCGCGGGCGTCGTGCAGGCTTACTTGATCTACGCGGGTATCGAAGCGGGGCAGGCCGCTGTCCTCGTGAGTCCGGTGACAACGCTGGCGAACGGCTGGCATCTGGGGATTCCGCTCGGGTTGATGATTTACCTCGTGCAGTTCGTCATCCGCCGCCCGAAGTTTCAGCCTCAGCCCTCTCCGCGCGGTTGAGGGCTGAGGACAAGTCCGAGTCTTTTCGTAGGGACGCGATTTATCGCGTCCGCTGTTTCCAACCCCACCCCCGGCTCCTCCCCGAATTCAGGGAGGGGAGACAGAAGGGACAGACACGCCTGTAAGGATTCGTCCGCAGCGCGATCAAGCGCGATCCCGCTATTCTACGCACTTACCGACAGGCCTTGTCCCTACGAAATCGGCGGTGGTTATGCTTGCGCTGCCGGAACTTCTTTCGTCAGACAGTGCACCGCGCCGCCGCCGTTGACCGTCGCCGCGCAGTGGATCGGGATGATCTGGTGGTCGGGTAGGGCTTGGGCGTACACCCGGAGCGCCTCGGCATCTTCGGGAATGCCGAATACGGGCACGAGCACGCGCCCGTTGACCGTCAGCGCGTTGGTGTAGCTGCGCCACACGGGATACACGCCCCAATTGACGTAGAGACGCGGCGTCGGCAGTTCGAACACGCGGTACGGTTCCCCGGCGGCGTTCGTCTCGCGCCGGAAGACTGCCGCTGTTTCGCGTAAGCGCTCCCCGTTGAGGGGCACGGTCGGCGCGCTGACCAGCACCGTGCGCGCGTTCGCCAGCTTGCACAGCAAATCGACGTGCCCGGTTTCTTCGAGGCGCAGCGACGGCGTAATGATCAGCTTCGTGAAGTCGAACAGCGTGTGCAATTGATGCTCGATCTCGGCGGGGGTGAGGTGCGGATTGCGCGCGTACAGGTCGTCGCTCATGATGAGCGTACCCG
>CALKIA010000561.1 GCA_937988705.1 uncultured Chloroflexota bacterium | reverse complement strand
AATCAGGTGTTTGACATCATCAAGCGCATCCGCGAACAGGACATCCCCATTCTGCTGGTGGAGCAGAACGCCCGCAAAGCCCTGCAAATCGCGGACACCGCCTATGTGCTGGAACGCGGGCAGATCGCCTATCAGGGTGAGGCGCACGCGCTGCGGCAGGATAACGCCGTCATCAGTGCGTATCTGGGCTAGGCTCAAACTGTGCGCTGCAATTCGTTCCGGCCTGCGCTATCATGAGCATGGACAAATTTGTCCCTGGCACAGCGCGAAACCCATGAGCGATCAACCCAAAACCACAACACTGCCCCGTCCCACGGGCGCGGAAATCTATCAGGAGATCAGTGCACCGAACGGCGGCACCATTGTACTGACGTATAACGATCTGTGGTTGATCATCGTCTGCCGCAACTCGATGGATGGCGATTGGACGCGCACGCGCGAGGCCTCGCTGATGGTCACCGACCCGGCGAAGAAGCGCGCGCTGGCCGACCGGCTGTGGCGGTTGGATCAGCTGCTCGAAGGACTACCCGCGATCCCCGACGATGTGCTGCGTATGAACTTATCCCGTGCGCATGTGTGGTTCAACGAGCGCATGGTGAGCGACAGCAATCCGAGCTAGGCCGCCTGACTGAGCGGCAGCTTCACCGTGAAGGTCGAACCCTGCCCGAGGCGACTCTGAACGTCGATGCTCCCCTGATGCAAATCGACAATCTGCTTGACAATGGCCAGCCCGAGGCCGCTTCCCGGCGTTTCATCGACGTTGGTGGCGCGGTAAAAGGGCTCGAAGATGTGCACGCAGTCCACCTCCGGTATGCCGATCCCCACATCTTTGACCCGCAGCACCAGCGTATGCTCCTGTTCCAGCTCCACCGTCACCGTGACCGGGCTGCCTTCCGGCGAATACTTGATCGCGTTGTAGATCAGGTTATTCAGCACATGGCGCAGCAGTTTGCTGTCACCGTGGAGCGGGGCTGCCGCACAGTTCAGCACCAGGTTCAACGTGTGCGTTTCACACACGCGCCGAATTTCGGTGATCTGATCTTCGCAGTAGGGCACAAAGTCAAATTCCGTCGGCGCGAAATTCGGCATGGTCGGGTCGGTGCTGAGCAGCAGCGACACCTCGCCCATGAGATCGCGCAAATGCGTCACCTGTTCCGCGATGTTATCGAGCCGTTGATTCCGTTGTTCGGATGTCATACGCTCATTGTAGGTTTTGAGCATGTCGTACGAGGTGTTGATGATGGTCAGCGGCGTGCGGAATTCATGCGAAATCATGCGCATAAAGCGCGTGCGAATCTCCTGCACGCGGCGTTCATTTTCCAGCGCGCCCGATAACCGCTCTTTTTCCAACACTTCTTTTGCGAGCTGTTTTTGATCGGTCACATCCCGGTTAACGGTCACGATGCCGATCGGTTTGCCCGCTTCATCTCGGAGATAACTCACATTGGCGACGATGTGCAGCCGTGTTCCATCTTTGTGATGCTGAATCAGTTCGCCGATCCACGTCTGTTTCTCCGCAAATACCGCATTGATCTCCTCAAGCGTGGTTTCGGGGTAGATCGGCTTGAGCATCTCGCGTAGAGGTTTACCGATCACCTCGTCGGCGCGCCAACCGTAAATCCGCTCTGCGCCCGGGTTCCAGCTCTGGATGCGGCGCTCAAAATCCACCGCGAAAATCGCATCCGAGACGTGCTGCAGAATGTTCGCTTGAAATTGCATCTGCCGCTCAGCCTGCTGGCGGAGACGGAATTGGTAGCGCAGCACCAGATACAAGGCCACACTGGTCACCAGCACGAACAGCGTGCCTTTCAGGACTTCTATATTGAAGATGTAGCGATGTCCGGACCGAGGGTCGTGCCAGATCAGCAAGTCGGAGCAGATGATCCAGAGTTCAGCGCCGATCAGGTAGATGAACGCGGTGCGGAGCGCAATGCGATTAGTGGATCTCATCATGATCCGTCTGAACCTCCGACGTGGTTTCCTGCGAGGTTCGGCTGTGTCCTAGTACGCAGGCTTATTTCTGATCATACGACTGGATAAAGCGTATCGCAAATTATGAATTGTGTTATGCGTAAATTTGGTGTTTCTTTTCCAGTGCGGGGAAACTGTGGGCTTAGGGCACGAGGCACACGACGCGCGCAATCATCGCGCGCGCCGTGTCGACGCTGGCGCTTAGGGGAGTTTGTTCCCTGCCGCCCGATAGATCTCGTACCATTCTTGCCGGCTGAGGGTGATATCGGAGGCGCGGCTGATATCCTTCACCCGCCCCGGATTGGTTGTGCCGACGATGGGCTGCATGTGCGCGGGGTGACGCAGAATCCACGCGATCGCAATGGCGGTATTGGTGACACTATGCGCCGCCGCGATCTCATCAATCTTCTGGTTGAGTTCCGGGAATTTGTCATTATCGAGGAACACGCCCTCAAAGAAACCATACTGGAAGGGCGACCACGGCTGAATGGTGATGTCGTGGAGGCGGCAGTAATCGAGAATGCTGCCATCCCGGTCAATTGAGGGGTCGATTTCCATGTTGACGTTAATCCCCGCGTCGACCATGCCGGTGTTGGTGATGCTGAACTGCAGCTGGTTGATGATGAGGGGCTGCTTGACGAATTTCTTCAGCAGTTCGATCTGCATCGGGTTCTGGTTGCTGACGCCGAAATATTTCACCTTACCGCTGTCTTGCAGAATCGTGAACGCCTCGGCGACTTCTTCCGGCTCCACGAGCGCATCCGGACGGTGCAGCAGCAGCACATCCAGATAATCGGTTTGCAGGCGCTGCAAGCTGCCATCGACCGCTTCCAGAATGTGCGCTTTGGAGAAGTCGAACGAGCCCCGCCGAATGCCACATTTGCTTTGCAGGATCAGCTTTTCGCGCAGCTGCGGCGTCATGCCGAGCGCTTCAGCGAATTTCGCTTCCGATTGGCCGCCTCCGTAAACATCGGCATGGTCAAAGAAGTTGATTCCGGCATCGAGGGCGGTATGAATCAACGTGGAGATTTCCTGATTCGACATCTCAGAAATGCGCATACACCCCAGCGAGATTTCTGACGCGTCGAGGTCGCAGTTGGCAATTTTCACTGATTTCATGTGCAGATCGTTCCTTTGTAAGTCCGTCTTTCACAGAGTATACCCAACTGGAAGCAACCGGTCAGTGCGCAGCATAACGTGGAAATGATGGTCGTGCGGCGGACAGCGCGGGCGCTGTCCCTACACAAGCACGTTTTCTCGTAGGGACGCGATTTATCGCGTCCGCCACACTCTGAAACCGAGAAAAAACATTGTTTCACGGTCTTGTACGTAGCTACCGGCCTGTCGTCTTGTCCGAATATTTAAACCGCATGCGGAGCGAGCGCCGGAGCAGAACAGGTCTGGCTCCCCCTCTCCTCTTTTCGGAGAGGGGGTTGGGGGGTGAGGTCAGAAAGGGCGGACGCGCCGGTGCGCGTCTCTACACACGGAGAACCTCCCTCTGTTGACCGAATTCTGCCGTTCCTCCTACACGATTCCTACGGATTCTGCGTAAACTTAATTTGAAACAATTTACTGTTATGGGGGATTCCGCATGGATTTCAATCAATACACCAACAAAGCGCGTGAGGCACTGCTGCGCGCGCAGACCAACGCCAATGACTTGGGTCACAGCAGCGTCGAGCCGATTCATATGCTTGGCGCGCTCGTCGGGCAAAAGGACGGCGTTGTGCCGCAGGTCATCGCGAAGATCGGCGCGCGTCCGGCGGCGCTGTTGACCGAGATCGAAGATCAGATCACCAATCGACCTCGTGCCTATGGCAGCAACGTCAAAGCGACCCTGAACCGCGCCGCGCTCGACGTGCTCACACAGGCGGAACGCGAAGCCGAGAAGATGAAAGACGAATACGTCAGCACGGAACACCTCTTAATCGCGCTGGCCGATGACAAAAGCGTCAACGCCTTGTTGCAGCGCGCGGGCGTCACCCGTGAGGCGATCTTCGACGCGCTGGCGAGCATTCGCGGCGGGCAGCGCATCACTTCGCAAGACCCGGAAAGCACCTTTCAGAGTCTCGAAAAATACGGACGCGATCTCACCGCCTTAGCGCGGCGCGGCAAACTTGACCCGGTGATCGGGCGCGAAGACGAAATCCGCCGCGTGATTCAGGTCATCAGCCGCCGCACCAAGAACAACCCGGTGCTGATTGGCGAGGCGGGCGTCGGCAAGACCGCGATTGTCGAGGGCTTCGCGCAGCGCATCGTCAATGGCGATGTGCCCGAAGGTCTGCGCGACAAGCAGCTTGTCTCGCTGGATATGGGCGCACTGCTGGCGGGCGCGAAGTTTCGCGGCGAATTCGAGGAGCGGCTGAAGGCCGTCCTCAAGGAAGTCACCGACAGCGAAGGCCGTGTGATTCTGTTCCTTGACGAGCTGCACACGATCGTTGGAGCGGGCGCGGCGGAAGGCGCAATTGACGCCAGCAACATGCTCAAACCGATGCTGGCGCGCGGTGAACTGCGCTGCATCGGTGCGACCACGCTGGACGAATATCGCAAGTACATCGAGAAAGACGCCGCGCTGGAACGGCGCTTCCAGCCCGTAATGGTGGAAGAACCGAGCGTCGAGGATACGATCAGCATTTTGCGCGGCTTGAAAGAACGCTATGAGGTGCATCACGGCGTGCGCATTCAGGACAGCGCGGTGATCGCCGCCGCGACTCTCTCCGCCCGCTACCTGCCGGATCGGCAGCTGCCTGACAAGGCCATCGACTTGATCGATGAAGCGGCGGCGCGGCTCAAAATGGAGATCGACTCCAAGCCGAGCGTGTTGGATGCGGTGGATCGCGGCATCATGCAGTTGGAGATTGAACGCGAGGCGCTCAAGAAGGAGCGCGATAAGGCGTCACAGGAGCGGCTCGCTTCGATTGAGAACGAGATCGCCAACCTGCGCGAACAGTCCAACGCGCTCAGTGCCCGCTGGCAGATGGAAAAGGGCGTGATCGAAGGCATCCGCGCAGCGAAAGCCAAGATCGACGAGGCGAAAATCCAGTTGGAACAAGCCGAACGCCGCGCCGATCTCGAAGGGGCGGCGCGCCTGCGCTATGGCACGCTCCCCGAACTGGAGAAAGAGCTGGCGGCGCGGGAAGCGCAGTCCACGCAGCTCCGGCAGGACGGCGGCACGATGCTCCACGAAGAAGTGGACGCCGACACCATCGCGGATGTCGTGTCCAAGTGGACGGGCATCCCCGTGTCGCGCCTGCTGGAAGGCGAGGTCGAGAAACTGCTGCGCATGGAAGATCGCCTGCACGAGCGCGTGATCGGTCAGGAAGACGCGGTGCATGCGGTCGCGGCGGCGGTCCGGCGGTCGCGGGCGGGCTTGCAAGACCCGAATCGCCCCATCGGCACGTTCCTGTTCCTCGGCCCGACGGGCGTCGGCAAAACCGAGCTGGCGCGGTCGGTGGCGGAATTCCTGTTTGACGACGAAGACGCCATGATTCGCATCGACATGAGCGAATACGGCGAACGGCACGCGGTCGCCCGCTTGATCGGCGCGCCGCCGGGATATGTCGGCTACGAGGAAGGCGGTCAGCTCACCGAATCCGTGCGCCGCCGTCCCTACAGCGTCGTGCTGCTGGATGAGGTCGAAAAGGCGCATCCCGACGTGTTCAACGTGTTCCTGCAGGTATTCGACGATGGCCGCCTGACCGATGGGCAGGGGCGCACGGTCGATTTCACCAATGCGATCATCATCATGACGAGCAACGCGGGCAGCGACATGATCAAGCACATGGGGCCGGACGCCGACAAAAAGGTGCTGCGCGCAGCGATCACGGCGGAACTGGATAACTACTTCCGTCCGGAATTCCTCAACCGTCTGGACGACATCATCATCTTCACCAGCCTGACGCAAGCCGACCTCACGCGCATCGTTAGCATTCAGCTTAAGCGGTTGCAACGCTTGCTGCGCGAACGCCGCCTGTCGCTGGAAGTGACCAACGATGCCAAGCTGTATCTGGCGGAACGCGGCTTCGACCCGGTGTACGGGGCACGTCCGCTCAAGCGGGCGATTCAGCGCGAACTGCAAGACCCGCTGGCGAACTTCATCCTTGAGGGGCATGTCCACGAAGGCGATCACGTCATCGCCGACATCAACGAGACCAACGACGGCATGGAGTTCACCACGGTGCCAGCTACCGAAACGGTGTAAAACAGACCCCACCCCCGGCCCCTCCCCGAATTCAGGGAGGGGAGCCAACATTTCACGCACTATCCCCCCTCTCCCCGCTTGCGTGGGAGAGGGGTTGGGGGTGAGGGGCAACCTCCTCATCTTCTAACCCTCTACGGGGTGAGGTTAAATCTGTAACATTCCCGAGCCCATGTAGACCGCAGTGCCGCCAACATCCACATCGACAATCTGATCGCCTGCCGTCTCGATGCGAATCTGGATGATCGACGGGCGCTTCATCTCCACGCCTTGCTCGCTGACGATGGCGGCGACCTTGTCCCGCGTTTCCACCAGCCCATACTTCACCAGATATGAGCCGAGCGCACCCGAGGCGATCCCCGTCGCGGGGTCTTCGACAATGCCGAGTTCCGGCGCGAACATGCGCGAATGTACCGTCGAACCGGGGAGTTCGGTCTCCATGGTGAAGGCGAACATGCCGAACGGCCCGCCCGGTGCTTGCAGATCATCCCAGCGGTCGGCGCGCACGCGGATGCGTCCCATGGCGCTCAGCGTTTTGACCGGGATGAACAGGAAGGGCACGCCCGTCGCCACCACCTGCACAGGCTTGTCCTCCATGAGCTCGTCCGCGTCGAGGCCGAGCAACCCCGCCGCGCTGGCCCGATCTTCGAGGATTGCGCCAAAGGTGGGGTTCGCCTGCTGCATGCTGATCAGCGTGAAGTCGCCGCGCTGCGAGATCGTCACAGGCACCACGCCGACATTCTCCTCAAAGCGGATGACGCCGGGCTGCACCAGACCTTCGCGCAGCAGGGCATAGGCCGTGCCAATCGTCGGGTGGCCGGCGGTCGGCATTTCGGTCGTTGGCGTGAAGATGCGCACGCGGTAGGTGTTCTCCGGCTTTTCGGGCGGGAACACAAACGTGATTTCCGCGAGGTTGAATTCACGGGCGATGGCCTGCATCGTCTCAGTGGCGAGTTCGCCGGGGTTGATGAAGACCGCCAGTTGATTGCCACCGAACGGCTGATCGGTGAACACATCATAGCGCTGGTAGGCGAGCATACATTCTCCTTCAGACTTGAAATTCATGGGCAGCATCAACGCTATCCTACGGCAAGACGGGGTGACGCGGCTAGTGCCAGCGCGTCCGCTCACCGAACAGTTTGCATGGTGGACGACGGGCAATATAATGAGTGCTCTTATCCATGCTTTCTGACTAGAGGATGTTGTATGCCACGACTCCCTGTGCTGTACTATATGGTCATCTTTGCGCCGATTGCCTTCATTGCTGACCGGGCAGGCGTCGATCCCATCATCGTGTTCATCCTGTCGGCACTCGGCCTCATCCCGCTCGCCAAGTTGATCGGGGATGCGACCGAAGAACTGGCGATCTACACGGGGCCGAAGCTTGGCGGGCTGCTCAATGCCACGCTCGGCAACGCCGCCGAACTGATTATCACGATTTTTGCGATTCAGGCGGGCTTGCTGGAACTGGTGCGCGCCTCGCTCACTGGCTCGATCCTCGGCAACCTGCTGCTCGTGCTCGGCTTAAGCCTCGTGCTTGGCGGATGGAAGCACGGCACGCAGGTCTTTGACAAGCGCACCGCTGGCCTCAACGCGACGCTGCTGCTGTTGGCGGTTGTCGCGCTGGCGATCCCCTCGCTGTTTGACCGCGCGCTCGTCGAAACGCCGAATTCCGAACTGCTCTTTAGCGAAGGCGTCGCCGTCGTGCTGATCGTGCTGTACGCCCTGAGCGTGATCTACTCGTTCACGGCCAAGCCCGCCCACGACGCCGCGCATGTCGGCGCAAAGAATGCGCCGCACGAAGTTCCTGCCCCGATCGCTGGCCCAGCACTGAGCGCGGTCACGGGCGAACATGCCGCCGTCGGCACGCAAGCGCACGGACATCAAGCGAAATGGTCGCTCCGCACCTCGATCATCATTCTGGTGCTGGCCACCATCGGGACGGCCATCGTCAGCGAGACGCTCGTCGGCGCAGTCGAACCCGTCGTGCAGCAGTTGGGGCTCACCGAATTCTTCCTGGGCATCATCATCATCCCGCTGGTCGGCAACATCGCCGAACATCTGGTCTCGGTGCAGGTCGCCATGAAGAACAAGATGGAACTCAGCCTCGCCGTCTCGCTCGGCTCCAGCTTGCAGATTTCGCTGTTCGTCGCGCCCTTGCTGGTGTTCATCAGCTTGCTCTTTGGTCAGCGCCTGCTGCTCGTGTTCAACGACTTCGAGCTGATCGCGCTGTTCGGCGCCACGCTGATCGCCGCGTTCATCGCGCTCGACGGCGAGTCGAACTGGCTGGAAGGCGCGATTTTGCTCGGCATCTACCTGATCATCGGCCTCGCATTCTTCTTCCTGCCCGCAACGGTCGCGATTCACTAAGCGCCAACCTCACCCCTAAACCCCCTCTCCGAAACGAGGAGAGGGGCAGTTGAGGTCAGAGCAATGGAGTGAGGTTTGACGTTGTTCCCCAGTAAGAACGTAACACTTAGGAAGTATTTGTCGAAGTAAAATAGAAGCAAACAGTTTCTATTAATCGAGAGAGCAGCATGTCCTCGTCGCCTCCAGCCTCCACCGACAACAATTCAGGTAATGACACACCCGTCCCGCCTCCGGGCAATGGTTACGCCCCTATCAGCCTGAAGTTCATCTTCTTCGTCTCCTTCTTCTTTTTCGCTACCTATGCAGCCTTACTTGTAGCCCTGAACTGGAAACGATTGGGAAAACCAGAGCGATTTCTGCCCACGTTGATTGTCGCCGCTTTGCTGTACGTAATCTTCACGCTGTTTGCGCTATTCACTTTGTCTGTAAACGCACTGAACATCTATGCGCCTCTCTCCTTGCTGTTTCCACTGCCGCTTGGGGTAGGGACAATCATCATTGCTCTGTTGTGGCAGCGACCCACCTATATGACATGGGTGCATCGGTACGCTCAAGAGCGGGCTCAACTCCAGCGTTACGGATGCTTCACATCAATTGCGCTGTTGATCGTGTGTGCCATTGCTGGTTCTACCCTCAGTACCTATGTAGCTGTTCCGCTATACAACGCTAGTGGGCTAGATGCTTGGGCTGAATCGCTGCGCCCCATCCCCACGTTTGAGGGACAGGCTGTGGAACTGACTTATCCATTGGGATGGGTCGAAATTACTGAAGCGAACTATACAGAGGAGTACAGGGCATTCTGTGAAACCGCTTATCAAGATTGTTTGAGCGCGGGGCAGACTACTACAGGAAATGCTACCTTTGAGGTAGTTCGGCTCTACGATCCCTTGACCAATGGATTCCCACTCGATGTGGTCCAAACAGGGGTTAAGCAGCAGCTTCGGCGAGATGGGATAGACATTATTAGCACATCGAGCCTCATCATCGATGGATACCCGGCCTATCAAATCATCGCAAGCCCACCCAATAACCAAATTTGGGTCTTTATCTTAGTCAAACCCCAGCCGAACTATACACTGCGCTTGGCGCTCTACGCTACCAATCGCGCTGCTTACGATGCAACCAGTGATGATCTTAAGACGATCCTCGGTCGCATCAATATCATCACCGGGGGGTGACCGTAGGGCGCACGGCTGTGCGCCCTTCCACAAGTGTTTTCGGGGTGCGGTTTACCGCGTCGAGTCCTCATACGTATCGTAGTACGGCAGGCTGTAGCTCAGGTCGAACTCCGGCAGGCGATCCGCTGCCGCGCTGAGCAGCGCCCACGCCATATCGCGTCCGCTGTGCGCTTCGATCACCGAATAGTCGCCGCGCTGCCCGTCGAGCACCATATATTCGCGCCGCAGCCACTGACCGATGCCGTAGCGCAGATCGGACTCCGCTTCGAGTTCGAGGTAGAACGGCAGCAGCGCGGGGATCGCATCCGCCGAGACATTGCGCAGATAGCCGATGTCGAGTTCATGCCCGGATCGGTAGCGGTCGATATTCTGGCGCATGATCGTGTAGTCGACATTGACCAGATTGAGCGTGCCGAGGTAGCCGATCACGCAGAGCACCACGCCGAGCGAAAAGATATTCGGCCGCACGCGGAACAACATCAGCAGGAAGAAGCCGTAGAGCACGGCCAACCAACCCATGAAGACGTGTGGATACAGGCGCAGATGCGTGTAGCCGTAGGCTTCTTCGTAGAGTGACAGGCGCAGATGCGCCGACCACAGCATGACTCCGGTGAACGCCACGATCCCGAGCGCCAGCCCGCGGAAGAGGCGCTGCTGCGTTCCCTGCTGGCGGATGGTCACGTAGTCCAGCCACAGCATGAGTGCGAGCGTCAGCAGCGACACGGCGATCAGCTCGAAGAAACCGCGCCGCGCGTATTCAGCGTAAGTGAAGCGATCCAGCGCGATATTGCTCTGCCCGCCGAAGAAGTACGCGAACTGAATCAGCACGAACACCCCAAACAATCCCACGACCGAGCCGAGCACGATCCCTGACTCGACCATGTTGAGCGTGAAGACGCGCTTCTTGCCCTTCGGCTCAGCCGGGGTTTCGTCCTCGGTCGGGAGTTCCTGCGTGGGCTGGTCGCCCACTTGCACATAACGCGTGGTCGGACGTTTAAGCACCGCATACGCCAGCCCGCCGCACACAAACCAGCCGAAAAAGCCGACAATCACGGACTGCTCAAACAGCGCTTCGATGCCACGGAACTGGAACAGCGCGGTGACCTGATTGAGGTACTGGGCGAACACTTCATCGGCGGAAGCCAACAGCACGCCGAATACCACCACAATGGGCACGGCGAGCATGAGCCCACGCGCCACGGAGCTGACACCGCGTGTGTGCAGTGGGCGGTGTTGGCGAATCCAGCGGCCCGATTGAATGAGCTGATCGATAGGCATGAACAGCGTCGTGACGCCCGTCTCGATGATCGCAATGATGTGCGCCGCCAGCGGATCGCGGTCGAAGGCATTCGCCAGTGGAAAGTAATGCGCGATCAAGGCGGCTAACGCCACGACCGCGGCGAGGTTCAGAAAGGTGATCGTTTCGTCGGCCCGCACGGCGACCATCACAGCGAAAAAGCCCAGCGGGATGAACAGCCATAGGTTGCGCCGCAGGGTCGACTGCCGCGTGATCGCCTTCAGGCCGAATAAGCCGATCACCAGCAGCAGCACGTACAGCGGCACCGATAGGCCGATCGTGTGCTGGTAAAAAAGACCATTCCCAATGATGCCAAACGCCAGCCCGAAGACTACCGCCGTGAGTGCATAAACGCGTCGATCCATAGAAGGCCCCCTTGCGTTGTCTGTATCTAGTTGTACAGGCCGCACACGCAAATTGCTCAACGCGCGCCCTCCGCTTCGCTGATCTTCACCGCCATCCGGCGAAAAATCACCCGGAAACCCGCCGTTTTGTCGGAAAGACAGATTCCCCCTCTCCCCGCTTGCGTGGGAGAGGGGGCTAGGGGGTGAGGGG
>CALKIA010000560.1 GCA_937988705.1 uncultured Chloroflexota bacterium | reverse complement strand
AGTTCGTCAACAAAGACCCGCGTCCAGAGAAAATTGCGATTAGGCGCGTACATGCGCAATCTGCCTTTCGATTCCCAGCGCATTCAACATCGGCTTGAACTTGAGCGCGGTTTCATCCCATTCCCGCTGCGGCGTCGATTCTGCCACAATGCCCGCGCCCGAATAGAGCCACGCCCGTTCGCCCTGCACCACCGCCGACCGGATGGCGACCGCAAACATGCCATCGAGCTTGTGGTCAATCCAACCGATGGGGGCAGCGTACCAGCCACGCGGCATGGGTTCGGCCTCGCGGATGTACTGCATCGCCACCTCACGCGGCAAGCCGCCGAGCGCGGGCGTCGGATGCAGGCGTTCCACCAGCGGCAGCACGCCCGATGCTGCACGCAGTCGCCCGCTGATCGGCGTGTACAGGTGCTGTAAGTTGCTCAGCTTGAGCGGAATCGGCGCATTGGGCACGCTCAATGCTGACGTGATCGGCATCAGGCGTTCGCGCAGCGAGTCGACGACCACGCGATGCTCATAGGCTTCTTTCGGGTCGGTCAGCAGACGGTTGGCCAGCGCGTCATCTTCTTCCGGCGTCTGCCCGCGCTTGATCGTTCCCGCCAGCCCCATGGTTTCCAGATCTGCACCTTCCACGCTCACCAGCAGTTCCGGCGTCGCGCCGTAGAACGCCAGCCCCGGACTCGGTTCGAACAGGAAGCGGTAGCAGTCGGCGTATTTGTCGTTGAGGTAAGCCAGTGCCGCGTCGATGTGGATCCGCTCGTCAAAGCGCACTTCGCACACCCGCGAGAGCACGACCTTTTGCATCTCGCCCGCCCGCATGCGCGTCGTCGCGTCGGTGATGATTTCGCTCCAGCGCTCAAACGTCAGCGGGTAATTCACGCTGAGGAGTTCGGGTTGACCGTCGGCAGTCGCGGCTTCAGCGTGCAGCAGCGCGTCGTAGCGGGCGCTCAAAGCGTCACAGAGTTCGGATTCGTCGTAGGTTTCATCCGCGCCGATCTGCACATTGATCGTCAGCCACGTGTCCGCGCCGCGTTTGACGAGCTGATAGTGCGGCAGCACGAAATAGGCGGGCGCGAACGCTGCCCACGTATTCTCGGTGACAAAATCACTGTAGAACGAGAAGCCACCGAACAGGCGCGGTTTCGCCAGCGGTTCGGCATCGCTGATCACCAGCGCATCGCGGAACAGCTTGCGCGCCTTATCCTCAATCGTCTTGACGCGCTCCGCGCCCCACGCGGTGAGTTCGGTCGCAATGCCGAAGCCCGCGAAAGCAAGGGCGCCCTTCTCCCAGTAGAAGCGTTCGTGCCCGTGCGCCTGCCGCAAAAACTCGGCGATGGTGATGCCCGGTGCGCGCTGGCTGTAGCTGATCAAGCGGTCGGCGCTCATGCGGTTGTCTCCTCGTAGCCGACGCTTTTGAGCAGCATGGGCAGCAGCGCCGACAAAATCCGTTCGGAGTCGGGTTCACCCGTGTAGACCCAGCGGATGACGATCCCGTAGATCGCGCCCATCCACGCGTAAGAGACGACTTCCGTATCGACAGGGACAATATCGCCGATGGCGATGGCCTCGTCCAAATATTCCTTGATCAGGTTGGCAAAGCGGTCGTTGACATCAACGCGCTTCTTCTCGAACACGCTGCCCAACCCCACCGCCTGCACCAGCATAACTTTCGCCGGGCGGCGATAGCGGCCAAATGTCTCCAGACACGCTTGTAAGGCAGCGCGCACCCGCGCAATGCCTTCGGCTTCCTGCTCGACGGCCTCGCGCACGCGCCGTTCGATGAGGTCGGCAAATTGATCGACGAGCGCCAGAAACAGGCGTTCTTTGTTGGGAAAATGAAAATAGATCGAGCCCTTGGAGGTGGACGAAGCCTCGACAATCTCGTCCATACGCGTGTCGTGATAGCCCTTGTTGGCGAAGATATTCAGCGCCGCGTCAAGGATGCGATCGCGGGTACCCCGCGGATCATTCATGGTGTATCTCCTGCTCAGACCGACTGGTCAGTCTATAGTATAGCAGAAGACTTAGGGCTTGTGATGAGTTTCTCAATAAAGATTCAGAATCGGATCACTGGGCTACAACACGACGCGTTTGAGAACCTGTTCCCTGGACAACACATCGATTGTAGGGACGCGCAACGGCGCGTCCGCCTTGTTCCGAATTCAGCGAGGAGAGCAGCCAAAATCACGTTTTCTCCTCTCGCCCCGCTTGCGTGGGAGAGGGGTTGGGGGTGAGGGGCTGCAACCGAGATTAAAGGAATCGGTCGGGGCACACGGCCGTGCGCCCCTACAGGAACACAGGCTGAAGAAACATTTTCGCAGTGACTTCTAGCCTACGGCAGCGCGCCGACCTGCTTCATCATGCCGAGCGTGTCGAAGCCTTCCCACTCTTCGACGACCAACCCCTCCTGCAGGCGAAAAATCGAGATGCCCATCATTTCCATACGTTTGTGGCTGGCCGCCATGCCCATCAATTCGCCCTCGTGCGTGCCGCGCGACGTCCAGCGCACGACGACGCGATCGCCGGAAGCGATATAGTCATCCACCGTCAAGTGGACATCCGGGAAGCCCTGCCGGTACATCCGCACCAGATTGGCAAACTCATCCGGCCCATGCACCGTCATCAGCGGCAGGTGCCCCACATACGCCTTGTGAAACACCTCTGGGCAGGCTTCGAGCTTGCCCAGGTTCCAGATGTCATCCCAGATGCGACTGACGAGGGCGCGCGTTCGTTCGATTTCTGCGCCATCCTGAGGAACCATAGCACCGCGCCACAGCGCATCCGCGTATTTTGAGAGAAGATCGTTGTTCATGGTCGGTCACCTCACAGTGTTTGATCATCCGCTACTTTGCATTAAAGCATATAATCGGAGAGGCTTCTTCCGACGGATGTAAACAGTTTGACAATGACATTTGGTCAGGACGTATCGGTCGATTGTCACGAACCCGCCAAAAGTGATCGGTGGGGAATGGAATCGAATGCGGCTATAATCATTTTGGCGAGAGGAGACTCCTTATATGTCGGCTGTGACGCATGTACATCCAGATGCAATCCGCGATTTACTAAACGCCACCCACGGCGATCCGTTTTCTGTGTTAGGCGCGCACCTAGTGCCTGAAAACCAGCTCTCGATCCGGGCGCTGCGCCCCACTGCGCAGGCGTTGACGGTGATCATCGACTCGACCGACGAACGCTTGGCGATGACGCAGATCCGTCCTGAGGGCTTTTTCGAGGTGACCATTCCCGGTGGGCAAGTGCTCTATCACTTTGAGGAGCAAACACGCGACGGGCGAACCCACACGTTCTACGATCCCTACGAGTTTCCAGCGCTCCTGACCGACTACGATTTGTACCTACTGGGCGAGGGCAAGCACCTCTACAGCTACGAGAAACTTGGCGCGCACGTCACCGAAATCGACGGCATCAAGGGCGTCAACTTTGCAGTCTGGGCACCGAGCGCACAGCGCGTGAGCGTGGTCGGTGAGTTCAACGGGTGGGATGCGCGGGTTCACCCCATGCGCTTGCATCCCAGCAATGGCGTGTGGGAACTGTTCATCCCCGGCTTGGGCACGGGGACGGTCTACCGCTACAATGTGTTTTCGCGCTATAACGGCTACCGGGCGGACAAGTCCGATCCGTACGCTTTTTTCACGGAAAAGCGTCCGCAGAACGCCTCCGTCGTGTATCCGCTGGAAGGCTATCACTGGGGTGACGAGGCGTGGATCGAGTCACGCAAAACGCAGAACCCGCTGACGCGCGCGTGGTCAGTTTACGAAGTCCATGTCGGCTCGTGGAAACGCAAAGACGATGGCTCATGGCTCAGCTATCGCGAACTGGCAGATGAGCTTGTGCCCTACGTCAAAGAGATGGGTTACACGCACATCGAATTGATGCCGATTGCCGAACACCCGCTGGATGAGTCGTGGGGCTATCAGGTGACGGGCTACTTTGCGGCAACCAGCCGCTATGGTGAGCCGAAAGATTTCATGTACTTTGTGGATCAGTGCCATCAGAACGATATTGGCGTGATCCTCGACTGGGTGCCAGCGCACTTCCCCAAGGACGGCTATGCGCTCAGCTTCTTTGACGGCACGCACCTGTACTCACACGCCGACCCCCGCCGGGGCGAACATCCCGACTGGGGCACGTACATTTTCAACTATGGTCGCAACGAAGTCCGCAACTTCCTGATCTCGAATGCGCTGTTCTGGCTGCGCGAATATCACATCGACGGCCTGCGCGTCGATGCGGTGTCCTCGATTCTCTACCTCGACTTTTCGCGCAATGCGGGTGAATGGCTGCCGAATCAGCATGGCGGCCGCGAAAATCTGGAGGCCATCGGCTTCCTGCATGAGTTCAACTCGGCGGTACACAGCGAATTCCCCGGTGTGGTGACCATTGCCGAAGAGTCCACCTCATGGCCGATGGTATCGCGTCCGATCTATCTCGGCGGGCTGGGCTTCACCTTCAAGTGGAACATGGGCTGGATGCATGACACGCTCGACTACATGAAACTTGACCCGGTGTTCCGGCGTTACGGTCACAGCCACATCACTTTCTCGCTCTACTACGCCTTTAGCGAGAATTTCGTCCTGTCACTGTCGCACGATGAGGTTGTGCACCTCAAAGGCTCGCTGGTGCAGAAGATGTCCGGCGACTGGTGGCAGAAGTTCGCCTCGCTGCGGCTGCTGTTCGCTTACCAGTACACGCACCCCGGCAAAAAGCTGAACTTCATGGGCTCGGAATTCGCGCAGTGGCGCGAATGGGGTGAAATGCGCCAGCTCGACTGGGATTTGCTGGTGTACCCAACCCACACGGGCATGCAGCACTGGGTGCGCGATCTGAATCGCTTACTCCGCTCAGAACCGTCTTTGCTGGAGCATGATTTTGATCTCGCAGGTTTCCAGTGGATCGAAGTCAACGACGTAGAGCAGAGCGTCTTCGCGTATCTGCGCTTCGCCGACGACCGTAAGGATTTTCTCCTGATCGCGCTTAATTTCACGCCCGTCGTGCGGCGGGGCTATCGCGTCGGCGTGCCCGAACCAGGCGTCTACCGGGAAGTTCTCAACAGTGACTCCACGTACTACGGAGGGAGCGATGTCGGCAATGGTGGCAGCGTCGCAACGGACGATGTTCCCTACCACATCTACCAGCAGAGTCTGAAACTCACCCTGCCCCCGCTCGGCGCGGTCATCTTCAAGTTGGAACGATCGGCGGAACTCAGCAGCGGTGAGATAGTTCAAGCCACAGGAGACTCAGCTCATGGCGAGCGAGACACAGACAACGCCGGAAAAGCTACCACCGGAAGCGCAGCCTCGTAAGCCGCGCCCCTTTGCAGGAAGCACGACGGGCGGCGGCATCTTCGGCAAGTGGATTGTCGACGAGGCGGGACTGCCTGCCTTCGAATATACGCTCGATCAATATGCCGATGAGCGCGCCAAGTACCCGACGGTCGAAAAGCGGGAACGGCGCGATCACTGGCATCAGATCGGCAATGACGAGATCACGGCGCTGACGTCGAACGACGGCACCGTGCAGGTCTATGTCGGGCATCGCGGCGGGCGGTTTCTCAACCGCTTCGCCAGCCAGACCGACGCGGTCATCCGCACGCAGGAAGTGTCAACGCTTGCTCGCGCTCAACTGCTGGCCCGCCTGCGTGCGCGCGTGTTTGGCGCCCTCGGCAAAGCGTGGCTCAATCTTCAGTTGTTCATCCGCCATTTGCGTGTGCGTCCCCCAACCAAGACGCCGATCCCCGCGCAGCAAGTCGATCATGTCGAGCCGCAGTCGGTGCATCCGCGCGGCAGCCCCACCGCTGAACCGCTCACCGCCGCGGCGCAAATCCTCCCCGCGAAACGCCCGTCAGTGCGCTATGCCCACGCGGGCGGCTTTGGCTACATCGACGACGGAGAACAAACGTGGTGTACGGCGTACCGCTTTCGTCCAACCGGCGCAGAAACACGGCGCGTCTTCGGCATGGGCTACGTCGAATACGTCACCACCTACCGTAACATCCGCGTGCAGCGGCGCATTTTCCCGCCCAAAGACACCTGCGCGCTGCTGATTGATGTCGAGATCACCAATCTGCGCCCGGAAACCGTCCATCTACGCTATTACGAGTACTGGGATGTGAACGTTGAGCAGTTGAAGCTCCAGTGGCTGCGCGGCGATCCGTTCTACGCAATTGCCGACGAAGAACGCCTCTCGGTCAACGATTTATTCCTGCCGGAGATCAGTCTCGAGGACGGACGCACGCTGCGCTTTCATCAAGCCCCCATCGACCGTGCCATTGACGTGAAGGCGGTCAATGACATCGACTTTGAGCCGCAAGATATCTATCTGCATGACATGAGCGGCACGCCAGATGCCTACTATACCGACAAGGTCGCGTTCTTTGGGCGCAATCCCGCATCCAAACCCGAAGCCGTCACGGAACGCTGGGGCAGCATTCCCGACGCCCCGTCCACCGACTCGATGCCCTACTGCATGGTGCTGCGTCGCGACTTGACGCTGAACGCCCACGGTCAGCAAACGCTGCGCTTTGCCTATGGCACGAATCGCTTTAGCGTGCCCGCATTCAAGGGCGAAGCGGCGCTGCTGGATCGCGACGGTGATCTGTACTTCAATACGGATCAGGATGCGGCGCTCACGCGGGAAATGGCGTGGCATTCGTACTATCTCACCTCCGCCACGCTCTACAACGACTACTATTCAACCTACCTCACGCCGCAGGGCTCGGCCTATCTCTACATTCACGGGGCAGATGGCGCACCCCGCGATCAAGCGCTGTTCACGCTGCCACTCACCTACATCCGCCCGGATCTTGCCCGTGCCAACCTGTGTCTGATCATGGCGCTGACGGATCACAAGACGGGCGCGATCCCGTATTCATTCGCGGGATACGGTTTTCACAGTACGGCGTTCATCCATGATATGCCGTCGGATCTCGATTTGTTCTTCCTGCTGGCCATGAACGAATATCTCGCCGCCACGCGCGATTTCGACTTCCTCCAGCACGAAGTCCCGTTTTACTGTGGGGATGACGAACCACAGCTGCCGCATGCCGCGCTCGGCAGCACCGTGCTGGATCATATCCGCGCCGCCGTTTATCATCTGACGCAAGACATCGGCCTCGGCCAGCACGGGCTGGTCAAAATCGGTGACGGTGACTGGTCGGATGGCGTGGTGTTTGATACCTGCACCAAGTTCGGCGGCGTGCTGGCGCTCGGCTGGTTCAGCAACTCGAAGGCCAGCGGCGAATCCATACCGAATTCGCAGATGGCGCTCTACGTACTGCCGATCACGGCCGCGCTCATCAAGCCGCATGATCCGGTCGTCGCCCATGAAATCGAGCATTTTCTCGCCGGTCTGGAAGCGGCGGTCATGCGCCAGTGGAACGGTCGCTGGTTCACGCGCGCGGTCTTACGCGACGCGCAGAACAAGCCGGTCGTCGTGGACAACAATCACATCAACCTCGAAGCGCAGCCCTGGGCGCTGATCAGCGGGCTGGCGCAGCGCAACGGGATTGAACAGGCGCTGATCACCTCGATCAAGACGCTGCTCGACGATCCGTCACCGACCGGCGCGGCACTCATGGAACAGGGGATGATCTGGCCCGCAGTCTAGCAGCTGCTCACATGGGGCTATACGCGTTCGCGGCCCGATCTCGCGTGGCGTTCGCTCGAAAAGCACACCTTTGACCGGCACACGAAGGAATTCCCGAACAACTGGATCAACGTGTGGTCCGGGCCAGATGGCGTAAACAGCAAAGAGTCGAAGGTTAATCCGGGCGGCACCTGGTCGAGCGCGGCCACCCCCATGACCGATTTCCCGGTCATGAACATGAACCCGCACGCGATGGCACTGCTCGGTTTGCTGCGCCTGTGCGGGATTGAGCCGACCACGGACGGCCTGCTGATACAGCCGCAAGTGCCGCGCGACCGCTTCGAACTCGACACGGCCCTGCTGCGCCTGACCGTTACACCGGACGAGATCAGCGGTGAGTATCGCCCAATTGTCAGGACAGGTACACAAACCTTGATCATCCGCGTGGGCCAGAGTGAGCGGCGAATCACCCTGACAATCAGTGGAAGCGCACCAATTCCGTTCAAAATAGCAATGATTGAGTTTCGCTAGATTAAGCTTGAATGTATAATTTTGGAAAACTGTCCTTGAAGGGAGTCTCACCTATGTCTAAGGGAAAGATCATCGCTCTTATTTTGACCCTCGCCATTGTGCTGCTAGGCGTCGTCCCTGCGTTCGCGCAGGACGGCTACGTCGCCTCGGTCAACACAGGAGCGGTCAACGTGCGCTCAGGTCCCGGTCTGCAGTACGGCTCGCTGGCCACACTGCCCTTTGGTTTCGGAGTCAATGTGACGGCGCGGAATACGGCGGGCAGCTGGGTGCTCGTGACGCTGACCAACGGCGTCTCCGGTTGGGTCAACGTGAACTATCTGTACACGCCTTTCCGCGTGTTCTCGCTGCCGATCACCGAAGTCGCGGTCACGCCTGCCGTTGTCCCGTCTGGCTCGATCACGGGCTATCTTGAAGCTGTCCTGCGTACTGGCCCCGGCCCGAATGATGCGGTGGTCGGTACAGCTCCGCTCGGTACGGCGGTGGTGCTGCTGGGCCGCAACTTCGATGCGACCTGGGTCCAGATTCGTTTGCCCAGCGGCGTAACGGGTTGGACGGAAGCGATTGCGGTCTCGGGGACTGTTCCGGTGCGCGGCCTCGCCCGCACGGATGGCAGCGTCTTCGTCCCCGGTGCACCCGATCGTCCGACCACGGGCGGCACATCGGGCGGTACGGGCACGGTCTACATCGTGCGCTCGGGCGATACCCTGTGGCGCATCGCGCAAACCTATGGCGTCAACATTCACACGTTGGCGGCCTACAACAGCATCTACAACTATGACCTGATTTACGCGGGTCAGCAGTTGGTCATTCCGGGGTAACCCCGCACAAACAACCGATTCATTCGTCGGGACGCGCTCCAGTGCGTCCCGACGTTTTCATTTCAGCGCCTGGACAGCCGCGGCCAGCGCCGCATTGAGCTGCTCGGTCGTCGCGGGCACTCCCCCACCTTGCGCCATATTCGGCGTGCCGCCGCCACGCCCGTTGATCGTCGCCAGTGCCATTTTGATCAACGTGTTCATATCCTGTGTGAGTCCCTCACTGCGCGCAAAGATCAACTGCGCTTTGTCGCCGGGTACACCTACAAAGGCGATGATACCGGCAGTCTGCACCAGTTTCGCGGCGATTAAACGCACATCCCCAGCGTCACGATCCACGAAGATCTTACTGACTATGCGCAAATTATTCTCAATGGGTGTGGCCGCAATCAGGCTGGCAACTTCCGCGTCGATCAGCAGCGCTTTGGCCGCCTTCAAGTCGCGCTGAGCCGTCTTGCTCTCATCCTGCAGGCGCGTGATGGCCGGAACGACCTCGTCCGCTTTACAGGTGAGCAGCGCCGTCAGCTGATTCACCAGCGCGTTCTGCGACCGGAACAGCTCCAGCGCCCGCCCGCCGCAGCGAAACTCGACGCGGGTTTTATCCCCACGCTTCTCCGTACGCAGCACCTTGATTAAGCCGATTTCACCTGTCCGCCGTACATGCGTCCCGCCACACGCCGTCAGGTCAAAGCCATCGATATCGATGATGCGCAGACCATCGGTGTGAATCTTTTCGGGCAGCTTGCGCATGCGAATGCTCACCGCTTCTTCCAAACTGATGATCTTCGCCGTCACGAGACGATCCGCAAACACGATGTCATTCGCCAACGCTTCAACCCGGCTGATCGTCTCCGCCGCGAGGTTCAGTTTGTCGAGATCAATGGTGAGGCTGTCCGCGCTCATGTGGAAGCCGACCGTGCTGGCGTCCGCCACCTGAATGAAGGCTTGCGACAGGATGTGCTGCCCCGTATGGTGCTGCATGTGATCGAAGCGCCGCGCCCAATCGACGGTACATTCGACCGCATCGGCGGCCACGTCGCCGTTCAGCACATGGACAACCGCGCCATCGGCATCCCGGCTGACCACATCGACCACCTGCACGCCGTTGATCGCGCCCGTGTCGTTCGGCTGCCCGCCGCTCGTCGGGTAGAAGTACGTCTGATCGAGCACAACGGCGGGGCGCCCCCCGACCTGCGTCCGTTCGATCACGGTGGCTGCAAACTGCGTAGTATACGAATCGTCGTAATAACGCCGCATAGAAAAACCTCTTTTCGCCTGCAAATAAGCGCGTATTGTAGCGAATCAAAACGGCGATCCGCAGATACACAGATCGCCGTTTATTACCCAATCGCATTGCAACGCGAGTCAGCGTGAAGTTTTAGAAGCAGCGGACGCAATGAATTGCGTCCCTACACAACCACCGCTTTCTCGTAGGGACGAGGCATGCCTCGTCCTCTGGCTAACATTCGCTGTGTGGCTTAAATAGGTTCTCGAAACAAATCCACGAATGGATGGAGGGGCGCACCTGGGTGTGCGCCCG
>CALKIA010000559.1 GCA_937988705.1 uncultured Chloroflexota bacterium | reverse complement strand
TGGTGGGCGTGTCGGTCGGGGTGCTGGTCGGGATATCGGGTGTGTTGGTCGGCGTATCGGTGGGGGTGCTGGTTGGGATATCTGGCGTATTGGTCGGCGTGGCGGTGCTGGTCGGGATGATCGGCGTCTCGGTTGGCGCGCTGGTCGGCGGGACGCTCAGGACACAGACACCGACACGGTAACGGACACTTTCCGCCGTGTTATTGGTGCTTTCATTCGAGTGCTGGAAAGCAATCGTGTGTGAACCCGCGGACAGCGTGCCGAGGGCTAGGTCACCGTTGGATAACAGCCATTGATCGGTGCCATGATCCGGCACGAACGCGACCCCGCTGCCGTCGACATTAATGGAAAACTCTTCATCCAATTGATCGGTCTGGTCACAGGGGGACTCACCGGGGTCGTTACCCGCGCCTAAGTCACAGTAGCCCGTATCCGGGTGGCCGACCATCGACCAGACCACCAACGACACCTGCGCAGGCGCAGCCAGCGAGAAAGTGTGAGAAATGAGATCAGGGCCTCCTTGTACGGCGCGCAGCAGATCACCGTCCAGAGTTTCCTGAAGGGTGTACCCGGCTGGGCAGACGAGGTTAGGGGTATCGGTCTGCTGAGCGGAGACGGGGCTTTGTGTGGCGATCACTAGCAAGAGCGAGAACAGGCCCAGAAGGACTAAGTATCTGGCTTTGTTCATGAACAGCACTCCTTGTTAGGCAACTAATGTCGAATGAGGCTCCGGGCGCGGATGGGACAAGGATGCAGGTAGAGGGAAACGAAGTTGGAGCATGGTTAATGCGCGGTTACAAATAGGTCGGACATAACCATCTACAGAGTATATAGTAGAATGCATAAAACATGAAACATGCATAGGTCCCAGGTCTGCGACAATCAGCAATAGTGCCTTAGTTCGCCCCTTCTCCATATTGCACATGTTCCAAAAGTCCGGGATCGGGGTTAAAATCCATAGGTTCGTGTGCATAAGGATGCTTATGGATCGCTGGACGAGCTTTGACCTCATCTTCTTCGATTGTGACAGCACGCTTTCGAGCATTGAAGGCATCGACGAGCTGGCTCGTTTTAAGGGGAAAGAATGGCGGGTCGGCGTCCTCACGCAAAAAGCGATGGACGGCGAACTCGACCTAGCAGAAGTGTATGGTAAGCGGCTCTCCGCTATTCGACCGACGCGCGGTCAGTTGAAAGCTATCGAAGAACGCTACTGGCAGACGCTGGTACCGGATGCCCAAGCAGTGATCGACGCGCTGCATTTTCTCAAGAAGCAGGTGTTCATCATCAGCGGTGGGCTAGCCGGGCCGGTGCGCGGTTTTGGTCAGCGGTTGGGTGTGCCGCCGGAAAATATCCGCGCGGTCGAACTGGAATATAACGAACTGTCCGGCGACTGGTGGCGTTATTACGAACCCGGCACGATGCATAACCAGACGTATCTCGATTACGACGACAGCCCGCTCACAGTGTCGAGCGGCAAGCCGCAGATCGTGCGCGAACTGGCAGCGGGCAAGGTGGGGCGCAAGCTGATGATCGGCGATGGCGCATCGGATCTCGCGACCCGGGGCGAGGTCGATCTGTTTGTGGGTTTTGGCGGCGTGGTGGCGCGTCCGAAGGTCAAGTCGGGATCGGATGTTTTTCTTGAAGTGAACTCGCTCGCGCCGATTCTGCCGATGGCGGCAGGCGCAGCCGCGTACATCAAGACGCTGGGGACGCCCCATCAGGCGACGTTCGAGCGCGGGCTGGAATTGGCCGCACAGGGCGGCCTGATCATCCAGTCAGAGGATTTGCGCCGCGCCTATGACGCGGCGTTTGCGAAGAAAGAGTAACAATCACAGCGTCCCCTACAGGTGGGGACAACAGCAAAGGATACGACTTGGCAGCATTTGATTTTTGTCCGCGAGCGGTCATCTTCGATATGGATGGGCTGCTGGTGGATTCAGAGCCGGTGTGGGCGATAGCAGAAGGCGCACTGCTGGCAGAACGTGGTAAGCAGTGGGATCTGGAGATTCAGCGCCCGTTGATCGGGATGCGGATGCGTGATTTTCTGGTGGGCATTCGCAGTGGCTACGGCCTGAGCGACACGGTCGATGAACTGGTCGCTGAATTGATCGGTCGCATGACGAAACTGGTGCCGACGACGGTCGTGCCGCGCCCCGGGGCACCGGAACTGCTCGACTATCTGCTGGCGCGCGACATTCCGTGCGCAATTGCGTCCAGCTCCCCGATGCCGATCATCGATGCGGTAGTGGCGGCGCGCGGGTGGGATCGCTATTTTCAAACGCACGTGTGCGGTGATGATGTGGTCTACGGCAAACCAGCGCCGGATATTTATCTGGAAGCGGCGCGGCGGATTGGCGTGCCGCCGGAGGAATGCCTCGCGCTCGAGGACAGCTCGAATGGGGCGCGCGCAGCGGTGGCGGCAGGTATGGTGACGATTGCTGTCCCCGATCTGTCGCATACCACGCACGAAGCCTTCGCCGTGATCACGCCGTATGTGTTCGATACGCTGCATGGAGTCCAAGCCGCTCTGGAGTTGTGCGTTGGCTGACTTTCACATTGTGGTCGCGACCGATTTAACGGAAGAAAGCCTGAATATTCTGCGGGAGACGGAGGGCTTTACGCTCACCGCGGTCAGCCCGACGAACGCCGCTGCGCTCCGCGAAGCCATGAAGCGCGCCCATGCTGTGATCGCGCGCGATGATGTGCCCGTCGATGCAGCCCTCTTGGATAATGCGCCCAATCTCAAGGTGATCGGGCGGGTGGGCGCGAATCTCGGCGGCGTCGCCATCGATGCGGCGACGGAACGCGGGATCATCGTGATGAATACGCCGGGCGTCAACGCGATTGCGGCGGGCGAACATGCGATCACGCTGATGCTGGCTCTGAGTCGCAAGCTGATTTCTGCGCACAACAGCCTCAAAGAGGGTTACTGGCTGTTGGATCGCAAACGGCAGGCCGGGACGCAGCTGCACGGTAAAACGCTGGGAATTGTGGGGCTGGGGCGCGTCGGCCAGATCGTCGCGGCGCGCTGCCTGTCGTTCGGCATGAATATCCTCGCGTATGATCCGTACGTCACCGAAGACGACAGCGCCGATAAGCGGATTGCGCTGGTGGGCTTGCGTGAACTCGTCAGCCGTGCCGATTTCGTCAGCATCCACGTGAGCGCGACGAACGAAACACGCGGCTTGTTCAGCGAGGCGCTGATTAAGCAGATGAAAACAGGCGCTCGGCTGATCAATACCTCGCATGGCAGCGTCGTCGATGAAGTGGCGCTGACGGCGGCTCTCAAAGAAGGGCGGCTGGCGGGGGCGGCGCTCGACGTGTACGCGGAAGAACCGCCGTACAACAGCCCGCTGATCGGCTTGGACAGCGTGATCCATACACCGCACATCGGCGATAACACGGTTGAGGCGGCGCAAGATCTGTCCATTCAGATCGTCACGCAAGTGATCGACGCGCTGAACGGCGACGATTACCGCAACGTGGTCAACATGCCGTTCATGCCGGGGCTGGACTTCGACGCGGTACGGCCGTACCTGCGCCTCGCGGAATACATCGGGACGTTTTTGCACACGCTTTCGCGTTTCCCGGTGCGGCGCGTCGCGGTCGAATATCGCGGTGAAGACACGGCGGGTCTGGTCAAGCCGCTGACGGTGGCGCTGCTCAAGGGGCTGCTCACACCGATTCACGGCGATAACGTCAACTACATCAACGCGCCGGTGCTGGCGAACGAGCGCGGCATTCAGGTGACACAGGCGAAGGGCCTGAAGGTGAGCGAGTATGCCGCGTTGGTGGCGAGTATGGTCACGCTGGAGGACGGCGAGCAGATTTACGTCGCCGGGACGCTGCTGGATCGGCGCGAACCGCACATTGTGCAGATCAACGACTACCGCATGAACTTCGTCCCCGAAGGCCATTTGCTGATCATGGGCAGCTTTGACCAACCCGGCGTGATCGGCAAGGTCGGGACGCTTATGGCGACCAACGACATCAATATTGCGAGCTGGCATACGGGACGCGCGACCCCCGGCGGGCACACGCTGACCGTGCTCACGCTCGATGAACCGCTGCCGGATGACATCTACGCGACACTGTGCGCGCAGGAGTTTGTGCGGCACGCGCATCAGGTGAAGATTGGGTAAAGCGAACCTCACCCCCCAGCCCCCAACCCCCTCTCCGTTAGGAGAGGTGCTTGTGGGCCCCTCACCCTGCTTGCTGCGCAAGCCGTCCCTCTCCCACGTAAACGGGGCGAGG
>CALKIA010000558.1 GCA_937988705.1 uncultured Chloroflexota bacterium | reverse complement strand
CCGCCGGGGAGCAGCACAGACGGAGCCTGACGGCAGCTGTTCAGGCCATGCACGAGGACGACGGCTGGGGCGGTTTCCGGCGCTTCGGCAGCGGGCACATACCACGCCGCCACGGTGATACTGGCGTCGCGGCTGGGAATGGCCACCGTTTCGTATTCAGGCATGAGGTACGCGGATGCATCAACATCATTGGGTAGGTCAAAGGCCTCGGGGGTGTTGTCCAGGTCATCTGGCCGCGCATTGCAGTTCGGATTGACCCGCGTCAGCGTGTTATAGACCACCGCCCCCGCCGCCAGATACCCGCCAAGGGGGATGAGCACGACGATTACAAGGATCACAGCAATAAGCCATTTTCTGCGCATGGTTGCGGTCTCCAAAAAAGGGGTTCAATTCATCAAACTACAATTTGATTTATATTTATTTTCGCTCACTGTAGCTGAATCAGCAAATCGAAAATCTGTGCTATTATTGGATTGATTACATAGTGAAAAACGCTGGATTTACCAGCCTTTATGAGGTATAATCTCTAGACTGGTATATTTTTCAATGAAGGAGCAGGCGCTTCTTCCACCTGAAAAACGAGGGGGATTGCGCGCACTATGTCTATGGACTCGATAGGAACGATCCGCCCGATTAACATCAATGAAGAGATGCGCGGAAGCTTTCTCGATTACGCGATGAGCGTGATCGTCGCCCGCGCACTGCCTGATGCGCGTGATGGATTGAAGCCCGTACATCGGCGCATTTTATTCGCGATGTATGATATGGGTATTCGCTCCAATACCCAATACAAAAAGAGTGCGCGTATCGTCGGCGAAGTGCTGGGTAAGTATCACCCGCACGGCGATGTCGCGGTCTATGACACGATGGCGCGCATGGCGCAGACGTTCTCGCTGCGTTACCCGTTGGTGGACGGGCAGGGGAACTTCGGCAGTGTCGATGGTGACAGCCCTGCGGCGATGCGTTACACGGAAGCGCGTCTCGCCAAGCTAGCGGAAGAACTGCTGGTCGACATCGACATGAACACAGTCGATTTTGTCGACAACTACGACGGTACGCAGCAGGAACCGAGCGTATTGCCCGCGCGGCTGCCCAACATGCTCCTGAACGGTGCAAGTGGGATTGCCGTTGGTATGGCGACCAATATTCCTCCGCACAACCTGCGTGAACTCTCTGCGGCGATTTCCTACCTGATTGACAACTACGATCTGATGGACGACGTGACGGTCGATGACCTGATGCAGTTCGTCAAAGCGCCGGACTTTCCGACGGGCGCGGCCGTGGTGGTCGAAGATGAACTCAAAGAAGCCTACGCCACCGGGCGCGGCCGCTGTGTCATTCGCGCGAAGGCCCATATCGAGCAGGGGCGGGCGGATCGCCAACGGATTGTCATCACCGAAATCCCGTACCAGATCAGCAAGGTGGCGATCATTGAGCGCATTGTTACGCTCGTCCGTGAAGATCGCCTGACTGCGGTCAGCGACTTGCGGGATGAGTCGGATCGGCAGGGCATGCGTCTGGTGATCGAACTCAAACCGGGCGCGCAGCCCAAGAAAGTCCTCAATCAGCTGTATAAATACTCGCAGCTGCAAAGCACGTACAGCATTCAGATGTTGGCACTGGTCAATGGCGAGCCGAAGACGCTCAGCCTCAAGCGCCTGCTGCAAATCTACATCGAACACCGTTTCGAAGTCATTACGCGGCGGACGCAGTTTGAGCTGGATAAGCGCCGCGCGCGGGCGCACATCCTCGAAGGCTTGCTCAAGGCGCTCTCCAGCCTGGACGCGATCATTCAGACGATCCGCATGGCCGACGATGTCGATTCGGCGCGCAGTAACTTGGTCAACCTGTTTGGCTTGTCCGAAGCCCAGGCTAACGCCATCCTCGAAATGCAGCTGCGCCGCCTCGCCGCCCTCGAACAGATGAAGCTCCAGCAGGAATTCAACGAGGTGATGACGCGTATCGCCTACCTCGAGGATTTGCTGGCCTCGCCGCCGAAGATTCTCGCGCTCATCCGCGAAGATGTAGTTGATCTGGCCAATACTTTCGGCGATGATCGCCGGACTGAAGTGGTTTACGGGGTCACGACGCAGTTCAACGAAGCCGATCTCGTGCGCGAAGAAGAAGTTGTCGTACTGCTCAGCCGCTTCGGCTATATCAAGCGTGTACCGTCGAATGCCTACCGGTCGCAGCGCCGTGGAGGCAAAGGCGTTATGGGGATGACGGGCAAGGATGATGATGGTGTCGTCCAGATTGTTTCCTCACGTTCGCTGGACACGCTGTTATTTTTCACCGATAAGGGCAAAGTCTACAGCGAGAAGGCCTATAACATTCCCGAAGGGCAGCGCGCGGGGCGCGGGACACACGTCCAGAGTATCCTCGCACTGACGGGAGATGAGCACATCACGGCAATTTTGCCCGTATCCTCCTTCATGGATGGTGGGGCGATCGTCATGGCGACGCAGTTGGGGCGCATTAAGCGGGTGAATCTCGGTGACTTCGCCGAAGTCCGACCGAGCGGCTTGATCGCGATCTCGCTGGAGGAGAATGACCGCTTGATCTCCGCGAAGTGCACCAACGGTGATCAGCATATCATCCTCGTGACGGAAGACGGGCAGAGCATCCGCTTCCACGAGGGAGCAGTTCGCGTGATGGGACGCGGCGCGACGGGTGTCAACTCGATTCGCTTGCTCGACGCGGATACAGTGGTTGGCATGGATGTGGTGAGTGAGGAACACACGCATATCCTGATCATCACGCGTAACGGCTATGGCAAGCGCACACCCGTCGAGGAGTATCGCATTCAGGGGCGCTTCGGGTTGGGGACACGCACGCTCTCCCGCAACGAAAAGACTGGCCCGGTGGTGTCGATGTGCTGCATAAATGCGATCGATGATATCTTGTTCATCACGCGCGACAATATCGTGCTGCGCACCAAGCTGGATGAAATTCGCGAAACGGGCCGCAACACGCAGGGTGTCAAGGTGATGGACTTGTCGGATGGCGACTATATCATTGGTGTGGCGGTGATGGATGGCTCGGAGGAACTGCCTGAACAACCTGAAGAAGGCGCCGAGCTCAACGAGGACGGTTCGTACGAAGAAGCGAGCTAAGCCACAAACCGAATGTTAGCCAAAGGACGAGGCATGCCTCGTCCCTACAAA
>CALKIA010000557.1 GCA_937988705.1 uncultured Chloroflexota bacterium | reverse complement strand
CCTCGTCGACAGCTTCATCGAGGGTGAAGCGCTCGTCAACCAGCAGATAGAGCAGCTGATCGACCTCAGTGTAGGTATAACCCAGCTCTTTCTCATCCGTCTGCCCCTCCCACAGATCAGCCGATGGTGCCTTCTGCTGCACCGACTGTGGAATGTTCAACCCGGAGGAGAGCTGCCGGATCTGCGTTTTATAAAGGTCGCCGATGGGTTGGAGCGCCACACCGCTGTCGCCATAGATGGTTGAATAGCCAAGGAGCAGCTCGGTTTTGTTGCTGGTACCCATCACCAGACCGCCCCAAGCCGCTGACTGATCGTAGAGGATCGTCATGCGCAGCCGCGCCATGATATTGCCCTTGCGCATGTTGCTCATATCGGGAAACTGCTGGAACAGTGGGTCAGCCATCGCGGTAATCGGAATGGTGAGCGCTTCAAGCCCCAGCGCTTCAATGATTTTATCAGCATCGGTCAGGCTGTCTTCGGCAGATGTTTTGTAGGGCATACGCACGGCCAGCACATTTGAGGCTCCAAGCGCCTCGGCTGAAAGGTAGGCGGATAAGGCGGAGTCGATACCGCCGGATAAGCCGAGAACCGCGCGTTTTAGACCCGTTTTCCCCACTTGATCCTGAATGAAACCAGTGATCATGCGGCGAGCGGTGTCAATGTTGATCGCAAGCCGGGGAGTAATATCGGTATGAGGAGCGCTCATCTTATTCTCCGTCGCGCTGTAGGATGCGGTTGAGTTCACGCAGCATGAGCTGCGGGTTTTCGTCGCGCAGGAGCGGCAGACGGCTCCGCGTGCGATGCAATTGGTTGAGGTCGATTTGCTGCAGCAGAAGCTGCTCTTCAAAATACTCGCCGCGCAGCATGATCTCGCCATCCGGATCAATAACCGATGATCCGCCCCAGAAGTTTTTGCCATCCTCATAGCCAACGCGGTTGCAGTGAATCACGTAGGACGTGAAAAAGCTGCCATAGGCCTGGTTAACAAGCTCGACCCAGCGGGAGCCGGAGAGACGCTCACTGGTGTCCAGACCGCGGCTCGGGCTGGCGCTGTGGAAGAGCAAGACATCGGCACCGTCCATCCAGAGCAGATAGGGCGTCGAAACGTGCCAGAAATCCTCGCAGATCGCCATACCAAAGCGCCCAAAACGGGTATCGAAGGCGCGCACACGTTCTCCGGCATCGAAATAGCGACCTTCATCGAACATCGCATAAGTCGGCAGATAGATCTTGTGGTGAATGTGCAGACATTCCCCACCGGAAAGATAGGCAGCGGCGATGTAGAAGCGCTGGCGGCTGTCCTGATGGACAAAGCCGAACATGATATCCAGGCGGCGGCTTTGCTCCAGCATAGCTGAAAAAACGGCATCATCTGGTTCGGCGCGGATGGCGACCTCAGGCACAAGGTCTTGCACCTGATAGCCCGTCATCGATAATTCGGGAAAGAGGAGCAGATCGACGCCAGCAGTGGCGGCCCGGTCAATATACTCCAGATGTTTTTCCAGATTCGCGTGGACATCCCCCAGCTTCGGATAAACCTGAGCCAGACCGAGGTTAAGTTTCATAATGCTTGTGCGGGTCTCCTAGCGGATGAACACTTATTCCCCTCCATCATAACGCATGGGCGCGGTGCTGTACAAACGACCAGTCGATTAGAAGTGGTGAAACCCACGGATACATAAACACAGCTTTTCTCTGGCGTCTCGAATTTCGATCCGCAGACGCAACTGAATGGGCATATCCTTGTAAGTCGTGATCGCGGATCACGCACCGAGCCCGGATAGTCGATCTCCGTGCGCTGTCCGAGGCGGAGGCGTCAGTGAAGGCTAAGTACAGGAACAAGTCCATCCGCCTTAAATCCGGCTTAAATCTGCCAATTCAGCGTTAGAATCCTGCTATAGTGACAGGCCGCATATGACAACAATTCTCCTGATTGACGATGAACGCAAATTAACCGATCCACTTCGCTCCTCCTTTGAGCGATCTGGCTATATAGTGACCGTTGCCAATGACGGTCACACAGGCTTGAGCCTCTCTTTACTCGAAAAACCGGATGTGATTGTGCTGGATGTCATGATGCCCGGTTTGGATGGCTGGCAAGTCTGTCAAGCGATTCGCGAGCACAGTACGACACCGATCATCATGCTGACTGCTCTGGACGACAGCGTCGACCGGATCAAGGGGTTGGAACTGGGCGCCGATGATTATCTGGTCAAACCCTTTGGATTCAAGGAACTCGAAGCACATGTGCGCGCGATGCTGCGCCGTGTGCGTCTGGATCAAGGGCATCAACTCCCGCAGCGGATTAGCGTAGGCGCGGTGCTGCTCGATCTGCAAGCGCATACCGTCACGCGCGGGGGGCAGGAATTGACACTGCGTCAGAAGGAATACGAAATCCTAACGCTGCTGATGACCAACCTCGGCAAAGTGGTCACGCGTGAGCGCCTCTTTGATGAGGTGTGGGGGACGGATTGGCTCGGCGACACCCGCACACTGGATGTGCACATGAGCTGGCTGCGGGCCAAACTGGAAACTGATCCCACCAATCCCGTCTATCTGCAAACGGTGCGGGGCGTCGGCTACCGGTTCACTGATCCGGAGCGGAGTTGAACAAGCTCATGCTCAATCGACTGTCGATCCGCCAGCGGATTCTCATGATCTTCATTGTGATCGCGTGCGTGGGTGGCATGGTTCAGTTTCTCATTGCCGGGAGACAGCTCGAAGCGACCACGCTGGAATTTTACCAGCATCATCTGGAAACCGATGGCTTGCTGGTGGCAGCGACGTTTGCCGAATCACTCGGACATTTTCTCGAAGGTGAAGACGACGGCAACATCCCGCGGATCCTCGCCACGTTGCAGCAGGAAGTGGGACATGATTACCTGATCCTCGATTTGAACTACCATGTGATCGGTTACACGGCAAACACCGGCTATGAACAGGTCGATCGCGTGGCCGAAACGCCTGAATTGGTCGGTGCGAACATGAAACAGATTGGTGCCGATATTCGACCGAATAGTGCCGGCGAATCCACGCTCTATCTCGCGGTGTCGGTGCTGTACGAAGGTGATGCACTGGGCTATCTCGTCTTATCCGAGCCGATGCAACCAGCTTATGAGCAGGTGAACCAGCATTACATCGAGTTAGCGAGTGCGACCCTACCTGTGATCGGACTCGTGATCGCTGCTTCGCTCTGGGTGTCCGGTACGATTTCGCATCCGATCCAGCATTTGCGCAACTCCGCTTTACGCATGGCGAAAGGGGAACTTGATACCCGCATTCAGATCGCATCGCAGGATGAAGTGGGTCAGCTCGCCGAGACATTCAACTACATGGCGGGGCAGTTGGAAACGTTGATGAAGACGCAGCGCAGCTTTGTCAGCAATGCCGCGCACGAACTGCGCACGCCACTGATGACACTCAAGCTGCGCGCCGAAGCGCTGGAGGATGAAACGCTGCCAGAGGCTGAACGCGAGCGGTATCTCACGGAGATCCGTCAGGAGATCGACCATATGTCAGAGCTGGTCTCATCGCTGCTGATGCTGGCACGCATTGACGAAGGACGGCATGTGCAAAAAGGCGTCGTAACGGATACAGTCTCGACGCTGCATGACATCATCCGGCATTGGCGAATTGAAGCGGAAGCGAAAGGCTTGCAATTCACCGCCCAAATCGACGCCGATTTACCCGAACTGCCGATGAGCCCCAATGATCTGCGCCTTGTCCTCGACAATCTGCTGTCCAATTCCATCAAATACACCGCTCAGGGCAGTATCCAACTGCGGGTAGCGCAGCGCGACAAGGGCTTCTTGCTGGTAGTGGAGGATACTGGGATCGGTTTTCCGCCCGAACAGGGATCACGCCTGTTTGAACGCTTCTTCCGTTCAGAAGCGGCGCGCGGCCGGTACGCGGGGAACGGCTTGGGCTTGTCGATTGTCAGCGCAATTCTCGAGTACTACGGCGGGCGCATTGACGCGGCGAGTCAAGGTGTGGGACAAGGCGCAGTGTTTACCGTGCGCCTCTCTCCCTAAGCGCTTAGGTCGTGGGGGTTTTGCGGCTTACGGGTCGCGCGGGCTGCTCGTGACTCTTCCCGATGCGTATCCCTAACAGCACCGCGACCAGCAGGATCCCAAGGCCGACCAGCAGCCGCAAACCTAAGTTTGTGCCTTCGGTCCCGGCGAACAGACCATGAGCCGATACCATGACGAAGGCGGCGTAGCTAACATAGTGCAGGCGCTTCCAGAGCTTATGACCGAGCCGCTTCTTGAGCGGAAAGCTCAGTGTGACGATTACAATCAACCAGAAGGCCAGCGTCCCTAAACCGACCGCTTCCGGGCGGTAGGGTCCCGTGAAGGGCACGAATAGATCCCCCATTGTGTAGGCGAAATAGTCGTCGAACAGCAGCAGCAGGGCATGGATAAGCCCGATAATGAGGGCTAGCCAGGAGATGGTGCTGTGCAGGGTCATGGAGACGACGCCGGGCGACCAGTCCTTGACGAACTGGGCGCTGATGAACAAGCCCCACAGGGTCGAACCAAGCAGCAGCACATAGGCGACGATCCCCGACGAACGCACGAGATGCCATGACAGCTTGGTATCTTCGGCGAGTGAGATGCTCAGACTGCCATTCTTGGCCATCCAAGCAGCCGATAAGCCAATGACGATCAGGCTGGCGATCAGGATGACGAGGTCGAGCCGCCCGGTCGATTTGTCTTTGTTCATAGTCGTTCCTTTTGTGGGACGAGACAGGCCTCGTCCCTGCATGAAGAATGAGGTTAGCGGAAGGTTGCCCGAATGCCCGCGATCAGCGTTTCCTGCTGGGCGGCAGTCAGATTTGCTTCCGGATGCAGTGGAAGGTAGACCGGCAGCGGCATTTCGCCTTCCTCGATCTTTTCGACCATTTCGTCCCACTCGATGCGGCGATCCGTCGAAATATTGAGTTCTTCCCGTCCGTCGTGGACATCATGCGCCACCAACCAGCCCATCGGCGCGATATACGAGTACCACGGATAGACGGTTTCATTGGAATGGCAGTCCGCACACGCCTGCTGCCAGAGCTGCTCAGCTTCGGGCGAGTTCCAAACCACGTTCTGGGTGACGGGCGGATTATCGAGTTGAAACTCTGGTACGACAAAGCGTACCAACTGCATAAGGGCGAAGATGACGACAAGGGTGCCGATTCCCCATAACAACCATTTCGGAAAACGTCTTGCCGGAGAGGATGCTGCCTGTTTCATGGTTTAGAGCTCCTTATTGTGTGCTGTAAAGGTGGTGTCCGCTCTCCAGTGAGCGGACACCATTGTCAACTAATCGTCGCCGTCTTCGCCACCCTCGTGATCATCGTCGTGACTATCGTCGTGATCATCGTCGCCATGATCATCGTCGTCGGAGTAGCTTCCGGCTGACTGATTCTGTCCGGTAATGATCAGCGGGGCAGGTTGGGCATCAAGCAGCGGGACGTTGAAGGTCGTCAGCACGGCGCAATCCCCTTGTGTCTGCACGGTGCTGCGCGACACCCACGCCGAACCATCGTTGAGGCCGACCAACAGCCAATTGTTTTCAGGGTTCTGCCCGCCGACCACAAATTCCTGGTTGCGGTAGCCGTAGCCCATGACTGTGTAGCCCGTCCCGGGGCCACTGCGCAGATTCATCGAGCTGACGGACACGACGGCGGTACACGGGAGCGGATTGGCGGCGACGGCGGGAAGGGTGCTGGCAGGCGTCGGCAGCATGACGAGTCCAACATCGGCAGCCGAGACCAAGCGCACACCCGCCACAACCGTTTCGGCTAAAGCGCTGCTGAGCAGGGTGAACTGATAAGCACCGGGGTCAAGCAGCAGACTCAAGCCGTCCACGTGCCCACCGACCGATTCGACCACGACTACGCCCGCCGCATCGACCAATTGGGTGGTCGCCGCTGCGCCGGGGAATATCGCCGTGATCATGCCCGCCGAGTCGCCCGGAAGGCTGAGACTGACCGTATCCCCCGGATGATCGGGCGTCAAAGGCAGCGACACTTCCTGACTGGCGGTGAGCGCCAAACCGGAAACAAGTTCGACGGTGCCATAGGTGGTCAGTTCCGGTAGAGAAGTCAGGCGCACGACGGCCTCGGTAATGCCGGGTAGGCGTTCGACGGTCAGCGTATGCGATCCACTGTTCGGTGCGATGTTGAGTTCAAGGCTGTGCAGACGGGCGTCGGCGGCAGCAAACACAATCCCACCGTTCCCGTCCGTCAGCCGAACCGCCGCGCCGCTAAAATCGAGCGCAATCGTCCCGGTGGTATCAGCGGGGAGCGTAACGACGACATCGATCGCGGGACTGGCATCGTTCAACGTGATCAGATTCGAGTTATCCTGTGCCCGTGTGGGCAGCGCGGTTGCCAAACTAAGCGCCAGCAAAATCAGTGTAAAGAGCGAAAAACGTTTCATGAAGCGTTCCTTTCAAGGGTGTGTGCCAAGAGTTCAGGGGTAGTGAGAACCGCGCCGTCCCGTTGGACAACTAATCCCGCGGCATTCCAGCGGGATTGCAGCCAGCGTAAGCCAGCGTCTGCGCCGAGCAGCAGCACGGCTTTCGCGTAGGCTTCGGCCGTGGTCGCATCGGGATGGTAGACGCTGGCGCTGACGACATCGGTTGCGGCGGATCGTCCGGTGCGCGGGTCGACAATGTGATTCTGTGGCGATCCGTCCTGTGCAACCCAGCGCCGAAAATCGATGCCACTGGTGGCGAGGCTGGCATCGCGCAGCCACAGATGGATGAGTGCAGATTGATTAAACGGATCGGCGATGGTGACTTCCCAACCGGGAAGGTCTTGCGGTGCACCGCGCGCCACCAGATCGCCGCCCATGTCGACGAGACAGGCGCCGTGGACGGCCAGATCATCCGCGATCTGGGCCGCCGTCCAGCCTTTGGCGCTGCCACCCAGATCGACGGCGCTGCCAGTCGGGATGCGGGCTTCGCTCGTTTTCGGACGCAGTTCAATCCCGCGCCAATCAGCAGCAGGGATCGGCGTCCTCGTTTCCGGTGCCGAAACCTCGTCAAACGTGCGGTCGTACCCGTTGGCCCGCAGCGCGGGCAGCACGAGCGGATTGAAGGCACCTTCGGTCAAACGGGCGACATGCTTGGCCGCGCTGAGGTTAGCATACAGTACCGCGCTGATCGTCATCCACTGCCCGGCGTGCGCGTTGAACTGCATGAGCTCACTGTGCGGGCGAAACCGTGACAACCGTGCTTCGATGGCTTCGACCTGAGCGGGGACGGCTCGCAGTAGCGCGTCGCCGTCGTCCTCTGTTTCAAGCTGGACGGTGACTGCGCAGCCCAGCGCCCGCCATGCCATGTGAAACAGGTATTTCATCGGCTGGAGCGGCTCGACTGGACGATGGGCTGCTGGACGATTTGCGGGTTGGGCGCGGCAATCTGTCCTGTGGGCGGCTGCATCAGCACCGGATTGGGGACTGCGATCTGCGCGGGCGGCTGAATGGTCGAACTGGGCGCGGCGCCGCTGTTAGGCTGACCGGCGCGGCGCAGAATGATGATGCTCGGCGCGGCCTGTTGAATGGTCAGTTCGGGTGCGACCTGCTGAACCGGGAGCGGGGTGGAAACTTCTGGCAATGGATTCGAGATGGCTTCCGGAGACGGGGTGAAGATCGCTTCAAGCTGACTGGCATCAAGCATGGCCAGACTTTGCGCGCCGACAAAGGTCGCAATGGTTGCACTGGTGACAAGAGCGCTTCTCACCAGAAGTTTTCGTGCGCGGTCAGGATTTGCCATTTGAGGATGTCTCCGCTGTATCGTCGTAACTGCTTTAACAATACGCGATTGAGACGGCCGATGTTTAAACGCACACTCAACGTTCCCTTAAATCTGACTTAAATGCGCGCAGAGTCGCTGCTGGGCAGCGGACAGGCGAAGGATAGTCGAGAGCTGGAGCGGCGCGATGAGGGAAGAGAGCGCTAGGAACAGGTGGCAACGCGCCGGATATTCGGCGTGCTGGCATGGGATAGCAGCTACAATAATGTCAAGCTCGCGCTGCTACTGCACGATCAATACTTGCTGAGCATCAGCAGCCAACCTGGTGCCCGCGGGATGGTGGAACAGGCAGGCAAAAACCGAGTGGGGCATTCATTTACCTGAAACAGCAGCTCAATTTTTGGAGACGAACACATGACGCGGGGCTTTACATTGTGGCTGACCGGGCTGTCCGGTGCCGGCAAAACGAGCATCGCCATTGCACTGGAACACGAACTCCAGGCGCGTGGTGCGCGGGTCGAACGGTTGGATGGCGATACCGTCCGGCAAGGCTTGACGCGCGATCTCGGTTTTAGCAAGGCGGATCGCGACAAGAACATTGAGCGGGTGACATTCGTCGCTAAACTCCTGTCGCGCAATGGCGTCGGCGTGATCGCCGCGTTCATTTCGCCGTATCGTGAGGCGCGCGACACTGCCCGCCGCGAGACGACCAACTTCATCGAAGTCTACGTGGCCGCGCCGGTGGAGACCTGTGCTGCGCGGGATGTCAAAGGACTGTATGCCAAAGCCTTCGCCGGAGAACTCAAGGATTTTACCGGGGTCAATGACCCGTATGAAGAACCGCTGACGCCGGAAATCACGGTGCACACGGAACGCGAAACGCTGCAAGAAAGCGTGCAGATCGTGTTGAGTTATCTGGAGGCACAGCGTTTGATTCCTGCCGCCGAGACTACCGTGAATGGAGACTAGCCTAACACTATGACCCATCCACTGATTCAACCGCATGGCGGCACGCTGATCAATCGACTGTTAAGCGGCGACGCGCGGGACAGGGCGCTCGACTGCGCCAGCATGCTGGTCACTATCCAGCTGACCGATACCAACCTCGCTGACCTCGAAATGATCGCTGTGGGCGCGTTCAGCCCGCTCACGGGCTTCATGGGTGCGGCGGATTACCGCTCTGTGGTGCATGATCTGCACCTCGCTAACGGACTGGCATGGACGATTCCGGTCACACTGGCGGTGAGCGAAGATCAAGCCGCACGCATCCAGATTGGCGACGATGTAATGCTCTCCGAGGGCGATAAGCCGCTGGCGATCATGCATGTGGCGGAAAAATACCGCTATGACCGTGAAGCGGAGGCGACGCACGTCTACCGCACAACCGAAACGGCTCATCCCGGCGTAGCGCGCTTGTACCGTCAGGGCGAAATCCTGCTGGCGGGGGACATCGACGTGATCGACCTGCCCGCTCGGGCGCACAGTGAGTTCGCCGATCTGCGCTATACGCCGACCGCTGCGCGGCGCATCTTCGCTGAGCGCGGCTGGCGGCGGATCGTCGGTTTCCAGACCCGCAACCCGATTCACCGGGCGCACGAGTACATCCAGAAGACCGCGCTCGAAATCGTCGATGGCCTGCTGCTGCATCCGCTGGTGGGCGAGACCAAAGCTGACGACATCCCGGCGGATATTCGGATTGAGAGCTACAAGGCCATTGTTGAGGCGTATTATCCCGCCGCACGGGTCGTACTCGGTGTGTTCCCGGCGGCCATGCGTTACGCAGGGCCGCGGGAAGCCATTTTTCATGCTCTGGCGCGCAAAAACTATGGCTGCACGCATTTCATCGTGGGGCGCGACCACGCCGGCGTTGGAAAATACTACGGCAGTTATGACGCTCACTACATCTTTGACGAATTCACCCCCGACGAGATCGGCATTATCCCGCTGTTCTTCGAGCATACCTTTTACTGCAAGCAGTGCGGCGGCGTTGTCAGCCTCAAGACCTGCCCACACGACAGCAGCCAGCATCTCACCCTGAGCGGCACACAGGTGCGCGAGATTCTGGCGCGTGGCGAGCTGCTGCCGCCGGAATTCACCCGCCCAGAGGTCAGCCGCGTGCTGATGCGCGCGGTCGCCAGCAAGTCGAGCTGACGGGCTTCCCGCACAACGACCGCCTCGCGGGAGATGCAGGTGATCGGGGATGCCAAGCGCATTCCAGAGCTGCTTTGGTCAGGCCGGGCTGTGTGTGCCCCGCGACAACCCCTGCGCAATAAATCCTCACGCGGCTCCGGTTCACTGTGAACAAGAGCCGTGTTGGGATCAGTTCAGCAGGGCGGAGACGATTGCTTGACAAGAACGCAATCCTGCATTACTTTGATTGTAATGATATCGGTCTCATTGTGATGACGATGAAGAAGCGTCCTACCCTGCGTGAAGTTGCGCAACTTGCCGGAGTCTCTAAAGCCACCGCGGCGCGTGTGGTGAGCGGCAGCAGTGAACCGATTCGCGAAGAAACGCGGAACCGCGTGAACGAAGCCGTACGCCAGCTCAGTTATGAGCGCCACGCGATCGCTGGCAGCCTGCGATCGGCCCGTACCTACATGATCGCGCTCTCCATACCGGACATTACCAACCCGTTTTGGCCGGAAGTGGCGCGCGGGATTCAAGATCAACTGGAAGAGGCGGGTTACACCGTCGTCATGTTAAATAACGACTGGAACATGGAGCGAGAGCAGATCCATCTGCGGCGTATGGGACAAAAGCAGTTTGATGGCCTGATCATCAACCCGACCGGCACCCTCAATGCCGACCTGCTTAAGCTGCGTTTGCCGGTCGTTGTTCTGTCTTCAGGCGACTCTTTCCCGGATTTTGACTCCGTGGCGAGCGATTCGACCACGGCAGGGCGTACGGCTATGGCGCATCTGCTCGATTTGGGACACCGGCGCATCGGACTGATCGCCGGACAGCTCCGCCGCCGCAAATCACACACCCATCGCAATACCTACCTGCACATGCACGAGGAACGCGGTTTACCGATCGACCCGACGTTGATGGTCGAGACAGATTTCTCGCAGGAAAGCGGCTATCGCGCGATGAAGCAGCTGCTCGCCCAACCGCAGCCGCCCACGGCCGTGTTCGCCGTCAATGACATCCTCGCCCTCGGCGCGCTGCAAGCGGCTCAGGAAGCGCAGCTCCCCGTCCCGCAGCGCATGTCGATCATCGGAATGGATGACATCTTCGCTGCCGCGACGACTTTTCCACCACTGACCACGATTGCCAAGCCGAAATATGAGATTGGCCTGATGGCGGCGCAGTTCTTACTTGAGCGTATGAACGGTGTACCGCTACTGGCACCACGGCATCGTCTATTGCCCTGCACACTGGTTCATCGGAGCTCGACCGCCGCACCATTTTAACGATTATTGGGAAGGTATTATTTTATGCAACAAAATGAAATCGGTCTCATTCCAGCACTACAGGATAAATTTGCGGGTTGCATCCTCGGTGGCGCCATTGGTGATGGTTTGGGTACTTCGACTGAATGGCGTACGCCCGCGGCGATTCGGGAACGCTTCGGCGGACGCGTGGAAGACTTCGCGCCGCCCTTTGCGCCGAAGCCAGATGGGCGCCACAAAGGCGACGGGCGCGTCTCCGATGATACCCTGATGGTACTGGCACTGGCGCGCGCTTTTCTGGAAAAAGGCGGACAGCTCGATGCGCATGACATGGCGACCTACATGGTGCCGGAAATCTTCGACAAGCCAACATGGGTGCCGGAATATCAACGCGAGATGGCGCTCATCGAAAGGCTGTTTTACCCGGAGAAGTATCTGCTGCTGCGCCTCCGTCTCGCCGGGGTGAACCCGCGCGAAGGGGGCATGGGCAACATGGTCAACTGTGGGGCGGCGATGTATGCGGCGCCTGTTGGCCTCATGAACGCGTGTGATCCGGATCTCGCCTATCAACGAGGGATCAACGTCTTCAGCGCGCACCAGTATTCTTATGGGCTCGAAGCGGCGGCGGTTATGGCCGCGTGTATCGCTGAGGCGGCTCGTCCAAACGCGACGGTGGAGAGTGTGATCGAGACGGCGCTGCGGCTCGCCAAAGATGGCACGCGAAAAGCTATCGAAGCCGTGGTCGCCGCCGCGCGCGAACTCGTAACAGCCGACGACAGACACATCCAACAGGCACTGCGCCACGCCATGGAACCGTTCGACACCGTGAAAGGGGATGTTGACGAGATCATTCGTGAGGGTGGTTATCCCAGTCAGTTCCATTCCATCGAAGAAGTGCCGCTCGCGCTCGGGTTTCTGGTCTTCGCCCAAGGAGACTATAAAACGGCGGTGCTTGGCGCCGTCAATTACGGGCGTGACTCGGACAGTATCGCCGGAATGGTTGGGGCGATCATCGGCACACTTAAGGGCAAGAGTGGCTTGCCCGAAAAATGGGTTCATGAGATCCGTGAGCGGAATGGCATTGATTTTGAAGCCACAGCGAGCCGATTATGTGCGTTGTTCGAACGCGCGTACCGTGTGGAACACACGCGGGCGCAGCAGCGTAACCAAGAACTGCTCGCGTTGATGGGGAACGAACAGCATGGTTAGGCGACCTCCGCTCTTCGCTGCGTGGTCGGAACTCAGCCGGGAACGCCGCAAAGAGGCGATTTCTGGTTATTTGTTCATCTCACCATGGCTGATTGGCTTCATCGTCTTCTTCGTTGGCCCGATCATCGCCTCATTTATTCTGAGCTTCACACAGTGGAACATCGTCGGTGCGCCGACATGGGTCGGGCTGGAGAACTACACCGACATCCTGACCAGCGACGTGCGTTTTCAGAAAGCGGTCCAAGTCACGCTGACCTACGCCATCTTTTACCTGCCGCTGGAAGTTCTGTGCGGGATCGGGTTGGCGCTGCTCATGAACCAGAAGCTGCGCGGCATCGGCGTGTTCCGCACGCTGTACTACATGCCGTATGTCGTGCCTGCAGTCGCGGCCTCACTGGTGTGGGTGTGGATGCTCAATGGGCGCTACGGTGTGGTCAATACCGTGCTCAATGGCATTGGTCTGCAAGGACCGAATTGGCTGGAAAACCCGGCGACCATCCTGCCGAGTCTGATCATGATCGCGCTGTGGGGGGTCGGGGGCAGCTCCATCATCTACCTCGCGGGGCTGCAGAACATCCCCGAAGTGATGTACGAGGCGGCGACCGTCGATGGCGCTAACCGCGTGCAGCGCTTCTTTCGCATCACGCTGCCGCTGCTGTCGCCGACCATCTTCTTTCAGCTCGTGCTCGGCCTGATCGGCGTGTTCCAGACCTTCACGCCCGCGTTCATCGCGTCCGGGGCGAACGGTGGCCCCCTGCAATCCGGTCTGTTCTACATGCTCTATGTGTACAACCGCGGTTTCGTCACGCTGCGTATGGGGTATGCGTCAGCCTTGGCGTGGATTCTCACGGCTTTCATCCTGATCGTGACCGTGCTCGTCCTGCGCAGCTCACGGTATTGGGTCTACTACGAAACCGACCGCGGCACGAATAAGTGAGGAAGTATGGCTCTGACTAAAGCTGATGACCGAGAGCGGCCGCGCCCGATGCGCCTGACGCCCAAACAGGTCGAGACGATTGAAAAGGTCCTGGGCTACGCCACGTTGATCGCGGTCGCGGTCGTGTTGGTGCTCCCGCTGTATTGGATGCTCGCCACGGCGCTCAAGACGCCGGAGCAAACGTTCGCTCTGCCGCCGGAATGGATACCGAACCCGATGGCGTGGGAGAACTTCACGCAGGTGTTTGAGGAAGTGCCATTCGGGCGCTTCATTCTCAACACGGTGATTCTCGTCGCGCTTAACATCATAGGCGAACTGTTCGCGGTGACGCTGGTCGCCTATGGCTTTGCACGGCTGCGATTTCCGGGGCGCAGCCTGCTGTTTCTGCTCATGCTCTCCACGCTGATGATCCCGTATCATGTGACACTCGTGCCGCGCTTCATCCTGTTCTCACGCCTCGGCTGGGTCAACACGTACCTGCCGTTGTTCGTGCCCGCGTTCACCGGGAGTTCGTTCCTGATTTTCATGGTGCGCCAGTACATGATGAGCATTCCATTCGACCTCGACGAAGCGGCGTATATCGACGGGGCGAGCCGTTTGCAGGTCTTCTGGCATGTGATTTTGCCGCTATCCCGTCCGGCGCTGATGCTGGTAGTCGTGTTCACATTCGTCGGCGTATGGAATGACTTTTTGCAGCCCTTGATCTACCTGAACGATCCCAACCTGTTCACGATTTCGTTGGGGTTGAGCTTCTTCCAAGATGTGCGAGATACCAACTGGAATCTGCTCATGGCAGGTTCGCTGATGGCGTCTATACCGCCGCTCCTGCTGTTCTTTTTCGCGCAGCGTCAGTTGATTGGAGGCATTTCTATCGAAGGATTGAAAGGCTAGTTTCGAATTTCGTCTAGGCAAGAATGTGTTTTCTGGAGGACATTAAGATGAAGAAGGCTTTTGTTGTAGTCGTGATGTTGTTTTTGCTCATTCCGTTTTTAGGTGCCGCCGCGCAAGACCAGCCCGTGACCATCATTAACTGGTGGGCGACCGAACGTGGTCGCGATACCGCCGCCACGCGTGAGCTGCACTTCCAGCTTGCTCGCGCCTTCGAAGCCGCCAACCCTGGCACACAGGTGGCGATCTCGCTCTATCCGAGCCGCGGGTTTGCCACACGCGTGCTGACGGCGATTGCGGCAGGCGAAGGCCCGGACGTGTGGTATCACTACTACGCGCCCGACATTGCCGCTCAGGGCTTCCTCGAAGACCTGACCCCGTATCTGGAACAATCCGATGTGGATGAGGGTTGGTTCGAAAGCGCTGCCCGCCGTGGTGTGTATCAAGGGCAAACGTATGGTGCGCCGCGGGATGCCGTGGCCGGGTTCATCGCCTACAACAAGGACATCTTCGACGCGGCTGGTTTGCCGTATCCCGAAGACGGCTGGACGGTCGACGAGTTCCGGCAGACCGCTCTGGCGCTGACCGATCTTGACAATGAAGTTTACGGCGTGGGCGGCATTGAAGGTGGTGAAGGCTGCCTGATGTGGTCACCGTTCTCGTTCAACCTCGGCGCAGAACTCACCAATGAAGACGGGCGCACGGTCGCTGGTTATATGGACTCCCCCGAATCGATCGAAGCCATGCGCTGGTGCCTCAACCTCGTGACCGAGGATCAGGTCTCAACGCCCGCCTCGATGGGCGAACAGTTCGGTGAGCAGACGTTCATGTCGGGCGATGTGGGCATGCAAACGGTGTCGGACTGGGAAATTCCCGCGCTGATGGCCTCGGACATCAATTTTGGCGTGGTCGCGCCGCCGCGTTTGGACGAAGAAGCAGAAGTCATCCCGTGGGCGGACTCCTACATGTATTACATGTGGAGCGGCAGCGACAACAAGGATGCTGCGTGGAAGCTCATTGAATACCTCACTGGTTCGGAAGCTCAGCGCATGGCGGCGGAAGCGGGCGTGTGGGCACCGAATGGCCCGGCAATTTGGGAAGAACTTGGCTGGAATGAAGACCCGATCAAGAGCGTGTCGTACAACCAGCTCGTCAATTCGACGCTCACGCCCAATTACCTGCGCAGCCAGTTCTTCTTTGACTGCGTGTATCCGGCGCTCGGCGATGTGCGCACGCGCTGGATCGAAGGTGGCGAACGCGACCTCGAAACCATGATGGCGGACGCGACCGCTCAGGCGCAAACGTGCCTCGACGACGGCTATTCGGCGCTGCCCGCAGGGTCGTAAAGACTGATGTAGGCTGCGGAAAGTGGCTATTTGTGTTGGGGCGCACCTCAGTGTGCGCCCATCATGGGCAGACATAAAAAGTTATCAAAACCCCTCACCCCCAATCCCTCTCCCACGCAAGCGGGGAGAGGGGAGATAAGGCGCGGGATGTAGGCGCTCCTCCCCGAATTCGGGGAGGAGCCGGGGGTGGAGTTAGAAGACGGCCTTTTCGAACCTTCTCAGGTGTGCGCCCATCACGGGCAGACACATAGGTCTGCCCCTACAATGCACCTGTGGGCATAATCGACATTTTCAAGTGTGATCAAAATACTTCTTGCTAGTTTTTGTTGATGACGGCCAGAATGTGACCCTATGACCCTTCCCCCGGATTACGAAGAGCGCGTCTATGCCGGATGGCTCGGCAAATGTATCGGCGTGAGGTTTGGCGCGCCGATTGAAAACTGGACGTATGAAGATATCCGCGACAACCTCGGCGAACTCACCACCTACGTCAGCGAGGATCAGGGCAAAATCTTCAAGCCGGACGATGACACCGCCGTGCCGATGATCTTGATCCGTGCGCTGCAAGACTATGGCAGGGAGGTGACCGCCGAGCAGATCGGCGATACGCTGCTCAACTACCTCGGCGACCAGCACGGCACGTTCTGGTGGGGCGGCTATGGCGTCTCGACCGAACACACCGCCTATCTGAACCTCGCCAATGGCATACCCGCGCCGCGCTCCGGTTCGATCGCGCAGAACGGCGCGACCGTCGCCGAGCAGATCGGCGGGCAGATTTTCAGCGATATCTGGGGCTGGGTCGCGCCGAACGATCCTGCGCGGGCGGCGGATCTGGCGGGGAAAGCGGCGAGCGTCACTCACGACGGGAACGGCATCTACGGCGGGCGCTTCATCGCCGGGCTGGTGAGCGCGGCTTTCACCGAAAGCGACCCGCTTAAGCTGCTGCAAACGGGTTTGACGATCATCCCGGCGGACAGCGACTACGCGCGCGTCGTCAACGCCATGATCGACTGGCACCGGGATCACCCGGACGATTGGCGCGCCGCTTACGCGCACCTCAAAACTAACTTTGGTTATGACCGCTACAAAGGCATGGTGCATATTATCCCGAACGCGGGCGTGATCGCGCTTGGTTTGCTCTATGGTGGCGGCGATTTTTCGCGCACGCTGCAAATCACCAACATGTGCGGTTGGGACACCGACTGCAATGTCGGCAACGTCGGCGCGATCATGGGGACAGCGCTCGGCGTCGAGGGCATCGACGAATCGTGGCGCATTCCCATCAATGACCTGCTGATCGCTTCGAGTCTGATCGGCACGCGCAATCTGCTGACGATTCCGCAGTGTGTCGATTTGTTCGTCCGGTTGGGACAAGTCAGCGCAGCAGCGACGGATAATCCCCTCACCCCCTACCCCTCTCCCACGCAAGCGGGGAGAGGGGAGTCTGACGCGCCGCGCTACCATTTCCGCTATCCCGGCTCGACCAACAATTTCTCGGCGCGGGGTGAGCGCGGACGCGCAATTCATCTGGCGAACCATGAAGGCACGCTGCGCACGAGCATCCGCAAGCTGAACAAGAAGGGCGAGGTGCGCGTCTTCACCCGGACGTACTACCGCCCCTCCGAATTGAGCGGCAACTTCTACGAGGCGTGTTTCACCCCGCTGATCGCGCCCGGTCAACATGTCATCGCGCAGGTGCGCATCGATCCGAATGCGCCACCGACTATTCACGCGGCGCTCTACGTCCACGACGACAATTCCGGCGAGAATCATCAGTCACCTGCCGAACCGTTGATGCCGGGCGAATGGCACACGCTGAACTTAAGGGTGCCGTGGATGGAAGACCAGTGCCTTTCCGAAGTCGGGATCGTACTGCGCAATATGGGCGAAGTGTGGGAAACGGGCAGCTTCCAGGTCGAGTCACTGGATTGGTCGGGCTTGCCCGATTACCTGACTAACTTCAAGAAGGAACGGTCTGAATCGGGCAGCATCAGCCAATGGACGCGCCTGCGCGGTTACTGGCGACTGGAAGACGGCGCATATCACGGCAGCGGCGTTGGGGAATGCGAGTCGTATTCCGGGGATATCGAGTGGTCAGATTACGCGCTCGAAGTTGCGCTCGTGCCGCTGATCGGTGACCATCATAACATCCATGTGCGCGTGCAGGGCGCGCTGCGGAACTATGCGTTCGGGCTCGCGCCGGATGGCTGTGTCGCTTTGTACAAGAAGGATAAAACGTACAAGCAAATGGCGACTGCGCCGTTCACATGGCAGCCCAACACCCGCTATACCTTGCGCTTGCGCGTGAAAGACAACGCACTCATAGGCGTGGTCACCGCGCCGGATGGCGTAGCGCAAACGCTCACGTGGGCTGATGATCTCCGCGATTACCAGCATGGGCAGATCGGCTTATCGACGTGGCACGGCGGCCACACCCGCTTTGAAGCAGTTCGGTTGACACCAACATGACACGTTTACACGAATACCAAGGCAAAGACATCCTCCGGCAGTTCGGCATCACCGTGCCCAAAGGCGCGGCGGTCGCCACGCCGAACGAGGCGCGTCTGCTGGCGATTGGCATTGGCGGCCCGGTCGTCATTAAGGCGCAGGCATGGGTGACCGGGCGCGCCGGGCAAAACCTGATCCACTTCGCCGACTCGCCCGACGAGACCGCCGCCATTGCTGGCGATCTTCTGGGGAGACAGGTGGGCAACTTCCGCGTCGACCGGATTCTGGTCGAGGAGCGGCTTAAGCTGGCGCGCGAATTTTACGTCGGCGTAATCGTCGACGATGCAGCGCGCGCGCCCGTCGTGATCTTTAGCAGCATGGGCGGCACAGGCATCGAAGTCATCGCGGCGGAGCACCCCGACCAAGTCGCGCGGCACGTGGTCGATATTCGCCTCGGCCTGCGCGAATTTGAAGCGCGCGATCTTGTGCGCCGCACGGGCATCGACGGTGACCTGCAAAGCCAACTCGCGGCGTTCATCCCCAAGTTCTATATGGCGGCGCGCAGCTACGAAGCGCGCACGGCGGAAATCAATCCGCTGGCGCTCACCGAACGCGGTGAACTGGTCGCGCTGGATGCCCGCTTCACGATTGACGATTATGCCGTCTACCGTCACCCGGATCTGGGCATCGAAATCGCCCGCGAATTCGACCGCCCGCCGACCGATCTCGAGAAGATCGCGTGGAATATCGAGAAGCACGACTACCGTGGCACGTTCTATTTCATCCAGATGCAGATGGACTTCCACACGGGCGAGCGTGTAATCGGCTTTCACGGCGCGGGCGGCGGCGGCAGCATGATGAACATGGATGCGCTGCTCGCCCACGACTTCAAAATCGCCAACTTTGTCGATACCAGCGGCAACCCGCCCGCCAGCAAGGTCTACCGCGCCGCGCGTATCATCCTCAGCCAGCGCGGCATTGACGGCTATTACGCGGGCGGGAGCGGGGTCGCCAGTCAGGAACAGTTTCATTCGGCGCGCGGACTGGTCAAGGCGTTCATGGACGAGCAGTTGAACGTCCCGGCTGTGCTGCGCGTAGGCGGCAACGCCGAAGATCAGGCGAAAGCCATTCTGCTGCGCGCGAACGGGGCGTTTCCCGCGCCCGTCGAAGCGTATGGCCGCGACGACTCACCGGATTTTTGCGTGGATCGGCTGCAAACGCTGGTGGCGAGCTATACGCCCATCGCGAATCCGCCGCCGCGTCCCCCCTTCGAGCCGCAGGAACCCTATTCGTTTGCGACCATCACAGGCGGCACGGTGACGTATGATCACGCCGTGTGCCGCACCTGTGCCAGCAAGGCGTGTGTGCGAACTTGTGTGCCGCAAATCCTCTCCATCGTCAATGACGTGCCCGTGCTCAACATCTCGCCGGAACAGGCGAAAAAAGGCGGCTGCACCGAGTGTCTGGCCTGTGAGGTCGAATGCCATTTCTTAGGTGATCGCGGCGGGCGTATCTTCCTACCGATTGCCGGACTGCCGGATGTAGGGGGCAACGATGTCCATTCTGATTGATCCCGACAAGCGCGTCCTCATTCAGGGCATCACCGGGCGCGAAGGCATGACGCGCGCGCGCCTGATGCGCGGCTACCATACGCAGGTGGTCGCGGGTGTGACCCCCGGCAAAGGTGGCGGCGATGTCGAAGGCGTGCCTGTGTTCGATTCGGTGCGCGGCGCGTGTGATGCGGTCGGCAGCATCGACATCAGCGTGTTATTCGTCCCCGCCGCGCTCGTCAAAAATGCGGCGCTGGAGGCGATTGATGCGGGCGTCAAGCTGCTGGTGATCGTGCCGGATCGCGTGCCGATCTACGACGTGCTGGAAATCGACAGCGCGGCGAAAGCGGCGGGCGCGCAGTTTATCGGCCCTAATACGCTCGGCGTGCTCAGCCCGGATAAAGGCGTGCTCGGGATGATGGGCGGGCAGGCCGCCAGCGCGAAAGACTGGTTCTTCCCCGGCCCGGTCGGCGTGACCAGCCGCAGCGGCGGCATGACCACCAGCACCGCCTACTACCTCGCCCAAGCGGGTATCGGCGCATCGACGCTCGTGCATGTGGGCGGCGATGCCATCGTCGGCCTACCGCACGCCGAAGTGCTTAAGCTGTTTCAAGCCGATCCGCAGACCGAAGCCGTCGTGATGTTCGGCGAGATCGGCACGTCGCAGGAAGAAGCCGCCGCCGCGCTGATAGAAGCGGGCGAGTTCACCAAACCGTTGATCGCCTACATCGGCGGGAAAGCGGCGAAAAGTGGGACGCGCTTCAGCCATGCGGGCGCGATCATCGAAGGGGATCGCGGTACGCACGCCAGCAAGGTCGCGCGCTTGCGCGAAGTTGGCGCGCACATTGTCGAGTCGTTCGCGGACATCCCCCGGGTAACGGCGCACATTGTCCAATCGAGAAAGGTCATCCCCGTGAGCAAACCCGAACCAGATGAAGCAAATCTGCATTGGAAGACGGCGATCACCGAAATTAAGCCGAATGAGATTCGCCTGCGCGGGCAGCGCATTGACGAGTTGATGGGGAAAATCACCTTCAGTCAGGCGATCTATCTGGCGCTGACGGGCAAGCTCCCGTCTGAGCCCGTCGGGCGGCTGCTGGATGCGATCCTCGTCTCGTCGATTGATCACGGCGCGAGTCCGCCCTCGGCGCTGGCAGCGCGAACGTCCGCGAGCACGGGCGCGCCGATCAACGCAGCGGTCGCAGTTGGGCTGCTGAGCATCAACAAGCATCACGGCGGCGCCGTCGAAGACTGTATGCGTCTGATCCAATCGGCGCTGGACTGCGCCCGCGAGGGAAACCTCAGTTCAGCAGAAGCAGCGGATAAGCTGGTCGAAGCGAAGCGGGCGGCGAAAGAACGTCTGCCCGGATTCGGCCACCGCGTACACACTAACGATCCGCGCACCGCCCGCCTACTCGAATTGGCGGCCGAGGCGGGTGTCGCCGGGGCAGCCGTAGCGATGGTGGAAGCGCTGCGTGAATCGTGGGCGCGGCAGTCCGGCAAGCCGCTGCCGATCAACGTGGACGGTGCAATGGCGGCAGTACTGCTCGATCTGCACATTCCGATTGAACTGGGCAACACCTTCTTCATGATGGCGCGCGTGCCGGGGCTGGTTGCGCACGTCTACGAAGAACAGACGCGCGAACGCCCGATGCGCCGCATTCACCCGACCGATCACGAGTATGACGGGCCAGTAGACAGCTAGGATGAGTCAAGGAGTGGTCGAAATGGCGAAAGTGCTGCCGCTGGTTGCGGCCATCATTCTGCTGTTGGCATTTGGAAGCGCGCCCGCGCGCGGTCAAAGTGCAGGCAGCCGTGTCCTCCGCGCTGATTTCCAGTCCGAGACGCTGAATCGTACCTACCAGTACACGGTGATTCTACCGGCTGGCTACGACGAATCCGCCGCACGCTACCCGGTGCTTTACCTGCTGCATGGGCGCGGTGACGTGATGGACTCCTGGCTGGAAGCGCGCACGGTACTTGACGACCTAATCGCCAACGGCGATATTCCGCCGATCATTGCCGTACTGCCGGATATGCCCTCCAGCGAACGCGCAGGCTACTACATCGACTCGCAGTACACGGGGTCGCTCTACCGCGCCGAAGCCGTCGAAACAGCGTTCATGAACGATCTGATCCCGCATATCGAAGCGACTTATCGCGCTCTGACGCACCGTGAGGCACGTTTGGTCGGCGGCTATTCGATGGGCGGCTACGGCGCGATCCGCTATTCCATGGCGTACCCGGAACGATTTGTCGGCGCGCTGGTGCTCAGTCCGGCTGTCTATCTTCCCCTGCCACCCGCCGATTCGAGCACACGCGAATTCGGGGCATTTGGCAGCGGTGCGGCGCTGTTTGACGAGGCCATTTATCAAAGCCTGAACTATCCCGCCCTCGTCGAGTCGCTAGCAGCCAGCGAGCTCCCGCTGTCGATGTTCATTGCGGTGGGCGATGACGAGTGGAAGAATCCCAACCCCGAAGATCGCCTGCATGATCTCGACATGGAAGCGCACATGTTCTTCAATCAGGTGGCGCGTATCGGCACTGTGCAGTCAGAATTCCGCGTGTACAACGGCGGCCATGATTGGGACGTGTGGCGGCGTGGTTTTGAAGAAGGCCTGCGCTATCTTATGGGCTTCATCCAAATGAATGAAAGCGCCCAGGCGGCGAGGCTCACCGACACCTTGTAAGGCGTCCCCGGCGCAGATGATGCGCGCGCAGTTTCTGGCACTGACGCTGGCAGCGTGATCCACGCACCTGCGCTGCTCTGCTTGTCGAAGGACACTTCGACCGTGCCGGTGATGCGGGAAGCACAAACCTGTCCATAGGTAGTCCGTGCGGGCTTGACGATTGGCCGTTCCGGTTGCACACTCACTGAGCTTCCGCGCTGCGCGCGGAGGCGAAACCTCGTCGTTTGAACAGCTAGTTGTCAAAGGAATGTACACATGGGCAAGATCGGTATTTATGGGTTTGGGCGCATCGGACGTTCGATGTTGAAAGCCGCCCTGAAGAACAATCTGTTTAGCCCGGTGGCTGTTTCGGATATCCGCGATGCTCAAACCTTCGCCGCTCTCTTCGCTGCGGATAGCAATTACGGTCGCTGGCATGAACCGGTTGCTGCGTCAGACACAAGCTTCACCATTGGTGGGCGGGAAATTGCCTACTACAACTCCAGTAAGGAAATCCCGGATTGGGGTGCGCTCGGCGTCGATCTGGTCGTCGATTGCACGGGGCGGGCGACCGTCCGTGCAGGCGCGCAGGCGCATCTTGACCGCGGCGCGAAGAAGGTGCTCATCAGTGCCGCTTCGAAAACCAAAGCCGATTGCGATGCGATGCTGCTGCCCGGCATCAATCTCGAAACCTATCAACCTGACCAACATCATATCATCAGCATGGCAAGCTGCACCACGAACGCGCTCGCGCCTGTGGTGAAGATCCTGCGCGATTCGTTCGGCATCGAATACGGCTTCTTCTCGACCGTACACGCGTATACCAACACGCAGTCGCTGTCTGATCAGCCGATGAAAGATCGCCGTGATTCATGGGCGGCCGCCGAAAACATCATCCCGTCGTCGTCGGGCGCAGCGAAGGCGCTGATCTTCATCTGGGAAGACCTGCAAATGACGGGCAAAGCCTACCGTGTGCCCGTCCGCACCGGGAGCATTGCCGAGATCAATGCCGTGCTGCGGCGTCCGGTCACGAGGGATGAGGTGGTTAAGGCGTTTGAGACAGCCGCCCAAAGTGAGAATTTCCGCGGCATTATGGATGTGCTGACCGAGGAATGGGCGTCGAGCCGGATTGTGGGCGATCCGCACTCCTCGATCATCGATTTGCCGCTCATCAATGTGCTGGGTGATCGCATGGTGTCGGTCGCCGCCTGGTACGATAACGAGATGGGCTATTCCACCCAGTTAGCGAAGATGGCGGCTTTCCTCGCGGGCTGACCGCTCCGTCGATACCTGAGGGTAGGGTCACTCAGCCGGTCGATGTTGACGACCGACGACCTGGGGCGCACATCCGTGCGCCCCAACGAGGCGCTCCAAGCAAGCGTGCAGCATTGTTCGTCGGGACGTGCAGAAGTGACAAGGGGCTCCGATAAAATCGGACATCCGTACTCTGGGTGAAGCAGTTTTGTCAGATTGTGGGCAGCCCGATGGGAGGCAGCGGGCGAAAGGCTTGCCAGCGAGATGCGGCGCGCGCTCCATGCAGGGAGCCTATGACATCGGCGGCGAAAGCGGCTCGATCGCCGTGCGCCCTTATGAGCCTAACAGCGTGTATTCGAGCGATCGGACGGGGCTTTTAGAACGGCTGGCCGGCAGGAACTAAAGCACACTGCTCGCGGCAGTGTCGGGTTCACGAATCAACTGATAGGCCACTGCGCCGATGACAGCTCCAATGATGGGCGCCACCACGTAGATCCACTGATCGAGCCACAATTGAGCAACCAGTGCTGGCCCCAACGAGCGCGCAGGATTCATCGACGCACCGCTGATCGGCCCGCCCCACAGCGCGCCAAGGGCGACAGTGAAACCAATCGCGAGTGCTGCGGGTGCGCCGACCGCTTTTGTGTCGGTCGCCACGGAAATAATGACAAACATTAACATCGCGCTGAGTAAGACCTCAAGCGCGAACGACTGCCCGAGGGAACCGGCGGGGACAAGCGCGCCAAGTGCTGCGACATCGCCGATCAACAGGCGGAGTGTCACGGCCCCACAGACAGCGCCGAGCACCTGAGCAGCCAGATAGTAAAGCACTTCGCGCCACGGGAAGTGGCGGGTTAGGGCGAAGGCAATGGTGACCGCGGGATTAAAGTGCGCCCCAGAAATATGACCAGTCGCTGCGATCATGACCGTGATGATCAAGCCAAAGGTGAGCGCGATGCCAACATGCGTTAACGCCCCTGTGTCGGCATTCACCATAATCGCGCCACAACCGGCGGTCACTAACGCATAAGTCCCGATGAATTCAGCCCCGGAACGCCGCAGCAAATTGCGAAACGATGGTTCGCGCATCACCCGGCGCCCTCACGCAGCAGTCGGGCGAAGTGATGGGGCATTCCGGCGTCTTCCGGCGTGGACTCAATCGCCTGCGCAGCGCGCTCAATATCATAGGGAACGCGGATGAAATCAACACTCACCTGATGACCGCTCACTGTCAGGGTGATGTAGCCCGCCCGTGGATCATGGTCTTTGGGTTTGCCAACACTGCCCGCGTTGATGATGTGTCTGCCACTCGCCAGTACTTTGTGATAGGGCAGGTGGGTATGCCCGCAGACCAACACATCCGCTAGAGCCGCGTCCATGATGCGCTCAAAGTAATCGTCGGGACGATCCTCGAACAGATACTCGTTAACCTTGCGCGGACTGCCATGGACGAGCAAAAGGTTGAGATCATCCAAGCGCAGCGGGATATGGGCTGGTAGGGCACGCAGGAAGGCTTGGTTAGCAGCCGTCGTCTGGGCATTCGACCACGCGATGGACAATTCGCCACGCCGCCGATCAACCTCGGTTTTGTAGGCGCAACCGCAGTCAGCGCTGTTATTGCCCACACCTTGATCGTAATTCCCCATGAGGGTCGGGATCTGGTGCTGCTGAAGCAACCGGATTACTTCGTTCGGGAACGTGCCATACCCGACAAGATCGCCGAGACAGTACAGGTTGGTCAATCCGCGCGCATTGATATCCTGCAAGACGGCTTCGAGGGCCGGCAAATTGGCGTGGATGTCACCGAAAATTGTAATGCTTGAAGTCAAGTTAGCGCTCACTTTCAGCGGTAGGCAAGGTGGTGAGAAAATACTCAATTCGTGACTTTAAGCGCTGCGCGGTCAGGGTGAAGGCCGCGGCACGAGCATCGTCAGCCGCGATGGCGACGGGATCAGGAAACCCCCAATGTAAGCGCTGGCCAGCGCCGGGAAAGGTCGGACAAACTTCCCGGGCTTTATCACACACGGTGATGACGTAATCAAACGGTTGGCTGATAAAAGCATCAGTTGAG
>CALKIA010000556.1 GCA_937988705.1 uncultured Chloroflexota bacterium | reverse complement strand
CCATTTCTTCGGCCAGCTTCAGCACGTCAACATCCGATTGAAACCAGTGGTGGTAGAACTTCTCCAGTGACCACGCCCAGTTCTCGTCGCGGAAACCACCCGCCAACCCGCCGACGGCACTTTCGGCCTCGTAGAGCGTCACGTCGTGTCCGGCGCGCACCAAATCCCACGCGGCCGCCATGCCCGTCACCCCTGCGCCAATGATCGCTATCTTCATACCTGTGTCCTCACGATGCTGCCGCCGCTTCTTTTTCCAGATCGTTCGCGTGAGTGATCGCACCCCAGCCGAGGCCACGTCGCGCCAGGAAGACAAACCCGGCGACCGTCACGGGCAACCAGATCACCAGATGGATGGTCACGGCAAAGGCGCTGGCCTGTGCTTCGGCCACGCCGACCGTCGTGAGCACGAGGATGCAGAAAAATTCGAACACGCCAAATTGACCGGGCGATGCCGGAATCAGGCTGGCGAGGTTCACCACGCCGAGGGTGAGCAGCATCGTCGGGTAATCGACGCCGAGGTTAAACGCCGTCGAGACGAGCCAATAGGTCGAGGCTTCGAACATCCAACTGCCATACGAGAACACCACACTCTTGAGCAGATCGACGGGACTGCGCAGGCAGCCCAGCGCAGCGATGATATCTTCGCCGAGATTTTCAATGACGTGCGCGAGTTTTCCCGGCAGGATGCGCGTGACGATCCTGAGGATCGCGCGCAGGAGTTCCGGACGCAGTGCCACAACGAAGAACGCCGCCGTCACGATCAGGAAGCCCGGCGCGAGGATGTTGACTGCTGTCCGCACGCGTTCGTCTGAGACTTCCACAAACAGCAGGCCGATGATGACGAATGTGACCATCACGACGCCATCGAACAGGCGCTCCAGCAGCACGATCATGGCGTTGCGGGCGATGGGGATGTTCCGCGAACGGCTCAACAGGGCGACGCGCAGGGCTTCACCTGCGCGCATCGGGTAGACGTTGTTCCCCATGTAGGTGATGCAGACGAGTTGGAACAGTTCTTTGAGGGGAACTTGCTTCACCGAGCGCAGCAGCGACTGCCAGCGCAGCGAGATCACGAACACGCCTGTGAAATACCACACACATGCGATCAGGATCGGGATGGGGTTCGCGGCTTGAATTTGCGTCCATACTGCGCCGGGATTCAACCCGTTAAATGCGATCAAGAGGAAAAGAGCGCTCACCGCAATCCCTACGACTGCGATCAACCGTTGGCGTCCAGACATGCCGATCCTTTTGCTGTCAAATCCAGCTCATTCTAGCAGTACCACCTTGATTTTTACACGGCGCATGTCAAAAATCCTTGAGTTTAAACGGTTTCCTGCATACACTACTTCTAGTCGTTTGCTGATCAGAGGATATGCTATGAGTGACCAACCCAACGATCCGAATTGGCTGGATGAGTTTGAGGATTTGGCAAATCGCGAACTCGCCGCCGGGTCATCGTGTGAGCAGGTTCACCCGATCGTCGAACGTTGGTACCGGGATCTGCTGCAAACCGAACCACCGGACTCGCGTGATTCGATTATGCAGGCGATGGCATGTCTCTCGACTGAAATCCTCTACGATACGCCCCAAGAGATGCTCGACGAAGTCTTGAAAATGGTGGATGAAGACGTGCTCGCGGGTTTTATCGAGTACGTGCTGATGATCGGGCGGGCCTTTGAGCGCGGCTTGAAGAGTGGCGACCTCGACGATCTCTAGGGCTTAGGGGTAGTGAGAACCACAACTGGATACGAGTGTCATGGAAGGGGCGATCAGATTGATCGCCCCGACGCATTTATTGACCAATCAGATCGCCTCAATTCCACCACTTGAAACCGTCCGGCAGATTCTCCATGCCGGGGCCAGAGGGCAGGTCTTCGAGGATGGGCGGCGGGATTCGCAGTGTGCCCGTGCCGGGCGCCCGTGCAGTTGCCGGGTGCCGCACCTGATCCAGTTCGCGCTGCACCAGCGTGAGGATCGCCCCCAGGCCTAAAAACAGCGCCAACGCATTGAACACATCGCCGATCAGTGGCAGCGACGTCAAGAAGGCGAGAATAACCACGCCAATCAGCAGCGCCACGTAATTCCAGCGTCCCGCCAGCCGATCGCCGAGAAAGGCGCGCAAAATCAGGCGGCCCATGGCGAGACACACGATCACCCGCGAGATGTAAATCGCCACGAAGAAGTAAGCGCCTGCGCCGCCCAAGGTGATCACACCGGCGAACACACCCGTCGCGATGGCGATATCCGGCAGATTGACCGCCGCGAACAACAGCACCACGCCGATGCCCAGGGCGGTGATGGCGAAGATAATCGCGAACGAGAGGATAAACGTGATCAGCCCGACACCGAGGCTGGGCAGCGGGCGCGTGCGGATGCTGTAGATCGGGTCTTGCAGTTGTGCCGGGACGACGAACAACGCGATTACGCCGATCAGCAGCAGCGCGATGAGTTCGCGCAGGACGCGGGCGAAATACAAGTTGACGCTTTGCGTAATGTCGGTCTGGTTGTCGAGATCGAGGGCGACGATCACCGGAATATATTCGGGCGGGTTCGCCAGCTGCCCGGCGATTTCACCTTCGCTGACCGAGGAGTAGTTCAGCACCCCATCGATGCTGGCGTCTTCGGTGACGCGCAGACCGGGCGTAATCAGGTCGATGCGGAAGAGCACATTGAACAGGGTGCTCAGGTTGTTCGCGCCGATCGAATCACGGTCGCCGACGCTGGCGCTCACATTACCGCCGATGTGTCCGTCGATAGCCAGTGCCGTACCCCAGAAGCTGATCTCACCGCCAACGGACCCATCTTGCAGCAGCTGGTAGCCGATGCTCGTCACGCCGCCGGGAACGGCCACATCTTCGAGGCGTGTGCTCAGACTCGCGCTGATCACATCACCGGTCAGTGTCGCACTCGGTGTGACATGCACCGCGCCGCCGCCAAAGTGCAGATCGCCATCGATGCTGCCGCTGATTTCCAACTGCCACATGAGCAGATAGGCGCTGTTGCCCACCGTCCCGCTGATGCGTCCGCTCAAGGCCGCGCCGAACAGATTGCCGGTAATGGTTCCGTCAATAATTAACTGCTGACAAGCGACGAAGACATCGCCAGTGATGGTGGTATCCGCCGCGACCGTGCAGGTATCGCCCTGTAGAATTTCCCGCGCTGAAGCGATGTTGATTTGTCCGAACAAGACGATCAGCGCGACAACGATGATCAGCCGCCGCATACGCTCTCCTTACCATTCGCCTGCGATTGTAGTAAGAAGATGAGTGCTTGCCAAATCTCAATCCCGCAAAAGTGACGTTTACGGTAGAATACATGTAGAGTGATCGCTGTGTGAACTTGCACTACCCAGAAGGTAACCTGATGGCGTTGTTTGCATCTCAGTCAAAGAAACAGACCCTCGACGATACCCGAACGCGTGACAGCGTTACCCCGTTACGTCTGGTCATTCATATCACTGACGGGAGCCAGCAGCCACGCGTTATTTCTGTCCCATTGCAGAATAAGCTGCTCATTGGGCGTGGTGGTGGAAGCGGCGAGGAGCAGCCGGACGTGGATTTGTCCACCTTTCGGGCACTTGAAAACGGCGTGTCCCGCTGGCACGCGCAGTTGACGCATGACGGCGATTTCCTGTCGATTGAAGACCTCGACAGTACCAATGGCACGCGCATTAACGGCTATCAGCTCAGCGCCCAGCGGCCCTACCGGCTGCGTGACGGCGACGAAATCGAAATCGGACGCATTCGTCTGATGGTGTCGCTCGTACACATTCCTAATCAAGCCTAAGCGACCCCAATCAACTGAACATGCCCCGGCCCGCTGGAAAGCAGCGGGCTTTTTGTTGCCGGTTGGTGTGACCGGGAAAGCTGACTTGCCGCAATTCTTCGTTTGGGGGTATTATGGACTCCATTTGCTGCTGCCGGAGTTGTTATGCTTCGTAGTTTTACGGATCGCGTTTTAGGCGGAGTTTGCGCGGGGTTAGCCGCCGCGCTGCGCATGAATGTGTGGCTGATGCGCCTGCTGTTTGTGCTGCTGACTCTCCTCAGCAGCGGCGCGTTCATTCTGGTCTATGTGCTGCTCTGGTGGATCGTCCCCCAGGAATCGTTGATCGCTCGGCGGCGGGGTTTCCCGACAATCTTCGCTGTGCTGCTCAGTGGACTGACGCTGGCGGCGTGGTTTGGCCGGGACATGCTGCGCGCGCCGTCCGGTGAACCGCTGTTCTGGGCGGCGGCGGCGGTCATTCTGAGCGCGGTCTTCTTCCTGAGGCAGGTCGTATGAGCATTCGGCGCAAAACAAACCCCCTGTGGGGCATCATTCTGCTCGCCGCCGCCGGGATTGTGCTGGCGCGCAGCCTCGGCGTGCTGCCGGAAACCGTCTTCGATTTGATCGTGCGGGCCGCGCCGGGACTGTTGGTGCTGGTCGGTGCGGCGTTTGTGCTGCAAGATCGCATTCCGTTCAGTGGGCTGATCGCGCTGCTGCTGAGCGTCGCTATCGTTGCGGTGATTGGCTTCACGGCCTATTCCACCCGCGAAAGCCAAACACGCGACGACACCCGCCAACCTATCGAGCAGGTGATCGCGCCCGAAGTGACCCTGCTGCGCATCCGCATCAGCGCGCTGGCGACGGGCGTCGATATCCTGAGCGGCGACGCGGGGCGCGTGACGGGGGAGTATCTCGGCAGCGCCGATAATCGCGTGGACGTGGTGTATGAACAACTCGGCGATAATTCGGCGACACTCACGCTCCGCGAATTCGAGCCCAGTGAGTTTCCCCGTTTGGAAGCGGTGGGGCGCGGTACGCTGCGCCTGACGCTGCCTGTGGGCGTGCCCCTGGACGTGGAACTACTGGGACAAGATGGCAGCGTCGTCCTCAATATGAGCGGGACGAGTCTTGAACGACTGAACGTCAATACGCGGCGCGGCGAAGTCGTCGTCACGCTGCCCGAATACGAACCGCTGTTTTCCGAGCAAAACGAACTGCTTGGGACACTCACTACGCAGCAGGGCGATTTGACGTTGTTCATCCCGGCGAATGTAGCGGCGCGGCTGGAATTGGAACGCGGGAACAGCGGTCTTGATCCACAACACGATCCCAACGTCTACAACTACCTCGTGGTTGGCGATGTGCTGGAGTCGCGCGAAATCAACACGGCGGCGATCACCGTGCGCTATGCGGTCGTCGTCCCGGCGGGGCGCATCCGCGTGGAAGTGCCGGGTTAAGCACTCCCGCTTCAACATCCGTAAGGGCGCACGGCTGTGCGCCCGCTTCGTGATCTGCCCCTACACCCCGTGTTTTTCCCCTGACCAGATGTAAACTTGCGGTTAAGTTTCTCGACAAGCGCCACTAACTGCGCTATACATGCGGCACACACAGGATCGAGGGACTCATGGCGTGGCGCTTGCATCTGACTGACCGGACTGTTCGCAGAATTGACGTGCTCACCGGGAAACCCAATATGCTGGCCGCGTGGACGAGCACGGATCGCGTCTACTTTATGGAATTGCAGAACGGCGGCAAACTGACTGAACTGCAAATTCATCCACCTAAGACGCGGGCTACGGCCATGTGGGGCGTGTTCCTCAAAACCCTGCACGCGCCGAACGGCGTTTTTCTGCCGACGGTCAGAACCCCACAAGCGACTATCTATCAACTGGCAGACGGTAAACAACGTCTGTATCGCGTGTCCGATTCCGAACTGCTGCTGGAAGTGGACGGCGTCGAAACGCAGCTCGCGACCGAAGATCATCAGTTTGTCGCCATGGCGCTGGATGCAACGCTCACGGTCGGGCTGGATCGGCGGGGCGCGCTGCACTACTACCGGCAAACGGTGCATACCGCCTCGGTAGATACCCAGCTCCACTTAACCGATGAAATGCAGGCGCATATCGCCATCATTGAAGGCGGAACGGGCGTGTTTGTCTCCGACGGGGAACAGATTCTGTTGTTTGATGGGGATGGTCGCTTGGTCAGGCGGGTGGACACCGGCTACACACTCGGCGCGCTGGCTTGTTCGCCGGATGGGTCATTTCTGACGACGGGCGATCTCGACTCGAATATGATCCGGGTGTACGACGGACGCCGCCTGACGCCGACGCATCAGCGGTTTGCGGTGGAACTGCTCGCCGATGCCAAGAAAACGCAGTCGATCAGCTCGACGCTGGCGGCTAACACGGCGGTTGGCACACTGGCGATCACCAATAAGGGTGTACTCGTGTTCGCGATGTCCGGCATGCTGTGTGCGACCAATCTCACGCGGATGATTGCGCTGCCGCACAGCCGAATGACAAGTTCAGCCGAAGGCTAGAAGCCGCCTTCGACCAGCGCACGCTGCGGGAACACCATGCGTTCTGGCACGATCCAGCCGCGGGACAGCGCCGCCTGATTGGCACGTTCGAAGTCGGCATGCAGGTCGCGCACCAGCCGTGCCTGAGCATTCGCCGGTTCGAGCGAGAACATCACTGCCGATGCAGAGTAATCGCCCACGGCCAGCAGCAGCCAGTTCGTATCGCCGACCTGTTTACGGCCGAGCGCCTGCTTGGGCCGATCTTTCATCAGCCAGACAGCTTTGAGCAGCGGCGTAATCAGATTATTTTCCGGTGCCTGTTTGCCACCCTGCATGATCGGCTGCGGGCTGCTGCGATGGTACACTACAAAGTAGAGCGTCTGCGCTTCAAAGTGATGGCGCAGGAAGCCCGTTTGGCCCTTCACGCCGATCACCTGTTTCCACGCTTCGCTGTCCGGGTTGCGTTCCAGCAGCCGCTCGATGATGGTGCGTTGTTCGCTGTAGCGTTTGTACATGGCGTTGAACTGTGCGCGGTTGATTTTGCCTTGCGCAAACTCGTCAGCGATCAACTCCATTTTCTGGCGGATCGCATTGAGGGCACTCGTCGGCGTGGTCGGAGTTTCAACTTCCGGCGGCAGCGGCTGGGTCGGCGTTCGGGGACGCCCGTTGACGGTTGAGGGCGCAGCCGGGCGAATGGGTGAGCGCAGAGAGTCGGGCGGTTGATCGGGACGATTCGATTTGGGGTCGTTCACAGCGCACACCTGTCATGTTACAAAATGATCGCTTTTCCTCATTATAGCCAGATTCGCTATACTTGCTGACAATGAATTGTGGATAGATTGATATGACTTTTAGACCACAGCACTTTGGACTGTATTTCACCCACGACCAGATCACGGCGGCGCGGCGGAATCGCGACCGTGAACCGTTCCGCACGGCGTACCTGATGCTGAATGATCGCGAACAGACGGGCTCCGAAGTTGCACTATGGGGTGCGTTCCGCTATCGCTTCAATGAAGACGAACGGGCGGGGGAGATCGCGGCGGCGGCGCTCATGCGCGCGATCGATGTGCCGCCGTCCGACGATGTGACCTATCTCGACACGGTCGCGCAGACTATCATGCACGTGCAGGCGTTTGAGATGCTGCGCGATCACCGCGCGCTCAGCTATGCCGAACAGGTACGCTTTCTGAACACGCTGCAAATGCGCATTTCCAGCCTCAGCCAGAGCCCGTATAAAGATACGCAGGTCGAAAACCTGTGGATGGCGCTGCTGGTCATGGCGACGGGCGTGGCCGCCGAACACGAAGAGACGTTCCAGCTTGGCGTCGAAGTCTTCGAACGCACAATTCGCGATGAAGTCTCGCCGCGCGGGTTCATCCCCAAAGCGGTGCAGGGCAATGATGGCGGTAGCCTCTACCGCCAGATTCTGTCTTCGTCGGCGCTCGTCCTCATGGCGGAACTGGCGAGCAATGCCGGAGTCGACCTGTGGAGCTACTCGGTGCGCGGCGTCTCGGTGGTCACGACAGCGCTGTATCCTATCTATTACTTCTACACGCCGGAAAAATGGCAGTGGGATAAGGGCGTCACGGTGGACGAAACGCAGATGTTGTTCCGGCGCTATGGTGGCTATCTGGAAATGCTTAACCGCCACACCCAGCACCGTGATTTGCGCCCTGTGCTGGAAGACCTGCGCCCGATCTACAACGCGCACAGCGGCGGTTTGACCACACTATCGCACGGCCTCCCGGTCAAACGCGGTTTGTTCGGGTAAAGCAAACCCCACCCCGTCCCCTCCCCGAATTCAGGGAGGGGAGATAACAGCGCCCGCCAACCCGAAATTGCTTTCGTAGGGACGCGATTTATGGCGTCCGCGCTTCTAGCACACCTTGTCAGAAGATCGTGATCAATAGCTTGCACGCGCAACTTTACGCGGATTTGCTCGTAATTAAGGGTAATGCGCGGTAGGGGTGGGGTATAATGGCGTGGGACGCACTGCAAAAGCCGGAGTCAAAGGCATGAGTTCACTCGAAGGACAAACGCTCGGTCAATATCGGGTGATCGCGCAGATGGGCCATGGTGGTATGGCAACCGTCTTCAAAGCCTACCATCCTCGTCTGGATCGCTTTGTCGCGATCAAAATGATGCATCAAGCTTTTCAGGAAGATAAGAACTTCCTCGCCCGCTTCGAGCGTGAAGCGCAGATCGTCGCCCGCCTCGATCACCCGCACATTGTCCCCGTGTTCGACTTTGCCGATTTTGAGGGGCGACCCTATCTCGTGATGAAGTATATCGAGGGGCGCACGCTCAAAGGGGTGCTGGAAGATCAGCCCCTCGCCATGAGCGACATCCTCAACCTGATCCCCCGTATTGCTGACGCGCTCGATTACGCGCACCGGCAGGGGGTGCTGCACCGCGACATCAAGCCGTCGAATATCATCATCGATGTGAACGGCACGCCCTACCTGACTGACTTCGGGCTGGCGCGTATGGCGCAGTTGGGTGAAAGCACGCTCAGCCATGACATGCTGCTCGGCACGCCGCACTACATCTCACCGGAACAGGCGATGGGCAGCCGCGAACTCGATAACCGCACGGATATTTATTCGCTCGGTGTGGTCTTGTACGAGCTGGTCGTTGGGCGGGTGCCCTTCAGCGCAGATACGCCGTTCGCCATCATCCACGATCACATTTACCGCCCACTGCCCGAACCGTCGAAGGTCAACCCGGAGATCACGCCGGAAGTGTCGGCGGTGCTGGAGAAGGCGCTCGCCAAGTCTCCGGTGGATCGCTATGGCACGGCGGCTGAGCTGGTGGAAGCTTTCAAGACAGCCGTCGAAACCTCTGGCATGGCAGCGCTCAGCCCGAACCGCGTGAGCCTCGCATCTGATTCGCTGCTGGAAATGCGCCGCGCCGAAGACAACGCCACGGAATTGCTCAGCAATGTAGGCAAGCCCAAGCGCGCCGCGCCGTCCATTCCCGCCGCGGGACCGGTGCCACCCGTGCCGCCGCGGGCACCCGTCCCACCGGAACCGCCCAAGCGCGTGGTGGTGGATGCCTCCTTCGACTTTGCCGACGTGGGCAAAGCTATCGAAAAGGCGGGTGAAGCCATCGGCGACGCGTTCGAGAGCTGGAACGAAAAGAACCTCGACTATGAACTCGTCCCCTACGAAGACGAAAATACGCTGCGTAAACGCATCGAAGCGCGCTTCAAGAAGCGCGGTGAATTCATCGGGCATCTGGTGGCCTATGGCGTGGTGAATGCGGTCTTGTGGATCATTTTCACCGGCACCGGCGGTTTTGCTTTTATCAGTGATGATCCGCAGTTTGGGCAGTGGATGCAGTTCCCGTGGCCGTTGATCGTGTCGCTCGGTTGGGGATCGGGGCTGGCGGCGCACATGTTCGAGACCTATTTTGCGACGGGCAGCCGCGACGAACGCCGCTACCAGGCGATTCGAACTGAACTCCGCCGTCAGTACCCTGATGGGTGGGGGCGCGTTGATCGCCGCGAGTTGAAGAAAATCCGCCGCCGCGTCGAAAAGCCGATCAAGAAACGGGTCGAGTTTTTCGAACATGCGGCCGTGTATCTGATGATCAACACCATGCTGTGGATGATCTATATTTTCGGCTCGAATTTGCCGGATATTGGCGAGCTGATGACCGAAATCCCCTTCCCGTGGCCGCTGATCGTCTCGCTGGGCTGGGGTGTTGGGCTGGCGATCAACTTTGCCGAGATGCTCAGCTCCGCCGGGCGTGAACGGGCGGTGCAGCGCGCGATCGAACGCGAATACAGCGGCAAGCGCAAGAATGATGAGTACGATCTTGACGACGTAGCGGACAGCCGTCCGGTGCGCCGGGTGCGCCTGACTGAAGACGGTGAATTGACCGACAGCATGGCCGTCGAATGGGAAGAGGAAGACAAGCCCAAACGTTCTAACCGCTAGGGGGCGTTTACCCTACGCTACAACCTAAGACGGATGCAACCCCGCGGATTCTCGTGTAACATTGTGCTTATTCAACACGAGGAAAAGCGAGTCATGCCACGACAGATTGTGCCGTTAGAAGCCAGCAAACGTAACATCTTCGCAACCCGCAAGGGCTTATTGATCGTCTTGTGGGCGGTGCGCCAGTACGGGCCGCTCAGTTTTTGGGATTTGTACAAGATCATCTTCGGGCATGATTTTTACGAAGAACAAAAGCGTCAGGGCGGCACAGGACGCCTGAACAGTGGTGAAGATCAGGTCAAAGCGGCACGGATGGTCAGCCGCTTCGGCGCGAATGGCCAGTTCAAGATCATGCTGGAAGGCACGATCACCACACTCCAGCGCAGCGAATTGCTCAATGTCGAGTATGGCGAAAATGACCGCTCGGTCGAAACCATGATGATCAGCGTGATGCCGATTCTCGCGGCACTGCAAACCATATTTCGCATTAGCCTGACCGAATTTGTGACCGCTGCCGGCGAGTTCGTCGCCTCCTACCCGATTTTCGGTGAACCGCTGCCGCCCGCCGATGATAAATGGGCCGAGGCGTTCGTGATCATGCCGTTCGATCCGTCGATGAAGATGGTCTACGATGACCACCTTGTCCCCGTGGCGAACCGCCTGGGCATCACCATCAAGCGCGGCGATGCGTTCTTGTCGTCGCAGTCGATCATCGACGAAGTGTGGTCAGCTATTTATCACTCGGATATCTGCATCGCGGACTGTACCGGACGCAACGCCAACGTAATGTACGAGCTGGGGATTGCCCATACCCTCGGTCGCTCGGTGATCCTGATCGCGCAGTCAGTGGCCGACATTCCGTTTGACATCAGCCACCGCCGCATCATCACTTACAGCCTCGATAACCTTGACGAACTGGACAAGAACATCACACAGGTCATCAAGGGCGAACTCGGCTACGGAGATTAACCTCCAGAATAGCTGCTGTTTGACCCCAACCCCGACCCCTAAGAGGGGTAGGTTTTTAAGGTCTATTCTTAGCCCGGTTGAATACGAACCTATCCAAAACGAGAAACCTGTAGGGACGAGGCATGCCTCGTCCTTGAATTTCATCGATCTAACGAGAGGACGAGACATGTCTCGTCCCTACAATTAAGTACCTACCCCTGTTAGCCCCCGACCTCTCTCCCCAAATTCGGGGAGGTGAGCCGGCCAAAGCATTGTTGGTTGGGGGTGAGGGGGACACGCGAAAAGGCTTATCCCTAACTGACGTTGAATCTAGCTCGCGGGATTGTGAATTCGGCACGCGCCGTTTTCGCAGACCTCTGCGCCGACCAGTTGGTTGATCCGGTAGCGGTTGCGGGCGATGAGCTGGTAGACCTGATCGCCCAGCCAATTGATGCCGGGGATGTGCAGCAGCAGCCAGAACGGCCAACCGAGCGGCAGCTCACGCAGCAGTCGCCGTACACCCTGAAAACCGCCGAGCATTTGCTCGTTGGCGGTCATGGTGTGCATCTGCCCGAAGGCCGCATTCCAGTCGAGATCCGGGTAACGCTGGTGGACCGTTTCCCATTTTTGTAGATCGAGAAATTCAACGCGCCGCAGCCAATCCAGGGCATTGATCATGCGCTTAGACTGACGACACAGCACGCAGTTGCCATCATAAATTGCTGTCACCATGTGAAATGACTCCATCCTGCTTTCGCTTCATCCGGCGGATAAAGCCGATCGTCAACATATTACACTTTTTATTGCCGGAGAGTGGCTTTTATCATCGCTGTCTCAGATTCCCTGCAACCCATAGCGTCGTGGGGCGTATATACTTGGTGTAAGGAACATGAGAGGAAAACGCCTGTGAGCGAGCAACCGGAAGCCCAACCAGACCTGACACCACTGCCCCCCATGGAAATCGATAGCAGGTCTGCACCGCCGCGTCAGGGCCGAGGGTGTTGGCCGTATGTCCTTGGTGGGATGGGCTGCCTGATTTTCGTCGTGGTGATTATTGGGGCGCTGATCTTCTTCACAGGTTCCACGCTGACCAGCGTGCTTGGGAGTGTGGGCGGGTTGGTCGGGCTGGATCAGATCAACCAACCGGCGGTGGCGACCGTTGTGCCGTCCCAAACCATCGTACAGGGCATTCAACCGCTGGGGCAGTTGGTCAGTGTGAGTGTGCAAATGGCCAAGGCGGGCGTGTTTGTCGGCGTGGGGCAAGGCATGTTGAATGCGTGTGGCTTTTCAGCCAATCACGCCGTGCAAGGCGCGGTCGAGGCGGGGATTGACGTGGTGCAGATCACTGAAGAGGATGTCCGCTACGACGACGCTCGCGACGTGTACATACTCACCATCCCATCACCGCAGCTGACGAGCTGTCGCGTTGATATGATCGATCAGTATGATGAGTCGTTCTCAACCTGTAATCCGGACTGGGACGGAGTGCGTCAGCTAGCGCAGTATCAAGCGCTGGTCGATTTCCGTGATGATGCGATTGAAGGGGGCATCCTGAACCGCGCCGAGACGGAAACGCGTTTTGTGCTGGCGAATTTTGTACGTTCGCTGACCGGACGGAGCGTGGAAGTGGTGTTCGAAACGCCGGAGATGCCCATCTACCCACCGTCGTGCAACCCAGAAATCCCGGCGGGTTGGCGCTTCGACCCGACAAACGGCCACTGGACGAAATGAAAGGGCTTTAACCGCAGAGAGCGCAGAGGACAGCGTTAGAATGAGTCGTGCCGCACTGGATCTGGCTCGTTTCTCTGTGTCCGCTGCGGTCTCTCCGGTTTGGTCTTTTACCGCATGGCGACGCGCATGGAGAAGGGCGTCGGCCTGAGCGTCATGCCCCGATCAATTTCTAGCTCCGGCGCGGTGATCGATTCCAGCTGCCAGCGCCCGACAATTCCCGCCAGCAGCAGCGTGCTCACCGTGGTGACAAATGACTCTTCCAACGAGGCGCGGACGCCCGCGCCGAATGGCATATAGCTGTAGCGGTTGATGCGCTTCTCGAAGCCGGCTGATAGGCGCTGCGGCATGAAGGTTTCGGCGTTGGTGAACAGTCTGGGGTTGTGGTGGAGCGCATAGGGGCAAACGAACAGGGCGCTCCCCGATGGTACGAAGTATTTGCCGATCTGGGCTTCGCGCGTTGCTTGCCGCGTGATCACCCAGACCGGTGGATACAGGCGCAGCGTCTCGCGGATGACCATCTCCGTAAACGGCAGGCGCTCCAGATCAGCGGCGTGCGGCAGCCGTCCGCCCAAAACCGTCGTGATTTCCTGCAGCAGTTCTGTTTCGATTTCCGGGTTGGTCGCCAGCAAATGCAGTGCCCAAGCCAGCGTGTTGGCGACGATTTCGCTCCCCGCGTGGAAGAGAATGAGCATTTCATCCACTGCTTGCGCCGGATTCACGTAGTGCAGCCGCTCGAAGAGTCCGCAGCGGCGATCCGCGACCAGATCGGCGATGGCATCTCTGAGCGCTGTGCGTGTGCTGGAGCTTCCGCGCCGCCCAGCGATGGGCAGCCACGCCGGGATGAGCGGCGATCCGAAGCGGCGATCGGCCAGCGCCTGGCTGAAGCGCACACCTTCGCGCAGTCCGGCGGGCGCTTCAGCCCGCTCAAATAACAGCTGCGCGGTCATGCGCGCCGTCATATTTTTGAGGTGGGTGGGCAGTGACACGGTATCATCAGGACACCAGCCCAGCACATTGACGGCGCTGGCGATCTGATCGGCGAAGTCGTAGAGCCAGCGCGGATCATATGCCGCTTTGGTGCGCACTTGCCGACCGAGTTGGTCTTTCGGCGAGAAAAGATCGTGCCCCATCGCGCTGTTGAGTGTCTTAAAGTAGTTCGGACGGTCGGTGAAGCGCTCTGGCGCTTCGATGAGCACATAGTGCGCGTCGCGCGGGTTGTTGACCAGATAAGCGTGGGTGGGACCGAACCGGAAGTGCACAAGTTCGCCATACTGCAAGGGCGACTCGGTCAGGGCGCGAAACGGGTTGTTCGCAAAGAGTGGCGCATCACCTGCGATGAAGTGCTTCTGCGGGCCGGGTGGGAAGAAGGCATCCATACACAGCCTCTATGTATGTTACATTTCAATCGCATTACTGTAACACAGAGACTATGTAATGAACATTGAGGAAAGTAGTCAGCCGATAAGAGTTTACATTTCACAGTGACAAGCGACTCGCCTTGGACACTCTCCACTGAAGGCTAGAAACTTCTCTTCTAAGCCACTAACCGAAACTTATCTAACAAAAGCAAGCGGTTTGGATGACGAAGTGTGTTCTGTTGCTGCATTACATCATCGACCGACTGCTGAAGTTCCTTCAACGACCGATGCAAACGGTTTGCGACCGCCAACTGTTTGAAATGCAGCCAAAAGCGCTCAATGGGATTGAGAAACGGGCTGTATTTGGGCAACCAGATGACCAGCAAGCGGGCTTCATACAGGCTCAACGCCGCCCGAACGGCTTTACTGTGATGGTAGGACGCATTGTCCATCACCAAAATCAGGTGCTGACGGGGATGTTCCGCCAGCAGGAGTTCGACAAAAGCGATGAAAGTATCGCTGTTTTTGTCGGCGGAGGTGATGTAGCTAACGCGTCCACTATGCCAGTTGTACGCGCCAAACACGTGCAAGTAGTGTGGACTGCCGGGTGCGGGGATGAGTTTCCGTTCCCCGCGCCGCATCCAACAGCGGCGCAGCGGTGGATGCAGGCTTACTGTCGTTTCGTCCACAAAGAAGAGCTCGGTGTGGGCGATGGGGTTGAGCGGGATGTTTTTTTCAACCACTCCATAATCTGGGCTGCGGTTTCTTGCGCCGGGCGATCCTGCAAATGGCTCAGGTCGTGTTTCGGTTCTTTCCAGCGATAGCCTTCACGGCTCATGAGGGCTCGAAAGCGGGTGTAGCTCAGCAGGATGTCGGTCTGTTCTGCCAGATACAGGCGGAGACGGTTCAGCGTCCAAATGGTGAACGGCAAGCCTAACGAACGGGGGTCGAGTTCGAGCACGCGCTCAAGTTCCTGAAGATACGGTTTGTCCGCTTTGCTTGGTCGTCCCGTCCGATGTCCGTCACGCAACCCGCCAATCCCCGCTGCGCGCCAACGTTTGTGCCAGGCGTAAACCGTGTTGCTCGTCACCATCACCGCTTGAGCGACCTGCTCCGGCGATTGACCGAGATGGAGTAAGCGAATAGCGATGGCACGTTGACGCACCTCAGGATACGGCGAACTATTGATGGCCTGTTCCAGTTCGCCCAGTTGCTCTGTTGTCAGTGTGTAGTCGAGTCGTTTGCCCATGCCTCTATTCTATCCCGATGTTGGGCGACATTCGACCTCTGGCTTAGTAACCATTGGCGCTAGTTCGTGGTTCTAAACGGATGGTATGGGGTCTGTAGGGGCAAGGCATGCCTTGCCCCTACGAAAATCTTCTCTCAAATTGGCAACTAGTACCAATAGTTAGTACGCTCCAGAGCGCAGCAGCACGCGGGGAATGGTCAGCATGAGGATTTGTGCGTCCAGCCCGACCGACCAATTCTCGATGTAGTAGATGTCCATGAGGCACATCTCGTCGAAGGGGACTTCACTGCGCCCGCTGATCTGCCACAAACCCGTCATCCCCGGTTTGACCTGCAAGCGCTGCAAATGCCACGCCTCATAGAGCGAAACTTCATCGGGAGTCGGCGGACGCGGCCCCACGAGGCTCATCTGCCCGGTGACCACGTTGATCAAATTGGGGAGTTCGTCGAGGCTCAGCGTGCGGATGATGTGTCCGACTTTCGTCACACGCGGGTCGTCTTTGATTTTCGGATGGCGCGGGTCGAGTTCGTGCGTCTTGATCAGATCAGCGCGCAGCTTGTCCGCATCCGGGATCATGCTGCGGAATTTGATCATGTCGAATTCGCGCCCGTTTTCTCCGACGCGCCGCTGCTTGTAGAACACCTTGCCGTTATCCTCCAGCCGAATCGCCAGCGCGACCAGCCCGAACATCAGCAGGAGGAGCGGAGACGCCGCCGTGACCAGCACCAGATCCATCGCCCGCTTGATCAGGCGGTTGCTGCCCTTGAGCGGCACATGCCCGTTGACGCGCAGCAGGGGAATGCCGTCGAGATTTTCGACCTGCACCTGCTTGAGGTTGAGCTGAAAGACTTCCGGCACGACGCTCACATCGACGCCGCGCTGCTGACAAATGCGGATCATCTTGAGGATTTCGTCGTGGTGTGTCCACGCCAATGTGATTACCACATGATCGACGTGATATTCGCGCAGTACCCCCGCGAGATTGTCAAGCCCGCCCAAACCCTTGAGCCGTCCCAGATCGACGTTGCCATCTTCGGCGTTTTCGGCGAGGTAGCCGATGGGCAGGAAGCCTTGATCACGGCGCGCAACCATCGTCCGCAGTACCGAACGACCGATTTCACCCGCGCCGACCACCAGCATGCGCTGCACGCCAATACCCCGTGCGCGCAAACTCGCTTGAATGGTGCGCCGTATCGCGCGCGCCAGCGAAAGCAGCACGATTGTGATCGCGGCGACGTACAGGATCATCAGACGGCTGAAGACGAGCGGCTGCAAGACGAAGCTGATCGCCAGCAGCACGACCGTCGCGTTGGTCACGCCGTTGAGGATCGTATAGCTTTCGTCGAGCCACGAGCGCCCGCGGATGTGCTTATAAAGGCCGCTGCCCCGGTAATTGAGGTACAGCCACAGGATGTAAACCACCGCGTAGGGGAGATACGGTTCGAAGGGCGCGCGGTTGAATTCCAACACAGGCGCGATGAGCTGCAATTCGTAACGCACGAAATACGCGATGCCGAAGGCCGCGAAGGCCAGCACGGCGTCGACCGTCGGCATTAGCCAGGGCTTTTCAATCCACGACGTTGATGGGCGCACGTCTTTAGTCGCCATGTAGTGCTTTCCGATAGCTTTCAATCGTTTTGTCGGCGGTCATGTGCCACTGGAACCGCGCTGCTTGCTGCCAACCACGTTCCCGCGCTGCCTTCCGCCACTGGATATCATCCCCGGCCCGACGCAAAGCCTCGGTCCACGCGCCGACAGTCTGCGGTGGGAGGGTTAACCCGGCGTCCCCAACGACTTCAGGCAGTGAGGAAGCATCGGATACGATTACAGGCGTGCCGCACGCCATGGCTTCGAGGACGGGCAGACCGAAGCCCTCAAACACCGACGGAAATATAAACGTTTCCGCCGAATTGTACCAGAAGCGTAATTCTTCGGCAGGGATGAAACCGGGAAACTGCACCCACGCCGATAAATTATGACGTTCGACAGCCGCAAATATCGGATCATAATCCCAGCCTTTGCCACCGCCGAGGATCAGCGGCAAGCGCTGACTCACCGGCAGCGCGGCGTACGCTTCGAGCAGTATGGTCAGATTTTTACGCGGCTCCAGCGTCCCGATGAACAGCCAGAAGCGTTCCGGCAGATTCTTTGTGCGTTTAAAGGCGGCGACTTCGTCAGTGGGGAGCGGGTAAAAGCGCTGCGGATCGTAACCGGGCTGCGCGAGGTCGATTTTATGGGCGGGGATGCCTAATGAGCGCTCGACATCGCGCCCCGTCGCTTGGCTGATGACCTGCACCCGGTGCGCGCGTTGGCAGGTCAACCCGGTGAACAAACGCAAATAGAGGCGGCGGGCGGCGGGCAGTCGTTCCGGATAGTGGATGAAGCTGAGATCGTAGACGGTGACGACCATCGGCACGGTCAGCGGGAGCGGAGCGACGAACGCCAGCGCGTGATAGAGGTCGAAAGCACCGAGCTGCCACGGCTGAATCGCCTGTTCCCACAGGATGCGGCGCAGCGGTGACTCAGTATCGAGCTGCGAACGGCGCAGGTTGATGCCTTCGATGTGCATCTGGTTGGCTGCGCCGACCAACGCCGTAAAGCGCCAATCGTCCCGGGGGAGGTGGCGCAGCAGTCCGTCGATATATCCGTGGATTCCGGCGGAGCGGTAACCCGCCCTGCCGGAGAGTAAATGAGCGTTGAGTCCAATGTGCATGGGCGCTCATTATAGCAGATCTGCGGGCGACCTCACCCTGCTGGGGATGGTAGCTTGCGTAATTCAGTATAGGGACGCACGTGTGTCTGCACACAGCGGGCGCACACACAGGTGCGCCCCTACCAACGGAAACGCCGAGCTTAAGAGCGCCTCACTCCATCGGCGTGATTTCCAGATAGGCCATTTCCATGCCCCGCATCCGATTCATCATGTCAAAGATGCGTTTTTGCCACCCATACTTGTGATTGAGTGCTGCTTTTGCCTCCCTGAGCTGATCGGGGGGGAGGATACGCGCCATGGCTTCGACCGATTTCCCCAGCGGATCACCGCGCCCGGTGCAGGGCGCAACCTCCACCTGAGCGTTGTTCCGAATCCGCTTGACCTTGCCCGCGTGCGCCTGAGTCATGACGTACAGTTTCTCGCCTTTGTCCGCGAACCAGACGGGTGTAGGTACGGGTTCGCCGGTTTTGCGAAAAGTCGTTAAGGACATGAAAGTATGTCCGCTCAAGGGCTGAAAGGGCGTTGTCCTCGCTTTCAACATCGATGCCTCTATGATCACAATTTGGCTAAAGCCTATCCTTTTTGTACTATATGGGGGCTTAGACAAAGCTGAGAAAACCTGATGAGTCTTTATCCAACAATCTCTGCTGCTAATACCCCCCAACTAACTCAGCTCACGGCTGTGCAGTGTGGGTTTGTCACGCAGGTTGCCTGGTCGGCCAAAGGATCGCTCCTCGGCGTCAGTCACGGGAGCGGAGTCTGGATCTGGAACGGCGGCTTCGGTGGCGAGCCCGATCGGCAAATCGTGTCTGAAACGCCTATTAAGGGTTTTTCATTTAGCCCGGATGGTTCGGCGGTAGTCACAGCGGGCGCAGATATGACCGTGCGCCTGTGGATGACGCTGGTGAATCGTCCACTATTCATTTTGCGCGGACACAGCGACTGCGTGAATGCCGTCGCCTTTAGCCCCAATGGGCGCATGATTGCCTCCGCCGGGGGCGATCGGGAAGTCCGGTTGTTTGACATGCGCGAAAGTGTCAAGTCAACGCCGATGCTCGGTCACACGGATGAAATTACCAGTGTGGTGTTTGGTCTGGGCAGCAAAGTTGTGGCGTCCGGTGCGCGTGACTTGACGATCCGCGTCTGGGACACTGATCTTTGCTCGGTGCGTTATGTCCTCGATCAACCGGACTGGGTGCGCGACCTCGCCGCCAGCCCGGATGGCACGGTCTTGGCCTCCGCTTGTAAGGATGGCATCGTCAGCCTGTACGAATTTGAAACGGGCAAAAATGTCGGAATGATCAACGCGCACATCGACGGCACGGACGCGATCGCGTTCAGCCCGGATGGCACACTGTTGGCAACGGGCGGACGGGATGGATCGGTCAAAGTGTGGGAACTGGCGACGGAGAATCGATTGGTCGAACTCACGGGGCATGCGAAACCCGTGCTGACGGTGGCGTTCAACCCGTCCGGCACCATGCTCGTCAGCGGGTCGGGCGATAATACCCTCCGCGCGTGGGGGCTCAGCGAACACTAAAGTAGGCGCCTGCACGTACCCCACGCTTACGAGGCGCGCGCTTTCAGAAAATACGCGTTATAGGTTCCGACCTTTGTGTATCCCAGCTTCTCCGCCAGCCCGCACGATTCTTCGTTGGCGGCATCCCAATGCGGAGCAAGGTGATTTTCCAGACACCAAATCAGCAGCTGCGCGGCCAAAGCGGTAGCGACGCCTTTCTGGCGTTGATCTGGAGCAACGACGATGCTGACCTCAATCGCGCTGCTGTTCACCAGTGATGCATAGGCACACCCCGCGCTCTCGCTGTTCAGCATGAGACAGTAGCCGATGCCCCGGGCGACGAAATCCTCAACGGACTCATACCCGCCGATCTCCAGATAGGCGGGAGCTGACTGTGCCAGAGCCACATCCACACGCTGTACGTGGGCGGTGTTCGGGTTTGCTGCCGCGAGTTTTCTCAGGTGATCGAGTGAGAGGGTGTCGGAACGGTAGCTGTAGCGTTCGATCTTGATCAGTTGTTCCCCAAAGGTCGCTTCGATTATCTGTTCCCAACCCGGCGGCCCGCTCATGATCATCCGGCCACTCGGCAGCGCCTCAACGAGGGCGCGCCCGGCGGCGCTCCGCACATCTCCACCGAAATAGCAGAAGAAGCCATCGAGTTCCAGCAGGTAGGCGCACGGATCATCGACTGAATCGACGAAGGCTCTGCCCATTTGGTCTTCTAGCACGCATTCAATCGAGATATCGACGCGCGGAATAGGCGCGAACACCCGCGCCAGCCGTAAGCGGTTCGCGCGGGTCAGCGGATAATCCATCATCAGTTTTCCCCTTTGAGATCGGCACAAACGAAGTGAAGTACTATCATGTGCGCATAGTACAAGCTTTTTACGGATTACACAATCGTTTAATGTTCCAGAAGAGGTCAAAGCGGCGGCTGCTGGTAGGGCTTGCGGCAGAAATCCCGGCTTTAATCCATATCAAAATAGGCTTCGAGGACTTGGCGCGCAATCGGCGCCGCGATTTCTGAGCCTTGACCGGACGTTTCGACCATCGCTAGCACGATGATCTCCGGGTTGTCGCGCGGGGCGTAGCTGGCAAACCACGCATGCGACGGTGTGCTCGGACCGCCCGCCTGCGCTGTTCCTGTCTTACCGCAGACACCGATGCTTTGCAGCGGCGAATTACGGAAGACAAAATCCGCTGTGCCACCCTCGCGCGTCACATCGCATAACCCTTGCCGGATCATCGCCAGCACTTCGGGGCGCAGCCCAGTAGGCGTCAATTCGGGGATGGTCGCCGGGGTGATGCCTTCGCCGAGCAAGCCCGTGCCTTCGACCAGATACGGACGCGGCAGATCACCGTCGTTGGCGATGGCGGCAAACCAGCGCGTGACTTGCAGCGGTGTCACACCCATGAAGCCCTGACCAATCGCCATATTGACCGACTCCGAGAAGGTCCACACCTCTCCACGCGCCGAACGCATCCAATCCGGGTCGGGGATGAAGCCCGTCTCCTCGATCAGATCGGTGAGGCCCGAGCCGTCCCCGAAACCGAGCCGCCGCGCGTAGGTCGGTAAAATCCACGGATCCACCTGATCGAGCTGGTAGCCGACTTCGTAGTAATAGGGGTTGCACGAATGCGTGAGCGACTGGGGTAGGGTGAGTGTGCCGTGACCACTGTTCCAGTCGTAGCGGGTGATGTCGCGCGTCCAGATGCCGACACAGGTATACCGCTCGTCCAGTGCGTACACGTTGCTGTCCGCAACGGCCGCCGCCGAGACCGTTTTCATCACCGAGCCGAGCGGGTAGACACCCTGCACGGGGCGGTTAACTTCCGGGTTAGCCGGATCGGACTGGTAGCGGCGAATGAGCGTTTGCGCTGCCTCGCGCCCCATCGTCGGGAAGACGTTGTAAGCGTTGTTATCGAAGAAGGGATAGCTGACCAGGGCGCGAATCGCGCCGGTATTCGCATCCATGACGACGACCGACGCGCCGAGCGAATTGTCTGCCCAGCCGCCGCGCGCTTGTCGATATGTTTCGACCAGAATGCGTTCAACCGTCGCTTGGAGTTCGCTATCCAGCGTCAGCCACAGGCTTTGCGCGGGCTGCGCCGTGATGCGCGTCAGTTCGCGCACGACTTGCCCCTCAGACGTGACGATTACCAGCCGCCCGCCCGGCTGACCGCGCAGTGTTTCATCCCACGTTAGCTCGATGCCGGCACGCCCGACAATCGATGCCTGATTGAAGCCAGCCGCTTCAAGGTCGGGGATTTCTTCTTCACTGGGATAGCCGACATAACCGAGGATGTGCGGTGCGAGTGTGCCATTGGTGTAACGGCGCGCAGGCAGGTTATCGAACCGGGCCGCGCACAGTGTTTCGAGCTGCGCCTGTGAACTGATATACATCGCGGGTTCGATGATGCCCATCTCCACCACCCAGAACGAGGGTCGCGCTTCGAGCCGCGCCTGCACATCGGTCACTTCCTGACCGAGCGCCGTCGCCAGCGCTGCCAGACAGTTCGGATAGTCGGGGATACTGTCACGGATGACATTGATCTTGACCATCGCGCCGTTTTGATCGGCCAGCACGTTGCCGTCCCGGTCATAAATGTTGGCGCGGTTCGGTACAGAGAGTTCCGCGCGGAGGCGCGCACCGCTCATCATGCCGTCGAAGATGTTGTCCGGCGTCCAGGCGATACGCCATTCGTTGGCCGTTTCATCCACCACCAAGGTGAGATTGCGGTTGGCGTCGTTGAAGCTGCCGAGTAAGCGCGTGTCAAAGGCAGCATTGTAGTTATAAATGGCGACCGAGTCTTGTTCCCGGAAAATGCCCGTGCCGTCGGTGGTAGTTACGGCGCGGAGCGACATTTCGTCGTTGGTAGTCTGGTACTGGGACTCGAAGGTAGTGAAAGGGTAAGCGTCTTGTGCTGCCAGGCTGAGCAGACGATGCATCGCAGCTAGATCGCCGTTCTGCCACTGCTGCAAGAATTCGCGGGCGATCCGTTCGGCATCCTCTAGACGATAATTTGAGGGGAGGAGCGCGCGTGTCGGCAGCACCTGCGCCGCTCGCGGTGGCTGTGGCCCACAGGCCGCCGCTGCCAACAGGACTATCAACATCAACCAGAGACGCCAACGCATAAGTCGCCCGATCCAGCACACCCAAATTAAGCACAAGACTTTATTATAGCCCTGATTCAAATTTTGCCGTGTTAGATGAGAATAAGGCGCTGGTTGCTCACAGTAAATTCAGCGGGTTATACTGCAATCAATACTTGGAAAGATTTTGGGGAGCGAGTGACCATGGCGCATATTGACAGCCTGAGCGCGAATGAATTTCAAGTCTACCTGAATGATGACGTCGTGCCGGGGGTGTTTCGCGTTTCCGGATTCATCCCGTTTAAACTGGAAGTTAAACCGGGCGTGACCAAAGTTGTCCGCGAGCCCTTTAAGCTGGCGAAGATGGTGCAGCGTGATCCGAACCTCCCCTTCAACCGCTGGGTTCAGGAGACGCTTTCGGCGAAAGAAGACATCGTACGGCCGCTGCGCACGCTCGTCATCGTCGCGCTGGATGATGGTGTTGAGAGCCGCCGCTGGACGGTGACCGGAGCATGGATCAGCCAGATCAGCTATTCCGATTTCAACAGCGCATCCGGCGAACTCGTCGAAGAAGTGCTGAGTATCCATTTTGACGACATTCAAGAGACGTGGGCAGGGGGGCAGCTCGCCACCAGCTAGCCCAAAGGACGAAGATCACCGCTCAGCGGTGACATAGGAGTGATTGCCACCCGATAGGGCAGCGTTATGATGAGGAGCCGAGGCGCAAGCGATGTTCGCCTGTGGAACATGCAGCTTGGTTCCGCTCATCTCTCGTAACTTGCTGAATCGTCAAGGAGCGAAAACGATGCGTTGGCCCGAAGATTTCAAATATCCCCAGCTTCCCCCACTGACCGAGGAGGAAGTCACCGCGTTTCTCAACCAAGCCGTGTTTGCCCGTCTCGGTACGCTGAATGAGGATGGCACAATTCATATGACGCCCATTCTCTTCAAGTACGAGGCGGGGCAAATTCTGATGCCAACTCAGGATGTCAGCCGGAAAATCAAGAATATCAAACGCGATAAGCATGTGTCGGTCTTGATCGATACCACGGCTTTCCCGTTCAAGGGCGTGCTGATCTATGGAACTGCCGAATTAGACTACGATCAGGTCGTGGAACAACGGACGGCGGTGTTTGAGCGGACGCGTTCGCACGAGGAGGCTCAAGCCTACGCGCAGCAGCTATCCGATTTCTGGCAGTGCGTCATCATCCGGGTGACGCCGACGCGCATCGTTTCGTTCGACTACACCGAAGAAAAAGTCGCAGCGCTGAACTAAGCGCCGCACAACTTGATGACAAACAGCCGCCCGCGTCTAAAACGCGGGCGGCTGTTTGTGTTCGCCTGAATAATTCGCTGCCAGAGTTTAGCCCTGAATTTCGACGACGACGCCTTCTTCTGCCCACGGGTACAACTGCGCAATGTTGTCATTGCTCAAGAGGATGCAGCCGTAAGTTACACGCGTGCCGAGGCTGTTCGTCCACAGCAGTTGACTCCCACCGCGCGTAGGGAAGCCATGAAAACCATTGATGAAATCTGCGTTCGGGATCGGGTGGTACACGCCGAGGAAGTTCGGCATCCACAGATCCCAGTTGCTCGCGTAGGCATTCGGCTCATGCGAGAGAATCTGATACACCCCCGCCCACGTCGGGCTGGAATTGATGCCGGTACTCGCTGACCAATCCCATTTGAGCGCGCCGTTTTCGTACACACGCACGCGTTGTTCGGGGATGCTGACGACGATTCGCTTGCCGTTGATGACGGGCAGTGGCAGCAGCGCGTCGCGCGACGGGATCGTGATCGACTGGCCAATGCTCAAGCTGTCGACGCCGGGGTTCGCCGCCTGCACATAGGGGTACGGAAGGCCGTAATCCCACGCGATGCTGATGATCGACTCGCCGGACTGGACGATATGCTGCGTATCGTTGTGGTAGACGCGGAGGGTCGGGCTGCTGATCGTAGCCGCGTTGACCACCGCCGTGACCGCTTCCTCGAGGTCGATGTGTCGATCTGTGCCGAGTTCGGCCTGGCGGGTGTTCAAGTAAGCGCGGACGGCCGCCGCATCGAGGGGGATCGGGAAATCGGGCGCGGCGGTCAGGTCGATGGCCATCCAGTCCGCCCACACATCCGGCAGCACAGCCCACGTGATCGTCTCGTCTGCAAGCGGGTCATACAGGCGCATGGACAGCGCGTAGGTTGGCAGCCAGCGCGGGATCGGCGTGGGTGTGGGTGTCGGCGGCGTGACGAACGCCAGCACATTGCCATCCGAGGCGTAGATCACGCCGATGACCGCGATCATGCCCAGCGTGCCGATCAGGAAGGTCACCGCGCCGATGATCGCGACGGCGAACCAGTTGACCGGACGCGGGCGTTTTCTCGGCGGTGGTCGCCGCTGGGGGGGTGGTGCGCTCGCATAGCGCTGCGGGCTGCGTTTTTTTTGCGGCGGACGGGGAGTCCGCACGGGTTGCATACTCATGATCGGTGTTACTCGTGTAAAAAATGACACCTTACAGTATACGCCACGCAGGCCTGGATTGCGTCCGCCGTTGGACGGATGATTCCCCTACGCTCATTGTCCGGATTGGCAGTTATAGGCCGGGGTGCGGTATAGGGGCAAGGCCTGCCGGTAGCTGCGGTTTGACCTAGTTTCGGAGTTTGGCGGACGCGATAAATCGCGTCCCTACGAGAAAAATGTTCTTGTGTAGGGACGCCA
>CALKIA010000555.1 GCA_937988705.1 uncultured Chloroflexota bacterium | reverse complement strand
TTGTCGTAGTCTAACCGATCTAACCCTACGTCGTGTGACACAGGCCTTGTCCTCAATCAACTGATTCCGAAACACACTTCAATACCCTAAAGAACTTGCTCGTCCGTACTTAATCGCCCTGTCCTCAGTTCTGCGGGACAAACGGGATAAACTGGACTTCGAACATGCGATCCCACAGCTTACCCGTGATGTAGAACACATCGTTGGCCGCATCATAGGCGATACCGTTGAGAACGCCGTTGCCATCGGTCGGACGCTGTTCAGGCGTGAGCAGCTGCGAGGCATCGATCAGCCCGTTGATCTCACCCGTCTGCTTGTCGATACGCACGATGAAGTCCGTCTGCCAGACGTTCGCATAGATGTCATCACCCACACATTCCAATTCGTTCAACTGGTTGACGGGCTGACCGCCGTAAGTCACTTCGATGCGATCCAGTGCCTCGAAGGTCGCAGCGTCACGGCGGGTGATGTACTGTGAACCGTCACTGTGGTAGATCGACGTACCGTCGTAGCACAAGCCCCACCCTTCCCCGAGGTAGAAATAGGCGCCTTCATACTCAAAGGTGTCGCGATCATAAATCAACGCGATGCCGTCTTTCCACGTGAGCTGGATCAGGCGGTCATCGACCAGCGTCAGCCCCTCGGCGAAATAGGGCGGCACATCCCGCGAACGCAGGACTTCGCCCGTCTCGATGGTGACTTCGCGGACCGTCGACAGCCCCCGCCGCCCGGTGCTTTCGTAGAAAACCCCATTCTCAATGAGCAGCCCCTGCGTAAAGGCGTTCGGGTCATGCGGATAGGTGGCGATGACTTCGGGGACAAGCGGTTCGACCCCCGGGGGCAGCTGCGCGGGCAGCTCCGCGGCGGCGTTCACTTGCAGCGCAGCGACAAGGATCAAGGCCGGGATGATAAGTAAGCGACTGATTTTCAAGTTCTCTCTCCTGAACACGCCCCATTATAGCGCGGCGGAGAAAGATCAACCTCACGCCGTTTGGGGGCAGATTGGCGACAGCAAAAAGCAAGCGGACAGTGTAGGGCATACCTACAGGTGCGCCCACTGCGTCAAGTTTTGCTGTGAACTGCCAATCTATACGTAGAACAAGCGTGCATCCGGTATTTCGGATCAAGTTGTCTAATTTGCGGACGCGATGAATCGCGTCCCTACGAAAAAATCATTCTTGGGTAGGGACGCACCATTCCTTACACGTCCGATTCCCCCGTGAGTGGCGTTTTCGCCGGCGTGAGCCCCGCTTCGGAGCGTTTGAGCAGCGCCACCCGGTTATGGATGTGCGCGTCGATCAGGCGGACGCGCTCGGCAATGCTGCAATAGCCGCTGTCCTGCTTGACCGGGAAATTGAGTGACCAATCGGCGATCCCGCGCAGCACCCTATCGAATTCGTGATGAAGCACGGTCAGCTCGTGCGCGAGCATGGGCTGCGCTTCGCGGGCATACTTCTGCCGCCCGATCATGTTGAGCATATCAAACGGGCCTGAGAGCAAAGTCGGTGGTTGTCCGGCAGCGATCGCGCCCAAAATCTGCACGTACTGCTCATGCCAGAAGACCATCTGCGCCAACACGCCGTGCGCCGATTGATGTCCGTCCGTCCGTTTTTCGTCGACACAGCCCAGATACGCCGCCGCATCTGTGACCGTCCGGTTGAAGGACTCCAGAATTTCCTCGTGAGTTGCCGTTTTTCCGGTCATGGGACTATCCCTCTCACAAACTCATCGGCCAGAACTTCTTCGAGCGTGGGTGTACCGATCTCCTGCAATTCGTAGCGGACGCGTTTCATAGGCAGACGCGAATGCAGGATACGCGTCAAATCGATCGGAGTCGCGGCGATGACGAGGTCTGCCTCGGCCGCGTTGATCGTCGCTTCGAGATCGGCGATCTGCTGCGCGCCGTACCCCATCGCCGGCAACACCGCGCCGGTGGTCGGATATTTGGCGTACGTCGCTTGAATCGACCCCACCGCGAACGGCCGTGGATCGACAATTTCCGCCGCGCCGAACCGCTTTGCGGCGATCACGCCTGCACCGAACGCCATTTCGCCGTGTGTCAGCGTTGGGCCGTCTTCAATCACCAATACTCGCTGACCGCGAATTTCCAGCGGATTATCGACAAAAATCGGGGAGGCCGCTTCGATGATGATCGCCGCCGGGTTGATCTTCTCCACCTGTTCACGCACCCGCAGCACATCGGCGTAAGTCGCGGTATCGACCTTATTGATGATGATGATATTCGCCATGCGGACGTTTGTCTCACCGGGGTGATAGCTGGTTTCATGTCCCGGACGATGCGGATCAACGACGACGATGTGAAGCGCTGAGGCGTAAAACGGCGTGTCATTGTTGCCGCCGTCCCAAACGATCACGTCCGCTTCCTGTTCGGCCCGGCGCAAAATCGCTTCATAGTCCGCGCCCGCAAATATCACCGCTCCGCGCTCAATATATGGTTCGTACTCCTCGCGTTCTTCGATGGTGCATTCATGCAAATCGAGATCCGCATAGGACGCGAAGCGCTGCACGGCCTGCACGCTGAGATCGCCGTAGGGCATGGGGTGACGCACCGCGACGACGCGCAGCCCCTGAGCTTGCAGCAGTGCAACCACTTTGCGTGCAGTCTGGCTCTTGCCGCACCCCGTGCGCACGGCACCAATTGAAATGACGGGACGATGACTACGCAACTGGGTCGTTTGCAGCCCCATCAACCGGAAATCTGCACCCGCCGCGATGACCTGCGACGCCTTATGCATCACGACTTCGTGCTTGACATCGCTGTAGGCAAACACCACCTGATCCACTTTGTAGCGCTGGATCAAGTCGCTAAGTTCCGCCTCGTCGTAAATGGGAATGCCCTGCGGGTACAAACTGCCCGCTAGTGACGGCGGATACGTCCGCCCGCCGATGCCGGGGATTTGGGTGGCCGTGAAGGCGACAACCTCATAAGAAGCATTAGTGCGAAAATAAACGTTGAAGTTATGAAAGTCGCGCCCTGCCGCGCCCATAATCAATACTTTGGTCCGGGACATTTAACAAACTCCTGCATCCGTGTCGCAGCACGCCAGCTAGTGTTTATAATTAGCGTAACGGAAGCAGGCGCGGGTGTCGCTTGTCATCCGTATACATTTGTCCGTGACGTTCCGCACTCACGAACTACTCATAAAACTGACCGCAACTTTTGGCTCCGTTTTTGATCGGTATTGGTGTAAGTCAACAACACTATGAGATAACTTGAGGAGTTACATATCATGTCCAAGCTTTTCCGTGTCATCTTCACCCTTGTGATCGTCGCCTTCATGGCTCAGGGAGCATTTGCTCAGGTTGTCACCCCCACCCCGGGTATGGCCACCAATGAATTTGAACTGGTCGGCGTTCTGGACTCCATCACGCAGACCAGCATCGTCGTGGCGGGTTTCACCATCAACATCAGCGGCGCGGAAGTTCAGCGCGGTTTGCTCCCCGGCGATGTGGTCAAGGTGCACGCCAGCGTCGGCGCGGTTGGTTTGGAAGCGCGTGAAGTCGAGCTGTTCACCTCCAGCGTGGCTGGTGGCAGCAACGACAATAACGGCAATACCAACAGCAACGACAACAGTGTCGTCGATAACAGCAACGACAACGGCGTGGACGACAACAGCAATGACAATTCGAGCACACCGCTGCTCCCCGGTGAATTTGAAATCACCGGCGTGCTGAACAGCATTCAGGGCACCTTCTGGCAAGTCGGCGGCCAGCTCATCGACGTGGCAGCAGCCGAACTGAAGGATGTGATCACGGTCGGCGATGTGATCAAGCTGCATGTGAGCAATGTCGGCGGTGTGCTGGTCGCTCGTGAAGCGGAACTGGCGGGCTTCGGCAACGCCGCGACCTGCGCGACGACGACCCCGAACGGTTGGCGCAACTACTCCATTCGAGGCGGCGACACGCTCTCGCAGATTGCGGCCCGCGCTGGCATCACCATTGAAGAACTGGCTCGCGTCAACTGCATCACCGACATCCGCATCGTCGTGGCCGGCGCCAACCTGTACGTGCCGCGCCTCGGTGGCTTCGGTGACGACAACTTCAACAGCAATGACAATGGCAGCGACGACAACGGTAACGGCAACGACAACAGCGATGACAATGGCAACGACAATGGCAGCAATGACAATGGCGATGACAATGGCAACGACAACGGCAGCAATGATAATGGCAACGACAATGGCAGCAATGACAATGGCGACGATCACGGCGGCAACAGCGGGCGTGGCGGTGACGATGGTGGCGATGACGACAATGACAATGGCGATGACGATTAGCTAATACCGCCCCTTCGAAACGGTGGGCTGGGGCGCACACATGTGCGCCCCAGCCTTGTCCAGCACCAGAATTGATGTTACCCCCATTCACGGCTTACTGTTGAGCACCCCCTGAAGGATTGAAGCTATGCGCAGCCTGAAACTCCCGACGTTCGTTCAAGCACTCGCCCTGTACACCACCGCCTGCGCCATCTTTGCGGTGATCCTTTTCGCAACGCCGGGATTTTTGGGGACGGATGATTACTATCACACGCGGATGGCCGTCGAAATTCTGGAGCAGCGGAGCCTGCGGGTCGATTTCCCATGGCTGCCACTGACCATCCTCGACCGAGAAAGTTTCACTGACCATCATCTGCTCTTTCACATATACGCCGCGCCCTTCACGCTGCTGGGTGAAGTGACCGGCGCGAAAATCGCGACTGTTAGTATTGCGGCAGCTGTGGTGTTGGCGGCGTGGGCGCTGTTCCGTAACATGGGCGTGCGCTACGCATGGCTGTGGGCGCTCGGCATGTTCGTCCTGTCGATACCCTTTCTCAACCGCATCCTGATGATCCGCACACAGGGCGCATCCCTGTTGTTTCTGATATTGGCGCTGCTGGCGCTCCAAACCAAGCGCTACCGCTGGTTGATCCCGCTCAACTTCGGGTATGTGTGGCTGTACAACGGCTTCATCCTGATGCCCGTGTTCGCCGGGTTGTACTGTGCTGCCGCGTGGATCGTGGATCGACGATTCGAGCCGCGTCCGCTGATTTATGCGTTAGTCGGTATGGTCCTCGGGCTGGTGATCAACCCGTACTTCCCACAGAACCTCGCCTTCATCTGGGATCATCTCGTGGCGAAAGTGGATATCGCCAACAGTGTGCGCCTCGGGAACGAATGGTATCCGTATGATACGGGCGATTTGCTCTACAACTCGGTCGGTGCGCTGGTGATGCTGGCGCTTGGCGTGCTCGCGCCGAGTCTGCGCAGTGGTGAAGGCAGCAAGCGTGACCGGATGGAAACGGTACTGCTGCTGTGCGCGCTGCTCACGCTGTTCATGTTGATGCGCTCGCGCCGCTTTATCGAGTATTTCCCGGCCTTCGCGCTTCTGTTCGCGGCGGCTTCATGGGGGCGTGGCATCGACTTCGCGGCGCTGCTCCCCAAGCGCCTCGCGTGGCGTCCGCTATTTCCGCTGGTGGGTGCGGCGGGGCTGCTCATCCTCGCCTACACGACCCTGCCCGCCGCTTATTATCAGGCGCGCGATTCACGCTCGCCGGACTATTTTGCGGGGGCAGCGGCATGGATGCGCGAAAATGTCCCGGATGGCGAGATCATCTTTCAGACGGATTGGGACGATTTCACACGGCTGTTCTTCTACAACCCGGATAATGCCTATATCGTCGGGCTCGATCCCACTTATCTCCAGCTCGCTGATCCGGTCAAATGGGATCAGTGGGTCGCCCTCACGCGGGGCGAAATCGAAAACCCCTCCAATCTCATCAGTTTTGTCTTCGGCGCGCGCTATGTGGTCAGTGACGCCAGTCACGATGATTTCCGCCAACAAGCGGCCGCCGATCCGGCTATGGAAGTCGTGTTTCAAGATCGGTACAATTATGTGTGGCGCATCAACCCTGTGGAAAGTCCCTAGCCCGCCTATGATCGTGCTCGTCCTCCCTGACATCTCCGTTGAAGATCAACTTCTCATCCGTGCACGTCAGGGTGAGCAGGATGCGATCATGCGGATTTACGAGAGCTATTTCTCGCCGATCTACCAATACATCCGTTTGCGCGTTGGCGATGCCGCGCTCGCGGAGGATATTGCGAGTGACGTATTCGTCAAAATGGTCATCGCCTTCAAGAGTCACACCGCGCCCCGTCAAAGCCTACGCGGCTGGCTGTTCAAAGTCGCGCGCAACGAAATCAACGTGCATTACGGCAAGGTCAAGCAGTTTCCGACCACCACGCTCGAGGAGTGGTTTCCATCCAGCGATGAAGACGCCGAGGCGCGGTATCTACGCTCACTGTCCAGCGAACGCACCCGGCAGGCCATCAGCATGCTGGCGGCGGAACAGCAAGAAGTGCTCGTCCTGCGCTTCGGACAAGCGCTCGACATTCAGGCAACTGCCGACATTATGGGCAAGTCTGTGAGCGCGATCAAGTCGCTCCAGTTTCGGGCGGTGAACACGCTTCGTGGCATTTTAGGCGAGGGCCTTGACCATGGCTGATCAGCGCTTGATCAACGCCTTCAATGACTGCATCGACCGTCTGGCGAACGGTGAAACCATCGCGGAGTGCCTACGGCGCTATCCGGAATATGCACTTGATCTGCGTCCGATGTTGGAGGCCGGTCTGCTTATGCGCCGCGCCCAAAGCGACTCGAACGAGGTGCTGGCTGCCAAAGCGCGCGTCCGCGCCAACATTATGGATACGCTCGCGCTCACACCCATGCGGCGACCGACTCCGCCCATACTGCGCATACTGCCGCTGGTCGCCAGTCTGCTGATCGTGTTTGTGTTTGCCATCGTCGGCGGCTCCGCCCTGCTCTCGCGGCTGAATCAGGCAGAACCAACGCCGACTACTGAGTTTCTGAGCACGCATACGGTCACACCAACCCTAACCGCGACGCCGACAGGTACGCCAACCGTGACGCCAACGTCGACGACGACACCCACCGCAAGCAGTACACCGAGCAGCACGCCTTCGCCCAGCAGTACGCCGACGGAGACGACAATCGCGCTGCCATCAACGAATACGCCGCGCCCCAGCAGTACGCCCGTACCCACCCTCACGCACACGGCGCTGCCGACCAATGCCATCACGGGCTGCACGGTTCCTATTCCCGCGGGCTGGGTAATCCACCGCATCCAGGCTGGCGATACGCTGTCGAGTCTGGCGGTGCGCGGCAGCACCACGGTGAACGAGATCATGCGTGTCAACTGCCTGACGGATGCGCGGCTGCTCGTCATCGGACAGCAGGTCTATGTGCCGCCGCTCGTCCCCCCGACCCAGTCAACGGGGGGCGGTACTGCGCCACAAGTGGGCGGTGTCAGCGGAAACGACAATATTGACGCTTCCGGTGGGGGTGGCAGCAGCGGCAGTTCGGGCGGCGGCAACGACAACACCGGTAGTGACAACGGCAATGACAACGCGGACGACCACGGCGGTTCAGGCGGTGGGGGCGGCAGTGGCGATGACGACAACGATGATGACGACTAGTTTGTGCGAATAGGCACAAATGCAGTACGATTGGCGGCAAACACAAAAAGTTGGTCGAGGTTAACATCGTGACTGTTACTTACGATTATGTCATTGTTGGCTCTGGTTTCGGCGGCAGCGTCTCCGCGATGCGGCTCAGAGAGAAGGGTTACAGCGTCCTTGTGATTGAGCGCGGCAAACGCTTTAAGGATGCTGATTTTCCCAAGTCAAACTGGAACATGCGCAAGTATCTATGGGCACCCGCCCTGCGCTGCTTTGGCATTTTACAAATCAGCCCGTTGAAAAATGTGCTGGTGTTACACGGTTCGGGCGTCGGCGGTGGCAGTTTGGGCTATGCTAACGTGCTGATGGCGCCTGACGAAGCCTCCTTCGCGAAGGAAGGCTGGAAGTTCCCCCACGACTGGCGCTCAATCCTCGAACCGCACTATGCCACAGCGCGGCGTATGCTCGGCGTGGCAGAAAATCCGCGCTTGTGGCCCGCCGATCATGTGTTGAAAGAGATCGCACAGGAGCTCGGCACGGCGGGCACGTTCCGGCCAGCGACAGTTGGCGCGTACTTCGGTGAACCCGGCAAAGAAGTCCCTGATCCCTATTTTGGCGGCGAAGGCCCCGCACGGGCGGGCTGCACGCACTGCGGCGGCTGCATGATCGGCTGCAAGCACAATGCCAAAAACACGCTGGTGAAAAACTATTTGTACTTCGCGGAAAAGCACGGCGCGGAAGTGTGGGCCGAAACTGAAGTCCGCGACGTTAAGCCACTCGCGGCCACTGAAAAAGACGGCGCCCGCTACGAGGTGAAGATGTGGCGCTCGACGGCGCAAATTCCCCGCCGCGTGTGGAACGTCCGCGCCCGCAACGTGATCTTCTCGGCAGGCGCGCTCGGTACACTGCGCTTGCTCTTCCGCTGTAAGGAAGATACGCGCTCCCTGCCCAGTATTTCGAGCTGCCTCGGCACACGTGTGCGCACCAACAGCGAATCGCTGCTCGGCGCAGTCAACCGCGATACGAACATCGACTTTTCCGAAGGCGTAGCCATCACCTCAATTTTCAACGCCGATGACGTGACCAGCATCGAACCAGTTCGCTATCCCGCAGGATCATCGCTCATGCGCTATCTCGCTGGCCCGATGATCAATCAAGGCAGCATTCTGGCACGTATTGGCAAATCGATCCTCGAAATCGTCACGCACCCGGTCGATTTCGCGAAGACCCATGCCCTACCCGGTTGGGCGCAGCGCGCAACCATCATGCTGGTGATGCAGCATACGGACAACTACATTCGCGTCAAACGCGGGCGCAGTCTGTTCACGTTCGGCGTGAAGAATCTCGTCTCCGAGGCCGATGCGGAAAAGAGCATCCCGACCAAGATTGATATCGGGCATCAGGTCACGCGTCGCTTCGGCGAAAAAACGAATGCCGTACCGCTCGGCTCGATCAACGAAAGCCTGTTCAACATTCCGATCACCGCCCATATCCTCGGCGGCTGCCCGTTCGGACGCGACGCCCATGATGGTGTGATCGATGCGGACTGCCAGATTCACAACTACCCCGGCCTGTATGTGATTGACGGGTCAATTATCCCCGGCAACCCCGGCGTGAATCCGAGTCTGACAATCGCGGCGATGGCGGAATACGCCATGAGTTGCATCCCCGCAAAAGCCTAAATCTGCGGGCCTGCTCCCAAAGCAACAGGATGACGCGCTGCGCCATCCTGTTGTATAGCTTTTCAACGACAGCCACCCGTCGGACGCAGCATTAATCAAATTCTCATTTAATAGTGATACCTTTCACAATACAGGGTATTTTGCACCCTCGATTCCATTACATTTATAACTGCATATGGAACTGCACCTCTCGTTAAGATGCGTAGATAACAACACGCAGAAATTGTGAGAGGTCATCACTATGCCCCGTCTTGACAGCGATACGCGAGATATGATCTTGGATACCCTCCGTAAGTATGCCGACAAGAAGCTCACGTCGGAATACTTACGCGAACTCGACCACAAAGATGAATTTCCCCGCGACGTTTTAACTGAACTCTATGATCCATCCCAGCTTGGTCTGCACCTGCTGTTCATCGAAGAAGCCGATGACGGGCTGGGCGGCGGAGCTTACGACATTTACCGGGTTTCCGAACTCATGGCTTCGATCGATCTCGGGATTGCGACGGGCGTGTTGGCAACCTTTTTGGGTTCAGACCCGATCACCGTGGGTGGAACACCGGAACAAAAGCATTACTGGATGAGCCGGATTGCGAACGAGTCGCTGCTGGTGGGTTACGGCGCGACTGAACCGAGCGCGGGCAGTGACCTCGCCGCCATGACCACCAAGGCCGTCCCGGTCATGGAAAATGACGTGATCGTCGGCTACAACATCACCGGCCGCAAACAGTGGATCAGCAACGGCGGACAGGCGGAGATTTACACCATTCTCGCGCTCGCACCGAACGGCCCGTCGTGGTTCGTAGTCGAAAAAGACGCTCCCGGCTTCACCTGTGGCAAACCGGAAGATAAGCACGGCATTCGCGCCAGCAGCACGGCGGCGCTGTTCCTCGAAGATGTGTATGTCACCGCTGATCGGTTGCTCGGCTGTGTCGAAGGTCAAGGCTTGGTGCATGCCGCGGCGGTGTTCGGCTACACCCGCCTGATGGTCGGCGCATTCGGCATGGGCGCGGGCTGGGAAGCCCTCAAGCGCGCCATCCGCTACTCGCAGGAACGCATTCAGGGCGGCGAACCACTCAGCCAGAAGCAGGGCTACACCCATAAGCTGATCGTCCCCAACGCTGCGCGGCTCGAAGCCGGGCGCAGCTACATCGAATGGGTGGCGGATCGGCTGGACAGCGGCGAACTCGGCCTGCAGACCGAAGGGGCCATCGCCAAATACATCAGCACCGAAGCGGGCAACAAGGCCGCCGAAGACGCGATTCAGGCGCATGGGGGCTATGGCTACACCAAAGAATA
>CALKIA010000554.1 GCA_937988705.1 uncultured Chloroflexota bacterium | reverse complement strand
CGCGAATTTCGTCGGCGTCAAACGCGGAAATGTCGCGCCCGTCGAATTCGTGCCCGCCGTGCGCCAGATAGTAATGTCCGCCGACGACTTCACGCAGTTCATCCGGCCAGTCGACCATCGGCGGCAGGCAGACCGTCGCCGGAAGGGCGAGGCGGATGCACGCGGTCGTCTGCAAGCGGCGGCGTTCAACCACCGCATTGGTGAAATGAGTCGTGCCGATCATCACCGCATCGAGGTCGGCCACGTTGACCCCGGATTCGGCAACCAGATACTTGAGCGCCTTGACAATGCCGTCGCTCACATTTGAGGTGGTCGGGGTCTTGATGGAGCTGATGACCGTCCGCCCGTCCATGATGACGGCGTCAGTGTTTGTTCCGCCTACGTCAATCCCTATACGCACAATCGCTTCCTTTCGTATTCTGAATGAAAATCAATTCCAAGCTGCTCGCGCAAGCGATTTTCAACCTTGAAAACTCACCCCACCCCTAAATCCCCTCTCCGAAAAGAGGAGAGGGGACTTGAAAAGCACGCCTGACTCCCCGCTCCTAAAGGAGAGAGGTATGTCTGTAGGGGCGGGACTTGTCCTGCCCGGCGAGGTGGACGAGGCATGCCTCGTCCCTACAATTCCCCCTGTCCCACGCAAACGGGGAGAGGGGTATTTCTGTCTCCCCTCCCTGAATTCGGGGAGGGGTCGGGGGTGGGGTGGAATCTCTGCCTCACCCCTAAATCCCCTCTCCCACGGGCGAGGGGACTTGAAGAACCGTGCTCTGTTCCCCCTCTCCGTTCGGAGAGGGGGCTAGGGGGTGAGGTTGATCTCTTACACCCGTTCGCCGATTTTTGTGCCGGACATAGGCGTGAAGGGCACATCATAGCCGAATGCGCCCGGCCCCACGACCTTGAGCGCGGCGTCGCTGGTCAGCGCACGCGCCGCCGGAATGGCGATCACCGCGACGCGCAGCCCGTAGCGCAGTAGCTCGGTCGAGACGGCTTCGCCCGTGTCGTTGGTGACGATGGTGATCAGGTTCGGGACGGTCGCCACGACTTGACCGTTCAGGCTGGCGATCAGGAATTCGTTCTGGAATTCGATGTACAGCTTGTCCTGTGCCGCACCGAAACCTTCGACGGTGAGCGACCCGCGCGCGAAACCCTGCGTCGTGCGGCGGTTCACATCGGTGATTTTTCCGCGCATGAGGATGTGCCCGTTGAGCGTATCGGCGATGGTTTCCGGCACATCTTCGCCGCCGTTCTGTGCCAGCAGCACCCGGTGACCAATGGCATGGCAAAGCGAGAGCGTATAGTTCACGCCGAGGCGTTTGTAATCAGCGCCTGTGACGACCTGTCCGGCGAGTCCCGCCGTCGCGCCCATGAGCGTCGCCAGCGTGCGGGCAATGTCTTCTGCCCATTTGACGGTGATCGTCTTCGAGATCACGACCTCGTTGCCGCCCGCATCGACCAGCGCCAGCGGCGTGACTTCCGTTTCGTGGTTGAACAGGAAGGTGGACATTTGTACTTCGGGGAAAGCGCGCCCCATCGAGTCGCCGTCCACGACGGGCAGACCCGCTTGCAGCGCGGCGACCATCGGGGCCATGGAGTTCGAGCCGCCGATCTCCGCGATGCCGATGGCGGTCATGGGTTTGCCCGTGTGCCGTTCCAGCAGGCGCACGGCGCGCAGAATCTCTGTGCCTTCTTCCATCTTTTCGATGCTGGCGGTCGGCGCGCCGATGTGCCCGACGAGCGGAATCTGCCCATCATCTGGCAGCAGCTGGGGGTCGATAACCTTGACCGCGCCGTACTCCTTGATCGTCTCGCGTAGAATCAGCGACCCGAGGTACGGACTGCCGCCGCCCCCCGTGCCGAGGATGCCCGCGCCGAGCGCGATCGGTTGAATGTCGTCCAGTGTAACTTGGTGCAGCATTAGGCTTGTGCTCCGGTGTGCAGGTGACAGGCGACGCGGTGACCGTCCCCGGTCTCGATGAGCGGCGGTTCGACTGTGTCGCAGATCTCGAGCTTGGCCGCCTGACAGCGCGGCGCGAACGGACAGCCCCGTGTGGGGCGCCGCCGCGAGAGGTCGCCGCTTAAGGTAATAATGGCGCGCTTCTCGTCGGGATCGGGTTCGGGGATCGCCGAGATTAGCGCCTGGGTATACGGGTGTTTCGGTTCGTCAAAGATGCGGTTCACGTCGGCGATCTCGACCAGCTTGCCGAGATAGAGCAGCGCGACCTGATCGCACAGGTAGCGCACCACGCCGAGATCATGCGAGATGAACAGGAACGTCAGCTTGAATTCGCGCTGCAAGTCGCTGAGCAGGTTGAGCACCTGCGCCTGCACCGACACGTCGAGCGCCGAGGTCGGCTCATCGAGCACGAGCAACTGCGGACGCACGGCCAGCGCGCGGGCGATGCCGATGCGCTGCTGCTGCCCGCCGCTGAATTCGTGCGGGAAGCGATGATAGTGCTCCGGCTTGAGGCCGACGACTTCCAGCAGCTTCATGACGCGGTCACGCGCCGCCCAACCGTTGAGGCGTTCGTGCAGCCATAGGGCCTCGCCGACGATTTGCCCTACGGTCATGCGGCTGTTGAGCGATGCGCCCGGCGCTTGATAGATCATCTGCATGTCGGTGCGGCGTTCGCGCAGTTCGCGGCCCGACAGCTTCATCAGGTCAAGGCCGTCGAACAGGATCTGGCCGCTCGTCGGTTCGATCAAGCGGATGACGCATTTGCCGATGGTCGTCTTGCCGGACCCCGATTCGCCCACCAGTCCGAGTGTTTGGCCGCGCGGCACATCGAAGCTCACCCCGTCGATCACGTTGGCCGTCGCGATAGGGCGGTTGAACAGGCCGCCGCGCACCGGGAAGGCTTTTTGCAAATCGCGCACTTGCAACAGCGGTGTGTCGGTCATGCGCCCTCCGGGTACAGATAGCATTCGGTGCGGTGATCCTGCCCTACGACCACATTCGAGGGGACGGCGACTTGACAGCGATCCATGACCTGCGGGCAGCGCGGGTGAAAACGACAGCCGCCGGGCGGGGTGTTGAGATTAGGAATCGACCCGGCGATGCCTTGCAGGTCGCCGCGCTGGGTGTGGCGCGTCGGCACGGCTTGCAGCAGGCCGCGTGTGTAGGGGTGCTTCGGGTTCTTGAACAGTTCGCGCACGGGCGCTTGTTCGATCACGCGCCCGGCATACATCACGGCGACACGGGTGCAGGTGTGCGCCACCACGCCGAGGTTATGCGTGATCAGCAGCACCGAGAGGCCGAGCCGCTTGACCAGATCGTTGATCAGGTTGAGGATTTGCGCCTGAATGGTCACGTCGAGCGCGGTGGTCGGCTCATCGGCGATCAGCAGATCGGGTTCGCCCGCTAAGGCCATCGCGATCAGCACACGCTGGCGCATGCCGCCGCTGAACTGGTGCGGATAATCGCTGATGCGTTTATCGCCATCGGAGATGCCCACCAAGCCGAGCAGTTCAACGGCGCGCCGCGCCGCATTGAGGCGGGTTTGCCGCGCTGAGGGCAGAAAGCCTTTCCAGCGACCGGGGACGTGCTGCGCGTCCATGCGTTGATAGAGTACGGCATCGACCAACTGTTCGCGGATGGTGAACAACGGGTTGAGGTTGGTCGTCGGGTCTTGGAAGATCATGCCGAGGTGTTTGGCGCGCAGGCGCTGCATTTCATTGGGCGACTTTTGCAGAACGTCTTCGCCGTTGAACAGCACGCGCCCGCTGGTGATTTTCCCCGGCGGCGTCGGGATGAGGCGCGGCACAGCCAGCGCGGTCAGCGATTTTCCGCAGCCCGTCTCGCCGACGAGGCCGAGCACGTCGCCACGCTCCATGCGCAGATCGACCCCGGCGAGGACTTTCGACACGCCGTCGAAGGTCTTGAATTCCACATGCAAAGCTTGAATATCGAGCAGGGTTTCAGGCATAAGACCTCACCGCCGTGAGCGCGGATCGAGCACGTCGCGCAGCCCGTCGCCGAGCAAGTTCCAACTGAAGACGAGCAGAAAAATCGCCATGCCGGGGAAGGTCGCGACCCACCACTGCTGGGGGAAATAGTCGCGCCCTTCGTTGATCATCGAGCCCCATTCGGGCGTGGGCGGCTGCGCGCCTAAGCCGATGAAACTGAGCGCGGCGGCTGTCAGCACCGCAAAGCCGAAGTCCGTGCTCATTTTAACGATGATGGGCGAGAGCGCGTTGGGCAGAACATGCCGGAACAGCACGCGCAGGTGACTCGCGCCGAGACCGCGCGCCGCTTCGACGAATGGTTCTTCCTTGAGCGAGAGCACGAGGCTGCGCGTGAGGCGGGCAAACCCCGGCCACCACACCAGCGCGATGCCGATCATGACGTTGATGATGCCTTTGCCGAGCGCCGCCGTCACCGCGATGGCGAGGATCAGCGCCGGGACGGTGAGAAAGATGTCGGTCAGGCGCATGAGAATTTCGTCGACCCAGCCGCCGAAGTAGCCGGAGAGCGCGCCGATGGTCACGCCGATGGTGGTCGCCAGCACGATGATCACAATGCCAACTTGCAGCGCCAGCCCCGTACCAAGCAGCAGGCGGCTGAAGATGTCGCGCCCGACGTTGTCCGTCCCAAAGGGGAATTCCGCGTTGGGAGCGACCAACCGGGCGGTGACGCGCGTTTTGCCGAGCGCGTCCTCAGGATGCGGCGCGATGTACGGCGCGGTGACGGCAATCACGACGATGAAGATCAACATGATCAGGCCGATCATCGAGAGGGTGTTGGTGCGGAAACGGTAGACCGCGCGGCGGAAATTTTCCAGACGCGGCGAACCATCCCGGTCGGGTTGAACAAGCACAGGCGTCTCAGCCATAACGAATCCGGGGGTCTAGGACACCGACGATGAAATCCGCGAGGATGTTGATCAGGCTGAACACGATGCCGTACACGATGGTGATGCCCATGATTGGTTGGAAGTCCAGCCGCAGCGACGACTCGACCGCGTACAAGCCCATGCCCGGCCAGTCGAAAATCGTTTCGACCAGCACCGCGCCCGCCATCAGCCAGCCGAATTCGAGCGAGATGATCGTCACGGTGGCGATCAGAGCGCTGCGCAGCACGTACTTGGTGACGATCACGCGGTAGGGGATGCCGAGCGCCCGTTCCATACGCACCGAGTCTTTGTCGAGCGCTTCGAGCATACTGGCGCGGGTGATGCGCGTGATGCTGGCGAGCGACCCGAACGACAGGACGAGCGCGGGCAGGATCAAATGCTGCAACGAGAGGGCGAAGGTCCCAAAGTCGAGGCGCAGCAGGCTGTCGAGCGTGTACATCCCCGTGATGGCTTCCGGCGGAGTGGCCAGCGCGTTGAGGCGGCGGCCAATCGGAAACCAGTTCAGCTCTAAACCGAAGATCAACTGGAAGATCATCGCCAGCCAGAAGGCCGGGAAGCTGACGAAGAACAGCGCCAGCACCCGCGTGATGTGATCCGGCAGTTGGCTGCGATAGATCGCGCTGATCATGCCCGCAGGCACGCCGAGCAGCGTGGCAAAGACGATCGCTGTGATGGTCAGTTCGAGCGTGGCGGGGAAGTAGACAGCGATATCCGCGCTGACATCACGCCGCGAATACAGCGACTGCCCCCAGTCACCCCGGAACAGGTCGAGGACGTAGGTGACATACTGCACGGGCAGGGGTTGATCCAGCCCGAATTCGCGCCGAAGTGCCTCTTTGATCTCCTGCGTCGCCTGCGGGCCAGCGGCCAACCCGACCGGATCGCCGGGCAGCACACGCGCAATGAAGAACGTGAGCAGACTAAGCCCGAGCAGCAGCGGGATAATGAGTATCAGCCGCCTCAGAAAGTAGTAGCGGAACAGCATGCGTTGGGCGTCTTTTCCTAGAAGGAAGGAGTGACACCGTACCGGGGATCACTCCCCGATACGGCGATGGTTGAACGCTGGGTGCTTACGCGGTCGGGCAGTTATCCATCGAGAGATCGCGGAACAGCACCGACAGACTTTCGAGCGGGCGGAATACGTAGCCGCCAATGCAGTCATTGAAGCCGAGGACGGCATTCTGCGAGTACGTCCAGATGGCGGGCTGGTCGGCGGCGATGAGGCGCTGCGCTTCGGCGTACATTTCCAGACGGGCGGCCTGATCACCGGTCACGCGGGCATCGCTCAGCAGCGTGTCGACCTGCTCGTTGCTGTAGAAGCCGCACGAGTTGTAGCTGCCCCACTGCGTCGAGTGGTACTGGTTGAACAGGTGCGCATCCATATCCAGATAGGCGGGCTGCGTGTAGATGTTGACGATGTCCGGGCCGCTTTCCGGCGCGGAGCAGCTGGCGACCATGTCGGGCCACAGCATCGGCGTCATGTTGAGGGTGATGTTGAGTTCGGCCAAGCCTTCGAGCAGTACGAGCCCCGCGACTTCTTCGAACGTCAAGCCGCTGACGTACACATAGTCGAGCGCGAAGCCGCCTTCCGGCCACGGGGACTGCGCCAGATATTCACGCGCGCGGTCGAGGTCGAAGGTGGGGACTTCCAGATCGGCGACCGAACCCGCCATGCCGAGCGGTGTCGGGCCGGGCATGAGTTCCACCGGAATGTCGAGCACCTGCGGCAGGGCTTCGTAGTTCATGGCGTAGGAGACGGCCATGCGTACATTCAAGTCGCTGGTGTATTCGCCCTGCGTGTTGAACTTGAGCGTATTCACGAACAGACCCGCGTTGCTTTCGACATGGTAACCTTCGGTGCCGTTGATGCGTTCGGCGTCGCGCAGGTCGATGGTGTCGGCGATGTGCGTTTCGTTGGCGAGCAGCGAATTCACCTGCGAGGCGCTGTCACGGCGGATGATCCACAGGACGCGATCCGGGTGATTTTCGCTCGACCAGCCGCCCCAGTATTCGGGTACGGCGACGAATTCGTACAGGTTGCCAATTTCCCAGCGCCCGACGGTGAAGGGGCCGGAACCGGCGTCTTGTTCCTTGAGGTAGGTCTGGCCGAAGTCTTCGCCACGGTTGGCTTCGACGATGGCCGGGTTGACGATGTACAGCTGCGTCAGCGTGCCGATGAACGGCGCGAAGGGTTGGAGCAGCGTAAACTGCACCGTGAATTCGTCCGTGGCCTGCGCGGAGGTCAGGTCAGCGATGCCCGCCCAACGGTAGACTGGCGGCCCCTGAATTTCCAACAGACGGTTGAAGCTGTAGACAACCGCTGCGGCGTTGACCGGGCTGCCATCGTGGAAGGTGGCGTTCTGCTTGAGGTTGAACGTCCAGACGGTGGCGTCGTCGCTGACTTCCCATGTATCGACGAGCAGCGGCTCGATCTCTTCGCCACGCAGAATGAAGAGCGGATCGTAGAGCGAAACGAGCGCGGCATTGATGGAATAGTTTTCACCCACGGCCGGGTCGATGTTGTCGATGTCTTGATTGCCGCCGTAGAGGAGGACGTTTTCGTCATCCTGGGCCAGGACTGTGAACGATCCCAAAAAGCAGATCAGCAGGGAGAAAATAAACAAACGTGACCGTGAGAATGTCATGGTATGGCTGTCCTTTGCGGGCACACTGCACTAACTATTGCTGACAAAAACTTGTACGCACGGATTATTTCATCAAAGCAACGTTATGTCAACAAATCGTTGCACAGATCGCAGATGGGGACAGTTGTGCATGCTCGCCAAATAGCGTTGGTCGTGGAATGGTTAGGGGCTCAGAGTGGTCTAAGCCACAAACCGAATGTTAGCCAAAGGACGAGGCATGCCTCGTCCCTACAAACCGCCGCTTTCGTAGGGACGAGATATATCTCGTCCTGTTTTGGAGTCTTTCAGACACTGGCTTAGACCGGGCAGCAGGTGGAATAAGCTCGGCACAAGATGAATTGCAGGGTATTTTTACCGTGATACTTTCAGCATCGCGGTCGTTACGCCGGACTCATGGGTCGATTGCTCGCGAAAGCCGCAGCGGATGTAGATCTCGCGGGCGGTGGTATTTGCAGCATGGTAACAGATCATGATGGCTTGCGCGTCCGGCTTAGCTGCGATCTCAGAAACCAGCGCGGCCAGGATTTGGCTTCCGTATCCTTGACCTTGAAAAGCAGCGTCCACCATCAACCGGAAGATCTTCCAGTGGCCGCTCGCCGTATCTCGACCGTACAGGGCAAAACCGACCATTTGGTCAGTCCGGTTGTAGACAACCAAGGGGCAGGCATCGGGATAGAATTGCGCTTCCGCGATGGAATACAGGTTGCTGGGAACAAAGGGTTTCTGGCTCTCCGTCACCGACAAGGCGCTGCAGGCTTGCCAGTTCAGCCGATTCACCCGTTCTAGGCGAATGTTGTGTCTCTCCATCATTGTCCGCCCGGCCTAAGTCTGCTGCCCATGTTACCGCTCGTTTGGCGCTGAATCTTGGTGCTGAACTCATCGGTAATAAAGTGTCAATTCCTGGACGAGAGGCATCCAACTAATTTTGGGTGCGTCTTGGAGGGTGACTTTTTCACCATGGTCAGGAACGATGGGAATTCTTGCGCTGTAATTTTTAGTGCTATAATGCGAAATGTAGTGTTTACTTGAGCCGGGATCTATTAACATGCCAGATGAAACATCTGACGATCTGCGCCAGCTTCTCGCATTTCTCCAAGAGATGAATGACGAAGCGCAGACACAGGCGAAAAATGAGCTTCTGCCGCCAATTTTGCGAAGCCATTCGTTTGGCATGTCAGATGCGTTTGAAATCGCGCTCAAAAGCGTCCGGGGCTTATTGGAAGGGCGGCAAGCGCCAGAAGCTCAGCCTGAACCTGAAAACGTTATCAAGACGGATGTATTGGGGAAAGTCGCCCATGAACTGCGTTCGCCCCTCACGTCGATTATCGGTTTTTCCAGCACGCTGCTCGCCGAAGATCTGCAATTTGAGTCCGGGACGCAGCGACAGTTTCTGGAGATCATCGATGTGGAAGCCCAGCGGATGGCCAGCTATATCGACCACCTGATGGACTGGTCGCGGCTGCAGGATGGCAGCCTCAGTTTCTTGTTTGAGGAGGCGTCGTTCGCCTCGATCACAGCAGGACTAGAGCCGCGGCTGCGCTCTCTGGCGCAGGGTCACACGCTGCTGTTGGAGATCGCGGCCGATTTACCCCCCATTAAAGTGGATCGGCGGCGCGTGGAACAGGTGCTGCTCAATCTGGTGGGCAGCGTGGTCATCTACACGCCGACGGGGACACCGATTTCGATTTCCGCGCACATAGACGACGACTATCTGCGGGTGGATGTGGCGGATTATGGTACAGGCATTCCGCCAGAAGTGCGCGCAGCGGCGTTTGAACCGTACCAGACGTTGATTGGCACCGGGCAAGCGCGGCGTAAGGGGCTGGGGTTGGAACTCCCCATTTCGAGAGCTTTTGTCGAACGGCATGGCGGCGCGTTGTGGATTGAAGCTAACCTGCAGGGCGGGACGACGATGGCGTTCACCCTACCCGTCGCTCAGCGGTTGCTATCGGGGTCTGGCGTGGCCGGGATGAGTCCCAGCGCCTGAATCGCGCTGCGGAACTCGGCTTGCCGGAAGGGTTTTGCGAGTTTAGCGAGGGGAGCGATCAGCGGATCGCATTCGGCTTCGAGATCGGCGACATGCGCGCTCACGATCAAGACCTTGATGTGGCCAAAGCGTTCGCGGAGAGTCTGGAGCAGGGTGGTTCCTTGCAGCCCCGGTAAGAACACATCGAGCGTCACGAGCTGAATATCCGCGTCCTGTTCAAGAACGGACAGCGCTTCGATCAAATTATCCGTAGTCAGACAGTCGAAATTCAGAGCCTGCAGCAGTTCGGAGATTAGCCGGACCGTGTGGACATCATCTTCGATAATCAAAGCACGCATGGGGTGTACTCCCGTGAAGCCGACCGGATGGGATGAAGTGTTCGCGAACGCTTTCGACGGGTTAACCGGATGCTAGCGCTGCCTGAACGGCTGACAGCAAGGTGGTCAAGCTGGCTGGTTTGACCACGCGCTGAACGACGTTAGAGAAAACTTCCTCGTTTTTGCCGGGAAGCGCCGCTGTCATGAGCAGCACCGGGATTGTGCGTAAACTGGCGTCCTCGCTCATCGTCTGCAAGATGTCGCGCCCCGAAATATCCGGCAGAAACATGTCCAGAATGACAAGATTCGGGTTTAAGGTGCGGATGATCTCCAGCCCCTGCGTCCCGGTGCCTGCTTCGTAGACGGTGTAGCCCCGCGCCCGGAGATTAGCCGTCACAAACAGGCGAATGTTCGCCTCATCTTCAATTACTAGTATCGAGTATAGCATGGTTCACCCTTCGGAACTTCGAGCATGCGCACTTAATAAGGTAGTCCTAATCTTGAGCGAGTATGGATAACGCGGCTCGCACCCCACCCCTGACCTCTCCCCGAATTCGGGGAGGGAAAACAGCCTAAGCACGGTTGATCGCCCTCTCACCGCTGGCTTGGGAGAGGGGCTGGGGGTGAATACAACGCGCGAAGGCGGCTTAAGTAGGTTCTCGAAACAAATCCACGAATGGATGTAGGGGCGCACCTGTGTGTGCGCCCGAAACCGGGTAGACACCTAGGTCTACCCCTCCATTGGGACTTTCGAGAGTCTACTTTATCCATAACTGACATTAGCCTGAAGTTCCTCGTTCCTCGTCCACGTCCGCGTCTGCGCTCATGGGCAGGCGGAAGGACATGGTCGTGCCTACCGCTTGATCCTGAATCCAGATGCTGCCCCCATGCGCTTCGATAATGCTCTTGCAAATCGCCAAACCCAACCCTGCGCCGGGATGGTAGCCCAACCCCCGGCGTTCTAACTGACGGAACGCTTCGAAGACTTTTTCGTGGTCTTCTGCCGGGATGCCAACGCCCTGATCGCACACATCGACTTGGACAGCAGCGTCGTGCTGCATCACGGTGATGGTGATGGGCGTCCCCGCTGGTGAAAACTTGACGGCATTGCCGACGAGGTTGACCAGCACCTGCGCGATGCGCTGGGGATCGGCCAACAGGGGCGGCAGCTTTGGCGGCAGATCGATGTGGAGTTCATGGTGGGCGGTCAGGGTATGGAGCTGCGTTAGCGCGGTGTCGAAGATGGTCTCAAAGGTCACTGACTCGGGTTCGATGCGCAGCGTTCCGGACTGCAAGCGCGACAAATCCAACAGTTGATCGACCAGATTGGTGAGGCGGTCGGTTTCCGCGTCGATTACGCCTAAAAACTGCTGCTGCACGTCGGGGCTGAAGGTAATATCGGTCGCCAGCAGCGTCCCGGCGAAGCCTTTGATCGAGGCCAGCGGCGTACGCAGCTCGTGCGAGATCATGCCGAGGAAGCGCATCTTGAGCGCATCGGCTTCTTCGGCCACCTGCCGGGCGTTCGCTTCGATCTCGTAGAGCCGCGCGCGTTCCACTGCTTGACCACACTGATGCGCGAGCGCCATCAGGAAATCACGGTCTTCTTGGGGGAAGATACGCGGTTCGGGAAAGGTAAACCCCATGGTACCGATCGGGCGATTATCGACGAGCAGCGGCAGCATCACCCAGGCGCCGGGGTAGAGGTTGCCAAACTGCGTCAGCTTGGGAAATTCTGCGACCATCGCCGGCCCGGTTTCGAACCACAGCGGCTCACAGCGCTGCACTACCTGCGTCGCGACCAACCCCGGATCCGCCGGGAACCGCTGCCAGCGCTGCCGTTCTTCCACAGAGAGCTTGGAGCGACTGTTGTAAATCACGACAAAGGTATCCTCGTTTTCCAGCAGGTTGAGGCCACCGGTCACCGCCCCCATGAGCAGCACCGTCTCATCGATGACGGCGCGCGCGACTTCGACAATGGTGAGCGCTTGCGAGAGCTTCTCCGTCACAATTTGCAGACGACTCAAGCGTTCAGCCCGCAGTGCCGCCTCTTTCCGGGCCGTTTGTTCCGCTTGAAACAACTGGGCGCGTTGTAAGGCCTGCGCGCACAGATGGGCAATGGCCCTGAGCAGCTCGTATTCCTGACGAGAGAGGATTTTGGGCTGAAGAAAGGTCACGCTGATAGCGCCGAGAAGCGTTTCTTCCAGTTGCAGCGGCAGAGTCAGCGTTGCATGAATACCGTTGTGCACAATCTGCTGATGAATGTGCGGGTAGCGCTCCAGATAGTCGTCTTGCGAGCTGATCCAGATCGCCTCCCGTGCGCGCGCCGTATCGGTGATGGGCAGGACATCAGCGAGCGGCAGACGATCGTACCGTTTTTGGATGGGTGGATTCAGATCCTGCTGTACCAGCCGTTCCAACCGCGCTTCGGCCGGGTTGAGCAGGAAGATCGAGGAAATCGATGTGCCGACGACGCGGGGTATCACTTGAACAATGCTGGCACCCATCGCTTCACGGGTGAGCTGCGCGGAGAGTTGGGCGGTGAGCTGCTGCAAAATCTCCGTGCGATCTTCGGCCAGCTTGCGTTCGGTGGCGTCACGCGCGACCTTGGTGAAGCCTTTGAGCACCCCCGTCTCATCGCGAATGGTGCGGACTGTCCCGCTGGAGAAGAAGCGGCTGCCATCTTTGCGCTGATGCCAGCGTTCGCTTTCGGCATACCCGTATTTCACGGCTCGCTGAAGTTCCTGCTCTGCAATGTCGGCGGCCTGATCTTCGGGCGTAAACAGAATCGCGCGATCCTGACCGAGGATGTCGGATTCCTGATACCCGAACACCCGCTCGGCGCCACTATTCCACGAGAGCACCCGACCTGCCGCATCGAGGGCAAAGATGGCATAGTCCTTCGCGCTGTCGATCATCAGACGCAAGCGTTCTTCGGCGTCACGCAGTGCGGTGCGGATGCGCTGCTGCTCGGTGATGTCTTCGACGATGCCGAGGATGTAGCTGTCCAACCCTGCGGAGGGCTGCACGAGCGAACAGGTCAGCCGCGCCCAGACGATTCCTCCCTGCTTGTGGAAGTAGCGTTTTTCGATGGTGTAAGACGGGATGACCCCGCGCGCCACCTGCTTCGCTAAATCCAGATCCAGCGCGAGATCCGCCGGATGGGTGATATCCGCGACCGTCAGACCGATGATCTCTTCGGCAGAGTAGCCCAGCATGGCGCAGAACCCCGGGTTGGCTTCCAGTATGCGGGATTCGAGGTCGGTGAGTCCAATCCCGACGGCGGCCTGATCAAACATGGCGCGCAGGCGGCGTTCGCTGTTGTGCAGCGCCTGTTCGATCCGTTTGCGCCGGTCGATATCGCGAAAGTAGACCGCTAGCCCCGCTCCGCTGGGGTACAGGTTGATTTCCACCCAGCGCTCGAGGAAAGCGGAGTAGCTTTCAAAAGTGATCGGCTGCTGTTCAGCGACCGCACGGCGCATCTCCAAGTAGGCGGGCATGTGTGTCACCTCGGGAAAGATGTCCCAGAGATGCTGCCCGAGCAGATCGTCCCGCGTTTTGTGCCACATCGCCTGCGTGTGGCGATTCACATAGGTGAAGCGCCACTCCGGATCGAGGGCATAGAACGGGTCGCTGATACTGTCGATGATGTTCTCGACGGTCGTCTGCGTTTCCAGCCGGAGTCGGGCCAGTGCCAGTTGGGCGTCGACCCGCGCCAGCAGTTCGCGCGCCGAAAAGGGTTTGACCATGTACCCATCAGCGCCAGCTTGCAGGCCTTCGACCCGCGCCTCCTCACCTGCGCGCGCCGAGAGCAGAATGATGGGCAGCGTGCGCAAATGAATATCCGAACGCACCTTCTCGAGCAGACCAAAGCCATCGAGGCGCGGCATCATCACATCCGCGATCACCAGATTGGGCCGTCGATCTTCAATCAACGCCAACCCGGTGACGCCGTCCGTGGCGGTCTCCACGAGATAGCGCGGTTCTAATAACCGCCGCAGATAGTCGCGCATGTCGGCGTTGTCGTCGATGATCAGGACGGTGGCCGCGGACTGCTCGGAAGTACCAGGGAGCGTTTCTTCGATCACCAACTTCGCTTCACCGTCGAGCGCGATGGAGCGAACATTATCGAGTTCCGTTTCGGCCAGCCAGCGCAGCGCCTCCTGCGTGTACGACGCCGTGCCGATCGCCGTGGAGGAGATCACCCGCGTCGCTCCCACCTGTTCAGCGGGCAAATGTGCGAAGCCATACGAGATCAAGATAGTGAACACCGTGCCTTGATTAGGCGTGCTGTTGACATCAATGCTGCCGCCGTGGAATTTCACCAGCTCGGCGACGAGCGCCAGCCCGATCCCGGAGCCTTCGTGGGTGCGCGAACGCGTCGTACGAATCCGGTAGAAGCGGTCGAAAACGTACGGCTGATCCTCCTCCGCGATGCCGATCCCGGTATCCTGTACGCGCAGCACCACCTGCTGACCGCCGTGGCGCAGCGACACGGTGATCCCGCCCGCGAACGTGAACTTGAAGGCGTTTGAGAGCAGATTGAGGATGATCTTCTCCCACATTTCGCGGTCAATGTACACGGTTTCGGGCAGCGGCGGGCAGTCGATAGTGAGCGTCAGCCCGGCGCGTTCGATCACCGAGCGAAAACTGCTGGCGAGGTCGGTGGTGAGCAGGGCCAGATCGGTCGGCTCGAAGGACGCATGAATGCGATTGGACTGAATGCGCGAAAAGTCGAGCACGGTGTTGACCAGCTTGAGCAGGCGCAAACTGTTACGATAGGCGATTGCCAGATTCTCCTGCTGCTCGCGGGGCAGCGTGTCGGCATGGGCCGACATCTCCTGCAGCGGGTTAAGCATGAGCGTGAGCGGCGTGCGGAATTCGTGGCTGACGTTGCTGAAAAACTCCGTGCGGGCCTGGTCGATTTCCGCAAGGGCGCGCGCGCGTTGGCGTTCTTCTTCATAGGCGCGCGCATTGGCGATGGCGGTTTCGATGTGCCCGACCACCAGCGCGTAGAAATGGCGGTAATCGTCATCCAAGTTGAGGTAGGCGCTCACGCCGGCGATCAGGAAGCCGATGATGTGCGTGCGTCCGGCGGCGGCGATCGGCAGCATATACGCCTTGTCGGGCGCAGCGGCCCATGGGCCAGCGGGCACCGGATCGTGGCGCGCGCGGAGATCCTCAATGAGCAGCGGTTGATCGTCGGCCAGCACTTGCGCCAACGGCCAGCCAGCAGTTTCCTGGCTGAGCGTGATCAGCCGCGGGGCGAAGGTGCTGGTCGCCTCAACCCCACTGTGACTGATAAGGCGCGCTTGCTCCCCGGCAGCGTCCAGCAGATACAGCAGAGCGAAGGGTAAATCCAGCCGGTTGGCGGCGAGCACCTCGACGGCGATATGGCACGCTTCGGCGGCGGTTTTGCCCGCCGTGGCGCGCTCGCCCAGATCATGCAGGGTCTTGAGGCGGCGTTCGCCGATGACGCGTCCGGTCGTTTCGGTGACGGCGGTGAACACGCCGCCGACCGCGCCCGTCTCATCGAGGATCGGGCTGTAGGAAAAGGTGAAGTACGTTTCTTCCGTGTAGCCATACCGATCCATCGGCAGCAGTTGATCATACGACCAGGTCGCCTGACGTTCATGCAGTACGCCGTCGAGCATCGGGCCGATGATGTGCCAGATTTCTGCCCAGACTTCTTGTCCGCGCTGGCCGAGGGCCTGCGGGTGCTTGGCGCCGAGGATGGGGCAATAGGCATCATTGTAGATTTTAATGAAGTCTGTTCCCCACCAGATGAGAATGGGAAAGCGCGAGAACATGCAGATACTGACGGCCGTCTGCAAGCTCTGCGGCCACCTGTCGAGCGGGCCGAGCGGCGTGCGCGCCCAGTCAAAATCGCGCACGAGCGGCCCCATCACGCCAGCCTGCGAGAGCATCTGATAGAAGGGTGTGCTGCCGCTTAAGTTGGGAGACGGTGCTGGTTGGGCGAAGGTCATGCTACCTCAATCAAGTCTTGGCCACCGGGCAGAGGACACCTGTGTACTGATCTAATACCTGTATTGTACATGATATTTCACTCTTTATTTCAAACCCGCGCTCGATGGCGGGCGCGAGTTGTGAGAATGGAAAATCTGTGCTAATTTCGGGCTATTGGTCGGGTGATGGTGAACGCAGTCCATGATGCAATTACCGCTCTTTCAGGAAACGCATGAGCCGGATTGGGCGGCGCTGCGGCGCTGTGAACAGGCTGGAGTGGTCGCGCTGGATATCGAGACGGAGACGCGCTGGCCGGGGATGGGGCCGAAGGTCGATTACGGCTTAAGCTATGCGGCGGCGGTCACGGTGATCGCGCTGGCGTGGCGCGCGGGTGAGCGCCTCGAGACGACGGCCTTGGCCGCTCCCTTCGACGACGCGATCCACACGTTTCTGCTGCGTATGTTCAGCGGGCAAACGCTGATCATCGCGCACAATGCGGTGTTTGACCTGCGCCAGCTCTCCAAGCTGACGGGCGGCCTTGTCCCCGAACGCATCTGGGACACGCAGTCGATGGCGCGGCTGCTGCATCCCGCGATTGATGTGAGTTACAGCCTGCTCGGCGTGGCGACGATGCTCGGCATTCCGTTTCCCGAACGGCAGGCGGTCATGAAAGGTCAGCGCGGCAAGCTGCATCTGCTCCCGCTTGAAACCACGCTCGAATACGCGCAGGACGACGCCCGGCTCTCGCTGGAAATCTACGAGCGCCAGTGCGCCCTGCCGGCTGATCCCGAACTGATCGCGTGGGAGTGCCGCGCCCTGCATGAATACTGCCGCATGACAGCGCGCGGCATCCGTCTGAACACGCCATTCGTCGAAACGCGGTTGGTCGAATTGCGGGCGGAACGTGAGACGGTCGCGGCGCGATTACGCGCCGATGGCCTCGATGCGCCGGGGAGTTCGCAAGCGCGGGCGCGCTACCTGTACGAGCAAAAAAGCATTCCGCTGCCCAAGTGGGATCCGAAATCGTGGTTTTTCACGCGGGCGGGGCGCAAACGGCTGACAGCGACTTCCGGCGCGCGCGTCGAACTTTCCGACCTGAGCACCGGATCGCATGTGATCGAGGCCTACCTCGAAGAAGCGAAACCCTACAGCGAACAACTGCGCGATCTCGCCGCCTATCTGGAAATCGACTGGCTGATCTCGGCGCTGGAAGGGCTGATCGACCACGCGGCTTATGACGGGCGGCTGCACAGCCTCGTCAGCATCGCCACCGAGTCCGGGCGGCGGGCGTCGAGCTATCCGCATATGCAAAACTGGAAGATGCCCGCAATGGCGGGCGTCGCCATCGGCGATGAGGGCTTCACGCTGGTCGAGATCGACTACAGCAACGCCGAAAACGTCATGGCGGCGTATATCTCCGGCGATGATAACCTTGCCGCCGCCTGCCGCGCCGAAGACTTCCACAGTACGATGGGGGTGCAGTATTTTGGCGCGGTGTGGGAGCGCGCCGATGCCGCCGAGCGCAAGCGCCTGCGCAATATGTCCAAGAAGATCACGTATGGCACAGCCTACGGCATGGGCGCGGAGCGCTTAGGCGAGAGCATTGGCGTGTCGAAATCCGAGGCGTGGCGGCTGATTCAGGCGAAAGACGCGGCCTTCGCCAAGGTCACGAAGATGCGGGCGGCGGCGCAGCAGCAGGTGCGTACGACGAATCAGCTCAAGCTGTGGACGGGGCGACCGGTCGCCGTGCCGACGCCGTTTGTCGCGTGGAACTATTTGTGTCAGGGCGGGGTGAGCGAACTGCTCAAACGGGCGATTGTGGTCGCGTCGGAGGCGTACCGCGCCAAAGGGATGCGCTCCCGCGTCGCTCTCGACATGCACGACGCGCTGATCCTCGAAGTGGCGCATGACGAATGGGACGACGCGCTGGCGCTGGCGAGCGACGCCATGGCGCACATCACACCCGCCGACCAGATGGAGCGCACGAACCCGCCAATCCGCTGGATCGCCCAGCCGAATCTCAAGGATAATCAGCAGAAATGGGGCGCAGAACAACCGCATCCGCCGAGCCTCCGCTGGTAAACAGCAACTGAGAGCGAATACCGCAAGAGTCGAGCTTAAGCGCCCGAAATCATGCATAATAGCCGCCGCAATACACGGTGCTATCAAGGGGTGGCTATGAGCAGCACACGGCAAGTGATCTACACCCTTGGGCTGTCGGTGCTGATCATCGCACTGGCGGCGGCGGCGTTGGCCCAGATCCCGGCGGCGACATGGACGAGCTGGCAGCCCGCGACATGTTTGCAAGCGGGCGGCTGCTTCTGTGAGGCGGCGCGCAGTGGCGAAGCGATCCTTCAGCCCGTGAATACATGGTCGTCGTTCGCCTACGTTTTTGTTGGCATCTGGATTGCGCTCGGCGCGGCCACTGCGGTGGCCGGGACGCCGTATAACCGTGTGACCAAGTACGCGGTCGGCCTGAGCACCGTGATCATCGGCTTAGGTAGCGCGTTCTATCACGCCTCGCTGACGTTTACCGGGCAGTTCTTCGACATTCTGGGCATGTATCTGCTGGCGGCGCTCATGCTGGTTTACGCCTTGCAGCGGCTGTGCGGTTGGACGCTGACCCAAGCGGTGCTGATCTACCTCGGCTTCAACGCGGTGTTGTCGGTGGTGCAGATCGCGCTGCCCGACACGCGTCGCTACCTGTTCGCGCTGGTGCTGCTGGCCGCGCTTGGCGTCGAAGTCTGGTATCGCCGACACGCGCAGCCCACACTGCAACCGTTGTGGTTGCACCTCGGGCTGGGACTCTTCGCGGTCGCCTTCATCGTGTGGATCTTCGACAGCACCGGCGTCGTGTGTGCGCCAGCGTCACTGGTGCAGGGGCACGCGCTCTGGCATACGCTCGGCGCACTGGCGGTCGGCTGCCTGCACCGGTATTACGTCAGCGAAAGGCCGAAGCATGCCTGAAATCACGTACCGACCTATCCGCGCGGAGGATGCCGACTGCCTGCGGGCGATGCTGTATCACGCCATCTATGTGCCACCGGATGCGCCCCCGCCGCCGCTCGACATCGTGGATGTGCCGGACATTGCCCGCTACATCACGGATTTTGGGCAGCGGGCGGGCGACCTCGGCGTGCTGGCCTGCGCTGATGGGGAATGCGTGGGGGCAGCGTGGACCCGCTTGCTGCACGGCTACGGATTCATCGCCGAGGATGTGCCGGAACTCTCGATTGCACTGGCGCCGGAGTATCGCGGTCAGGGGATTGGATCGCGCTTGCTGGAGCAGATGCTGGTGGCGCTGCGCCCGTCGTTTCGGTACGTCAGCTTGAGCGTGAGTGAGGAGAACCCGGCCAAGCGCCTGTATGAGCGCTTCGGCTTTCAGACCTGGTCGGTCAGCGCGGGGACGGCGACGATGCGCCTTGAGCTGCCGCCAGCCGATTGAACGGTGGGTTAATCGGCTGGGTGGAGGGGAGTTCAAGATAAAAAATTGTGCCGTGATCCAGTGTGCTGACGAGGCGGATTTCGCCGTGATGCCCTTCAACGATCTTTTTAGTGATCGCGAGGCCGAGCCCGGTACCGCCTGTGACATAGGAGCGCGCTTTATCGGCCCGATAGAGCGGTTCGAAGATATGGGGTTGATCTTCGGGCGCGATGCCAATGCCGGTATCCGCAACGCTGATGCTCACGCTCTGCTCGTTGGGGATCAAGCGTAGACTGATGGTCCCGCCTTCCAAGGTATACATCACCGCATTGTTGACAAGGTGCCTGAGCGCCAGCATGAGCAGCTGCTCATCGGCCTCAATTTCGACCACGTCTTCGGGGACAGCCACGTTGAGCGTCTGACGGTTTTCCTGCACGCGTGCCGCATACTCAGCGGCCACGGTTTGCACTAGCCGGCTGAGGTTAACGGACTGAAAGTCATATTCAATGACGCCTTCGTTCAATTCGATCATTTCCAGCGTGTCATCCATCAGGCGCGAAAGGCGCGTGATTTGGGCGTTGATCATCGTGATCCGTTCATCACGATCCGCGCCGTTCGGGTCGCGCCAGAGCAGGTAGCTCTTGGTCGAAATGATGGACAACGGCGTGCGGAAGTCATGGGAAGCATTCTGGATGAAAGATTTGAGCATGCGGGTGCGCTGCCGTTCCACATCAAGCTGCTGTGTTTGCTCGGCGCGCAGCTTTTCGGCGGTGATATCGCGGCTGATGCCGATAATTCCGGTCACGCGCCCCAAGGTATCACGGATGGGGACTTTGGTGGTCGAGACATAGATGCGCTCGCCCTGCTCATTGACCGACTGCCGTTCCTGCGCGAGCAAGGACTCACCCGCCAGTACCCGGCGGTCATCGGATTCATACTGCGCGGTCAATTCCGGCGAAAAGTAGGCGACCGCCGTTTTACCCAGCAGCTCATGCGCTGAGGTCGCCTGAGCTGCTTTGGTGTGCGCGGGATTGCTGAGAATGAAGCGCCGCTGCGCATCCTTGATGAAAATGTAGTCGGGGATATTGTCGATGAGCGTACGCAGCATATTCCGCTCGTTGGATTGCGTGGCGATCATCTCAAAATAGCGCCGCTGTTGAAACAGGAGAAACCCGGCCATCATCCCCGTCAGCGGAAAAATTACCAGCATGGGGATGCTGGCTGTGCTAAAAGTCTCTTCCCGGATACCGGGGGGTAGCAGCGCGAAGGGCACAATGGCCAGCAGCGTCGATATCACCCCCATGCCGAAATATGAACTCAGAATGTGCTTGGAATTTGTTTGGTCTGCCGTCAGCCGCTGCAAATAGTAGTAAAACGCCGTTCCCAGCAGGACATTGAGCCAGATCCCCGGCAAGGCCGAGGCGATCCCTACTCCGCCCACGGACAGCCGAAAGACACTGATGATGCTCGCAGTGATGACGGCGCTCAAGAAGCCGCCTTGCGCTCCTGAAAGCGCGATGATAATGGTGCGCGAGTCGATAAAGACGCCGGGGGCAACGTGTAACGGAGACAGCATGTTGAGCAGGCCGCAGATGCCGAACAACAGACCGGGCACGATGGAGCGCAGATAACTGTGGGAAGTCAAACGCTGGGCAAGGTACGAGTAGCCCAAGGTGACTGCGAAGAGGAGTGTTGCATTATTGAAGAAGCTTTTCAGGATATCGACAAACAGCATGACTATCGTTACGCTCTGTAATGTTTCGGTCAACTTAATTAAAAGCCCGCTTTTTGAGTTGTAACGTAAACGATTTAGTAAAGTAATCTTAAGGGTTTGGCAATTAAGTAAAGATTGTTCCGAGTATTGGGCAGCCAAAATCAGAATGACAGGAGAGCCTCAGTGCGCGTGTTGGTGACCGGGTTTACCCCGTTTGGGGAAGTTGAGATTAATCCTTCGCAGTTGATCGTGCAGGCGCTGGCCGAACGCCAGCCCGATCTGCTGACACTGATTTTGCCGACCGAATATCACGCGGCGGCGGAGAAAATCTGCGCGGCGATCCGAGAATGGCAGCCTGAGGCCGTGATCGCGCTCGGCGTGGCGCAAAGCCGCACGGCGATTACGCTGGAGCGGATCGCGATCAATGTGGATGACGCCGCGCTTCCCGACAACAACGGCCAGTTGAAAACCGGCGACTTGATCGACACTGAGGGTGCGATTGCATACTGGTCGACGCTGCCACTGCAAGCTATGCTCACCACCTTGAAGGAACGGAACATCCCGGCGGCGATCTCCAACCACGCCGGGACATATGTGTGCAATCATGTATTTTATGCGGCGCGCCAGTTCGTTGAGCAGGCGGGGCTGAATCTCCCATGCGGGTTCATCCATGTGCCGGGCCTGCTCAAGACCGATGGCGATGTCACGACCGGGATGCCGCTGGATCAGATGGTCGAAGCGGTGGAGCTCTGTTTGGCGGTGCTGCAAGCGGAGGCGTAGAGACATAGGCGTGGGCACCCGATACCGGGCAGACACATAGGTCTGCCCCTACGATCCATGGATAGCGCAGGCCGGTCAGTGCGCAGAAGCGCGTGCAGTAGGGCATTCAGATCAATTTTGGTGGTTTGTGGACGAGGCTTTCCTCGCCCGCAAAACCCAGAACCCTACGAAAATACCTTGAAGCACGGTATTCTGCGCACTGACCGGCCAGCCTTATCCCTACAAACACCGTGATCTTTTCGAAAATTGCATAAGGGTGACCCGCCGCCGCTGTGCGCTCTTGAGGTCACGCCTTCAGGCGATACCAGTATGGGTAGCTAAACTGATAACCGAGGCGCGCATACAGGCGCTGCGCGGTGGCGTTGCTGCCTAAAACCTGCAAATAGCCCCTCTGCGCGCCGCTCCTCTGCCCTTGCTGCAGCACGTGGGTGGTGAGCGCCGTGCC